>NZ_JAIUHK010000024.1:0-93240 GCF_020165075.1 Mesorhizobium sp. CA4
GTCCCCAACGACCGGGTTTTAGGAGCCGGCCCCTGTCCCCGGGGTCGGCTCCGCCATTTCGGTCGCCGCCCGCCGGCTGCAACTAATCGGCGCTGCGCTGCCGAAGCGCCATGGTCGGCACGCCTTCCCCGCCGAGGCGGATGGGAGCAGTATGGCTCGTTCGTTGCGGATGAAGCCAATGCTAGAAGTCCCCGAGGATCGCGGCACCCGCCACCTGTTGTTCAAGGCCATAGACGACGCGTTCAAGGCCGGAGACTTCGCGGCCCTGGGTGTTGCGCTCGGCGGCTCGCCGCGCTGGTTCGACGAGAGGATGCCGTTCGAACTCGGGCTTGGCCATCCGCTAGAATACGCGATCTACTGGAGCCCGGCCACGTTCATCGCCGCGCTTCTCGATGCCGGTTCGAACCCGAACTACGAGGATCCTGCCGGCTTTCCTTCGATCATCGCAGCGTTGTCGACGGAACGGCCGGACCGGCTGGACGTCATCCATATCCTGCTCGAGCACGGCGCCGACGCGAACATGCGCGGCGTGAACGATTGGACGCCCCTGCACTATGCGGCGTCCCGGCGTGACGCCGAGGCGATCCGTCTGCTGCTCCTGTCAGGCGCGGACGCTTCGCTGAGGACCCGCATCGACGACTATGAGACGGCCCTGGAAGGCGCCGACCAGGCCGGCTTCGAAGCGGGCGCCCTTCTGTTGCGTGAAGCGATGAACAGCCGCCGCGGATGAAGACAGGCGGAGTTGCCGCCCGCCGCCGTCACACTGTGTTGAGCTTGGCCTTGAAGCGTTTGGTATTGGCCACATAGTGGGCCGCCGAGACGCGCAGCCGCTCGATCGCCGCTTCGTCCAGCGTCCTTATCACCTTGGCGGGCGAGCCGACGATCAGCGAATTGTCCGGAAAAACCTTGTTTTCCGTCACCAGGGCGCCGGCGCCGACCAGCGAGTTGTTGCCGATCCTGGAGCCGTTCAGCACGATGGCGCCCATGCCGATCAGGCTGTTGTCCCCGATCGTGCAGCCATGCAGCAGAGCGCGGTGGCCGATCGTGCAGCCTTTGCCGATGGTCAGCGGAAAGCCGGGATCGGTGTGCATGATCGTGTGTTCCTGCACATTGGTGTCGGCACCGATGATGATCGGTTCACCGTCGCCGCGGACGACGACGCCGAACCAGAAGCCGGCATTGCGGCCGATCTGGATGTTGCCGATCAGCGTGGCGTCGGGCGCGATCCAGTTCGTATCGGCGTCCTCGAACTCGGGCGCCTTCCCATCGATCGCATGTACCGGCATTGTTCGTCTCCGAATCGTCTCAACCAGCGAATTCAAAAGACCCTAAGTTCTCGGTCGCCCAGGATGCAATGGCGATGAGCACGACGCCGAGCGCCAGCGCCCAGGCGATGGCCGTGCAGCCGCAAGACAACAGCGCCATCGTGCCGATGCGCCCTTCGCGCCGGGCAGCCAACGCCTCGTTGGTGAGCATGAACGGCCCGGCGCAGGCCGTTGCCGCGAGCGAACGCAGGATATGGACCGGCGAAACATAGGGTTCGGCAAAGGCCAGGCGCCGGCCGGACAAAAGTTCCATGGCCGATCCGGCCAGCCCGCAAGCCGTGACGCCAACCGCAAACGCGTAAAGAACAGGCACAACGGGATCCATGTTTACCAACCGTTTACCATGAAAACGCACAGTCGTGCCAACGCGCTGCAAGAGCTATGCCGCGCCGGCTGTGCCGCCGAAGGACAGGTGGACGGATCGGGGAAGAGCGAATGAGAGACGCAACGGCTGCCGAGAGCCCGGACTTCGAGGTCGTCGATTCGACCCTGATGAAGCGGGTCTTCTACATCTTCGCGGCGCTGGCGCTGCTTTCGGTGGCGATCAGCGTCGGCGGCAAATGGCTTGGACGGTCAATCGCCATGGCCGGCTATACAGATGATACGACGGTGCGCCAGATCGTCATGGGCAACAATCTCATCAGCGTGCCGACAAACTTCATCCGCTTCGACCAGGCCAGGCGCGACGGCATCGCCTCGCGGCTCGACCTCTATCTGCGCTATCCCGAGATGGACGGCTACAGCTCGGCCGCGCGCGACGACTTCAACCATACGACGACCAGGAAGATCATCTTCCTGTCGTTCGAGCCGCGGATGATGTCGCGCGACATGAGCGGTCGTTTCGCGCCGATCTACAGCGCCCTGATCGAAAAGCCGGGCACGCCCGGCCCGGCCGGCACGACGGTTTACGCCTTCACGGAAAAATCAGGCTATCTCAACGAGGTGCTGGCCGTCGCCGAGCGTCCCGGCAAGGATCCCTTCGTCGCCCGTTGCCTCAGCGGCCCGAACGCGGAGCAATCGCTGGCGCCCTGCGAGCGCGACATCCAGGTCGGCGACGATCTCAGCCTCACCTACCGCTTTCCGCGCGAGCTGCTGGCGAACTGGCCGGCACTCGACGCGGCGATTGCAGCCAAAGTGGCGAGTATTCTGAAGACTGGCCACTGACGCTGGCGGCTAGCCGAATATCCAACTAGATCATTTCGGCGCGCAGCCAGCGCTTCAAGCCGGCAATCTGGCTCAACGGTTCGATTTCACGGGCGCGCCAAGATACGGTCTGGCATCGGGCCGACAAGGCGCGCTAATGGTCAGGCATGACCGATTTGAAGCCTTCCTATCTTGCCTTCGACCCCGCCAGCCGCCGCCTGCGTCTCGACCCGCACGAGCCAGCCTTCGTGCAGAACCCTTATGAGGCCTATGCCTTCCTGCATGGCGCCGCCAACGCCTTATTCTGGGAAGACTATGGCTTCTGGTGCTTTGGCGGTTTCGACGACGTCAATCGGCTGCTGCGCGACCGCCGTTTCGGCCGGCAGAACCCGGCCGGCATTCCCGACAGCCGCGGCGTGGGCGACGACCGCTCACATCTTGTGGTGTTCGACGCGATCGAGGCCAATTCCATGCTGGAGCTCGAGCCGCCGGTGCATACGCGGCTCAGAACGCTGGTCAACCGCGCCTTCGTCTCGCGCCAGGTCGAGCGACTCAGGCCGCGGATCGAGGCATTGGCCAACGAGCTGGTCGACCGCCTCGAGCCAAACGGCGTCGATCTTTTGCCGACTTACGCCTCGCCCTTGCCGATCACCGTCATCGCCGAGATGCTCGGCGTTCCGGTCGAGATGGGGCCGCAACTGCTCGACTGGTCGCATCGGATGGTCGCCATGTACATGCATGGCCGCACGCGCGAGGCCGAGGAGACGGCGAACCGCGCCGCACGCGATTTTTCCGACTTCCTGCGGGGCTATATTGCGGAGCGGCGCAAGAAACCTGGCGACGATCTGCTGTCGCTGCTCATCGAAGCCCAGGACAACGGTCAGAAGCTTTCGGAAGACGAGCTGGTTTCCTCGGCGATCCTGCTTCTCAATGCCGGCCACGAAGCGACCGTGCACCAGACAGGCAATGCGGTGCGCTCGATCCTCGCGCAAGGCGGCGATCCGCGGCGTTTCTTCGAGACGCCTGAGAAAAACGTCGCGGCGGTCGAGGAATGCCTGCGCTACGACCCGCCGCTGCATATGTTTCTGCGCTATGCCTATGAGGAGATGGAGGTTTCGCCGGGCATCCTGGTCAAACCCGGCGAGATGGTGGCGCTGCTGCTCGGCATGGCGAACCACGATCCGCTTGCCTTTGCCGAGCCCGACACTTTCAATCCGGCCCGCACGGACCAGAAGAATGTTTCCTTCGGCGCCGGCATCCATTTCTGCATCGGCGCGCCGCTGGCCAGGCTGGAGTTGCAGGTGTCGCTGAAGACGCTGTTCGATCGGCTTCCGGAGTTGCGCCTGGCGGAGACACCGCGCTTCCGCGACACTTACCATTTTCACGGGCTGGAACGGGTTGCCGTTACCTTTTGACCGGCGAAGGATCCGCCTCGAACAGCTGAAATTATCGTTCGGAACTCAGATATGAAATTCGCTTACCTGCAAGAGCCACCCTTCTGCTTCACCGATGCCGCGGGCAAGCTCGGCGGTTGCGACGCGGTGCTCGCCGAGAAAGTTTGCCAGATGGTTGACCTGGAGAACTTCTCGCCGATCGAGGCGGAATTCGCCGAACTGCTCCCCGGTTTGGTGGACGGCCGTTGGGACATGACGACCGGCCTGTTCATCTCCGAGGAGCGCAGCAAGCTCGTGGACTTCACGCGGCCGATCTGGTCACTGCCGGACGGGTTGATGGTGGCCAAGGGCAATCCGCTGGAGCTGAACGGCTATCGCTCCGTCGCCCAACATCCTTCCGCCGTGCTCGCAGTCATATCGGGTCAGATCCAGCACCAGACCGCGCTGCAGAACGGCGTCCCGCCCCAGCGGATCAGGATATTCGCCACGCAGGCCGAAGCAGCCGAAGCCGTTGCGGCAGGCCATGCCGACGCGTATGCCAGCGTCGCCATGGCGCATCGCGGCTATGTCAACGGACGGACTGGCGTACCGCTTGCCGTCATCGACATCCCGGCCTTTGAAAAGCAGCCTGCGGCAGGCGCTTTCGCCCTCGCCAAGGACAACGACGCGCTGCGCCGGCGCGTCGATCAATGCCTTGGTGATCTGCTCGGAAGTGCCTGGCACCGGGAGATCATGAGCAAATACGGCTTTTCCGACGGCGATGTCGATCGGCTGCTTTGATTGCTGGAAGCATTCAAAGCCGGATCACGTATTCTTTGCGTGTCGTCTCGAGCACTTCCCATGTGCCCTTGAACCCTGGCCTCAGCACGAAACTGTCGCCGGCCCGCACGGTGCGCGCCTCGCCGCCATCCTCGGCGATCACCGAGACGCCGGACAGGATGTGGCAAAACTCCCATTCGTCATAGACGATGCGCCATTTGCCCGGCGTCGCTTCCCAGACGCCGGCATAGAGGCCGCCGTCGCGCTCCTCGACATTCCAGGTGCGGAATTTCGGATCACCCGAAATCACCCGGTCCGGCGGCGGCGCGCCGGCCTCCGGTTCGACCGCATCGACATTGATCGCAAGAAAGGCCGACATATCAGACCTTACCGAGCGCCTGCTCGAGATCGGCAACGATGTCGTTGACGTCCTCGATGCCGACCGAAAGGCGGACGGTGTCAGGTCCGGCGCCGGCCTTGACCTTCTGCTCGTCGGAAAGCTGGCGGTGCGTGGTCGAGGCCGGATGAATGACCAGCGATTTGGTGTCGCCGACATTGGCGAGATGCGAGAAGAGCTCCAGCGCCTCGACGAATTTGATGCCGGCCTCGTAGCCACCCTTGAGGCCGAAGGTGAACACCGCGCCCGCGCCCTGCGGCGAATATTTCTTCTGCAGCGCATTGTTCTTGTCGCCTGGAAGGCCGGGATAGTTCACCCAGGCTACCTTCGGATGGTTCGACAGCCAGCCGGCAACGCTCGCGGCATTGTCGCAATGACGCTGCATCCTGAGCGGCAGCGTTTCCAGGCCGGTCAGGATCAGGAAGGCGTTGAAGGGCGAGATCGCCGGGCCGATGTCGCGCAAACCAAGCACGCGCGCGGCAATCGCGAAGGCGAAGTTGCCGAAAGTCTCGTGCAGGACGAGGCCGCCATATTCAGGGCGCGGCTCCGACAGCATCGGGTATTTGCCGGACTTCGACCAATCGAAGGTGCCGCCGTCGATGATGCCGCCGCCGATCGAATTGCCGTGGCCGCCGATGAACTTGGTCAGCGAATGCACGACGATGTCGGCGCCGTGCTCGATCGGCCGCACCAGATAGGGCGAGGCCAGCGTGTTGTCGACGATTAGCGGCAGGCCATGCTTGCGGGCGATGTCGCCGATCTTCTCGATATCGACGAAGACACCGCCGGGATTGGCAAGGCTCTCGATGAAGATCGCCTTGGTCCTGTCATCGATCTGGCTCTCGAACGTCGAGGGATCGATCGGGTCAGCCCAGCGCACTTCCCAGCCGAAGTTCTTGAAGGCATGGCCGAACTGGTTGATCGATCCGCCATAAAGCTTGTTGGCGGCGATGAAGTTGTCGCCCGGCTGCATCAGATTGTGGAACACGATGACCTGCGCGGCGTGGCCCGAGGCGACAGCAAGTGCCGCGGTGCCGCCTTCGAGCGCCGCGACGCGTTCCTCGAGAACCGCCTGCGTCGGATTCATGATGCGCGTGTAGATGTTGCCGAAGGCCTTCAGCCCGAACAGCGAGGCGGCATGGTCGGCGTCGTCGAAGACATAGGACGTGGTCTGGTAGATCGGCGTGGCGCGGGCGCCGGTCGCCGGATCGGGCTTTGCGCCTGCATGAACGGCTAAAGTGCTGAAACCAGGCGTACGGGTCATCGAAATCCCTCTCCTAACGTTCGAAAATCGCCGGGCATTCTTGGCGAAGCGCGGCCGGGAATGCAAAGAAGAAAATACCGTTCGGGGCGCGATCTGCGACGAACGCCCGGGAAAATCCATTTCGTCCCGGAATAATTTTGCGCGAACTACCGCGTGCTTATTTCTGTCTTACGCCGAAGCTCTGAAATCCCTGGCGCATCACAGGTTTTTTCGACGACAGCACGCCCGAGTTGACGCCGGTCCAGCCGATCTCGCCGGATAGCTTGCCATATTCGATCTTCGGGCAGCGGTTCATCACCACCTTGATGCCGACAGCTTCGGCGCGGGCAGCCGCCTCATCGTTGCGCACGCCAAGCTGCATCCAGACGACCTTGGGCAGCGGGTCGAGCTGCAGCACCTGGTCGACGATGCCGGGCACCGCCGAGGAAGCGCGAAAGATGTCGATCATGTCGACCGGATGCGGCAGATCCGCCAGGCTGGCATAGACCGTCTGTTCGAGGATCTGCTTGCCGGCATGGCCGGGATTGATCGGCAGCACCGAAAAGCCTTTGGCCAAGAGGTATTTCAGCACGAAATAGCTTGGCCGCACATCGTTGGGCGAGGCGCCGACCATGGCGATCGTCTTCACTGAGTTGAGGATGCCGGCAATGTAGGCGTTGTCGTAGCTATCGTGATTCATGCTGCGATGGTCTTCCTGCGGTAATGGTAGCGATAGAGCTCGCGGTTGAAGCCGAGCGAAGCGTAGAGCGCGCGTGCGGGCGTGTTGTCGGCGACCACCTGCAGACAGCCGGCCTGGGCGCCTGCTCGCCCGGCCCAACCGACCAGCCCGCCCACCGTCCTGCGGCCGAGCCCCTGCTGCCTGAATCGGGCGTCGGTTTCAACCGCCTCGACGACAAGCAGCCCGTTGCGGATGACGCCGAAGGCAAAGGCCGCGATTTGGCCATCACGCTCACACGACACGAATGCCCTGTCGCCTGCGATCAAGCTCGTCATATAGCGAAAGATGCGTCGCTCCGCCTCGTCGTAGCCGCCGGTACGGAAGCGCGCCTCGAACCAGTTCTCGGTCGGCGCTGCGGAGACCGTGATGTCGCCATAATTGTTTGCCTGAAGCGCGTCGATCTCGGCATGGAGGTGTATCGTACCGCCTTCCCGGCTGTAATCCCGACGGTCGAGTTCGAGTTCCAGTTCGGCCGCGATGTCGGGTACGCGAAACAGCGGAGCCTGGCCATGGCTGGCGTAGAATGCCTCGGCGGCATCGATTACCCGCCCCGGCGCACCTCGCCTGCCGCGCAGGGGATTAGCGGAATTCGGCCGCCTTATCCGTCCGCCTGAACGGCGAAACATCCATCCGAGAGCGACGGTTTCAAGCGCAGCAGGCCACGCCTCGCGGCAGGCTTCTTCCACTTCCCAACTGAGATCTTCCCGGTTCACGCGCCCACCGCTAATCATCGTCGTCCCGCAACGCCTCCTCCATAAACATGTGTGGATCGCTGCAGAAGTCGCGCATTATGCGAAAATGATAGGTGTCCTGAAAATCGATCGGGGTCGAGGCCGAAGCGGCTGCTTGCGGGCAGCCACGTCGAACCTTCAGCAATAGAAAAGCGCGGCATATGGAAGAACTATTCGTCGGTCCATTCCGGCTTGCGCTTGCCGATGAAGGCGCCGATGCCTTCCTCGGCGTCGCGCGCCAGCATGTTTTCGACCATCACGCGGCCGGTATAGGCATAAGCGTCGGCCAGCCCCATTTCGGCCTGGGCGTAGAAGGCTTCCTTGCCTGTCTTGACGACCAAAGACGATTTGGATGCAATGATTTGCGCGTGTTTGCTGACAACCTGATTCAGATATTCACGCGGCACGATCCGGTTGACCAGCCCGAACTCCTTGGCGGTGGCGGCGTCGATCGTCTCGCCGGTGAGCAGCATTTCCATGGCCTGCTTGCGCGAGACATTGCGCGACAGCGCCACCATCGGCGTCGAGCAGAACAGGCCGATATTCACGCCAGGCGTGCAGAAACTCGCCTCATGCGAGGCAATGGCTAGGTCACAGCTCGCGACCAGCTGCAGGCCGGCAGCGGTGGCAAGCCCGTCAACCTCGGCGATCACCGGTTTCGGGTGGCGCACGATGGACTGCATCAGTGTCGCGCAGGCGGCGAAGGTCTTTTGGAAGAAGGCCTTGCCGCGGTCCGGCTCGGCGCGATGCGCCGTCATTTCCTTGAGATCGTGGCCGGCGCAGAACACTTTTCCCGACGCGGCCAGGATGATGACACGCACGGATTTGTCCGTCCTCACGCGATCGAACTCGGCCTGAAGCGCCGCCATCGTCGCCAGCGACAACGCATTGGCCGGCGGGCTGGCGAGCGTGAGGCGCAGGATGCCCTTGTCCTGGCTGACAAGAACGGGCCCGTCGGCGACGGCGGGCTTGATGGCAACGACTTCAGCCATTTTTAAACCTCTCGATCAGCGCTCGCGGCTTATGGAGCAACAGAACTACCATGCTGCCGGTTGAAGAACAGCCGCGAGGCGTGTTTTCTCCGTCGCACCGTTTGGTCCAGGCATATCGCCCGGAGCTTGCCATTTCATATAGGACATCGCCATGCCCGCCCAAAGCGATCTGAAGCCAACGCTCAACGCGGCGGAAGTCAATGCGCTGATGGCAAGCGTCTATCCGCAACTCAACGACAATTTCATCTCCTATGAGGCGATCGACGTTTTTCCGGGCGGCTGCATGGTGCGGCTCAACGCCGACGAGCGGCATCTGCGCCCCGGCGGCACGGTGTCCGGTCCGGCGCTGTTCACGCTGGCCGACATCGGCGGCTATGTCTGCGTGCTCAGCCATGCCGGGCCGGATGCGCTTTCGGTGACGGTCAACCTTGACATCAATTTCATGCGCAAGGCCGAAGCCGGTCCGATCGACGGCCATTGCCGGATCCTGAAGCTCGGCAAGAGCCTGATGGTGTTCGACATCGATATTGTCGCCGGCCCGGACGGACACACCGTCGCGCACGCCACCGGCACCTATTCGATTCCGAGGAAGCTAATAAGCGATAAGCCGGGCTGACGTCTTGCCGGAACTCCCCAGTCGATGCGTTCGTTCTGCGGCATGCCCGATGTTACAACCTACCTTGCCTTTGTCGGCGCCGTGCTCGCCTATCAGCTTTCTGGTGTGGGTCCCGACATGATGCTGGTGATCAGCCGCGGGGTCGGGCAAGGCTGGCGCCACGCCTTGGCGACCGCAGCGGGCTGCGTGTCAGCCGGAGTCGTCCAGATTCCATTACTGGCAATGGGGCTTGCCTCGCTGATCACATCCTCTCCATCTCTTTACAGTTTCCTTCAGATCGTCGGCGCCATCTATCTGATCGCCATCGGGATCAAATTCCTGTTGGCCCGTCGGCCGGGCAAAGGTGGCGGTGCGTCTACCTTTGCCGAGACGAGCAGTATCCCAGCCGCTTTCCGGCAAGGCATGATCTGCAATCTCACCAATCCGACGACGCTTGCTTTCATGCTGGCGGTGCTGCCGCAATTCGTTCATCCCTGGATCGGTTCGCCTGCGCTGCAGTTCATCATTCTCGGTACGACCATGAAGATGATGGGACTGGTTGTCCTCAGCGCTGTCGCGTTGACCTCCGGCGCGGTTGGCGGCTGGCTGGCGCGCCGAAGCACGTTCCTCGTTTGGCAAGAAAGGCTGGCAGGAGCCTTGATGGTCGCTATCGGCGTCAGGCTTCTCTTTGCCGCGGTGACCGGGCGGCGGTGAACGAAAGAAAACTATTTTGACAAAGAGATATGAGGTAAAATAATACCAGCTGCATTAGTCGTTGAATTCAAATGGCTTTTCGCGATCTTAAGCCACAATCGGCACTTGACGCGCCAAGCGCCCTCGCCTATAAGCCCTCCCGAAGCAGCGGCCCGCAAAGGCCGCCGTTTTGTTATTGGCGGGTGGCTCCGGCTCTTCCGTCAATCCAAGCAACAAAAAACGCCTTCTCCTGTCCCTCCTGGACGGGAAAGGTCAACCTGAGAGCAAAACCATGGCTACCTTTTCGCAGAAGCCTGCGGATGTGGTGAAGAAGTGGGTGCTGATCGACGCCGAAGGTCTCGTCGTCGGTCGCCTGGCCACCGTCATCGCCAACCATCTGCGCGGCAAGCACAAGCCCACCTTCACCCCGCATGTCGATGATGGCGACAACGTCATCGTCATCAATGCCGACAAGGTGGTGTTCACCGGCAAGAAGTACACCGACAAGGTCTATTACTGGCACACCGGTCATCCCGGCGGCATCAAGGAGCGCACCGCGCGCCAGCTGCTCGAGGGCCGTTTCCCCGAGCGCGTCGTCGAGAAGGCCGTCGAGCGCATGATCCCGCGCGGCCCGCTTGGCCGTCGCCAGATGAAGAATCTCCGCGTCTATGCCGGCGCCGAGCATCCGCACACCGCCCAGCAGCCCGTCACGCTCGACGTGGCCAAGCTGAACTCCAAGAACAAGAGGGCCTCGTAATGGCTGAGCTTTCCTCGCTCGCAGAACTCGGCACCGTCGCCGCGCAGCCGGCCGCGCCCGTGCATGTCCAGAAGCTCGACAAGTCGGGCCGCGCCTATGCCACCGGCAAGCGCAAGAACGCCATCGCGCGTGTCTGGGTGAAGCCGGGCTCCGGCAAGATCACCGTCAACGACAAGGAATTCGCGACTTATTTCGCGCGTCCGGTGCTGCAGATGATCCTCAACCAGCCGATCGTCGCGGCCAACCGCGCCGGCCAGTACGATATCGTCGCCACCGTCATCGGCGGCGGCCTCTCCGGCCAGGCCGGTGCGGTGCGTCACGGCATTTCCAAGGCGCTGACCTACTATGAGCCGGGCCTGCGCTCGGTGCTCAAGAAGGGCGGCTTCCTGACCCGCGACAGCCGCGTGGTCGAGCGCAAGAAGTACGGCAAGGCGAAGGCCCGCCGCTCGTTCCAGTTCTCGAAGCGCTAAGCTCTGCGAAGCCCAAGCATGTCGAAAAGGCCGCCTCCGGGCGGCCTTTTTGTCACCAGTGCCCGGCCGGCGTTTTGATGTAGTCAATAAAGGCGCGCAACGGTGCTGGCACAAGGCGCCGGCCAGGGTAATAAAGAAACGGCCCCGAGAAGCTTTGCCACCACGGCTCGAGCACAGGTTCCAGGACGCCACTGTCGAAATACGGGCGTACCCAGTCCTCGAAGAGCCAAAGAATGCCGACGCCGGCGATCGCCGCATCGACGGCGAGATCGACGCCGCCGCCGATGCTGACGACCAACGGCCCCGTGGTATCGACCCGCACCACCTCGCCGTGGCGCTCGAATTCCCAGGGCGTCATGACCCCGCTCGGAAAGCGACCGCGTATGCACGCGTGCTCAAGCAGGTCGCGCGGGTGCTGTGGCCGACCGTGCCGGTCAAGGTAGGACGGCGCGGCGGAGGTGGTGAAGCGCTGCGCGCGCGGCCCGATCGGCACGGCGATCATGTCCTGCTCCAGCCGTTCGTCGTAGCGGATGCCCGCATCGCAGCTCGCCGCCAGCAGGTCGACAAAGTTCTCCTCCGCGATCACCTCCAGCCGGATGGCCGGGTATGCAGCGAGAAATCCCGGAACGATTTTGGGCAGCACCAGCCGCGAAGCGCTTATCGGCACGTTGAGACGCAAGGTTCCGGCGGGCCGGTCGCGAAAGCCGTTCACCACATCGAGCGCGGCCTCCACCTCACCCAGCGCGGGGCCAAGACGCGCCAGCAGGCTGGCGCCTGCCTCCGTCAAAGCAACGCTGCGCGTGGTGCGGTTGAAGAGCCTAACACCGAGTTGGGTTTCCAGACGGCGGACGGCTTCGCTGAGCACTGACGCGCTGCCGGCCGTGGCGCGGGCCGCTTCGCGAAAGCCGCCAGCGCGTGCGACGGCCATAAATGCCTGGAGGTCGTTGAGATCAGCCGCCATTGTTCTAAATTCCGCACAGGTCGTGCTGGTTATACCCGGTTATCAGGACAGCAGCCATCCCTTATCTCCCTCGCTGACAGCGAAGGAGAGCAACAATGTCCAGTGTAGCCAAATCCGGCACTTATAAACTCGGCAACCGCTCGGTGTATCGCCTCGGCTATGGCGCCATGCAGCTTGCGGGCAAAGGCGTGTTCGGTCCACCGAAGGACCATGACGCGGCTATCTCCGTGCTGCGCGAAGCGGTGGCAAATGGGGTCAATCACATCGACACCAGCGATTTCTACGGCCCGCACGTCACCAACAAGCTGATCCGCGAGGCGCTGGCGCCCTATTCCGACGATCTCACCATCGTCACCAAGATCGGCGCACGCCGCGGCAGCGATGCCTCCTGGCTGCCGGCCTACTCGCCCAAGGAGCTCACGCAGGCCGTGCACGACAATCTGAGCAATCTCGGACTCGACGCGATCGAAGTGGTCAATCTGCGCATCATGTTCGATACCCATGGCCCCGCCGAAGGCTCGATCGAAGCGCCGCTGACAGCGCTGGCCGAACTGCAGCGCAAGGGCCTGGTGCGCCATATCGGCTTGAGCAACGTCACTCGCTCGCAGATCGCGGAGGGCCGAAAGATCTGCGACATCATCTGCGTGCAGAACCAGTACAACCTCGCGCACCGGAACGACGACGCGCTGATCGATGAACTGGCGCGCGACGGCATCGCCTATGTGCCGTTCTTCCCGCTCGGCGGGTTCAGCCCGTTGCAGTCGTCGACGCTGTCGGGCGTGGCGGAACGGCTTGGCGCGACGCCGATGCAAGTTGCGCTGGCCTGGCTGTTGCAGCGTTCGCAGAATATCATCTTGATCCCGGGCACGTCGTCGGTCGAGCATCTGCGCGAGAATCTGGCGGCGGCGGAGCTGGAGCTGTCGGGGGATGAGCTTGACGAGTTGGAGGGCGTGGCGAAAGCGGCTTGAGGTCGGCGCCGTCACCCCGCCCGCGCCTGCGGCGCGACCTCCCCATCAAGGGGAGGTAGGGCGCCGAGCCATACGTTCGAAGGTCCGCTTAATCTCATCGACTTCGCAGGCGTCCAGCGAAGAGGAGTTCGCACGACGCTCTACCTCCCCTCGATGGGGAGGTCGGCGCGAAGCGCCGGGCGGGGTGAAGCGCCAACGCCAGCTAATTGATACTCGCCGTATGCGCCGGCTCAGCCTGCTTGATGCCCGTCGCATAAGGCACGCGATAGCCATTGGCCGCCAGCCACTCGATCGCCGCTTTCGGCTCGTCGGTCTGGATGATGGTGGCACCATGATCGACCCAGAAACCCCAAGCTTCGCGTGGCAGGCCGGCGGCGACGGCAAGCTCGTCGCCGCGCCCGCCGGCGAGGAAGCCTCCCGACTTGTTGACGATCGCATAGGTGTCGGCCCAAAGGTGCCAGTCGCCGCGGGCCGCTTCCGCCCGCATTTGGGTGCTGAACAGCGGGCCGCCGGTCGGCGTCAGCGTCTCGGCGCCGTTGCGCCAGGTGATCAATTCCATGCGCGCGGTGCAAACGCCTTGTCGACCTCGCCGGCGAAGGCGGCGTCATGCACGGCGTCGTCGGCGAGGATCGGCATGAACTGGAAGCCGCCGCCGGCCTTGGCAAGTGCTGCGCTCGCGGCATCGACGCGCTGCCGGTTCCAGAGGCTCTCTTTGACGATCACCTGATCGGCCATGCCGAGATCGCGCGCCTCCGCGATCATGCCAGGCAGGTCCGTCACCTCCAGCTTGTTGTCGAGATTGATCAGGATCCTGTCCCTGGTCGTCAGCAGCATCTCGCGCAGCGTCGACACCGTCTCATTGGTGACGGCGCCCGTGCCCTCGATGACCAGCCGGCATTTCTTCAACTCGGCAAGCGTGTAGCTCGCCACTTCGCCCTTGCACGTGGTCGTCCTGTCTAGCCAGCTGTCATGCATGATGACGAACGCGCCGTCTTTCGCGCGCCTCACATCGACTTCGACGATCTCGGCGCCGATGGCGATCGAGCTTTCGACCGCCGCCAGCGAATTCTCGGCGTAGAGCGTCTTGCCGGCCTGCATGCTGCCTGCGCGGTGCGCGGCGATCATCACATGATCGCGCCACTGATTGGCATGCTCGAAGCGGCCGAGGATTTGGCTAGCCCGGCTTTCACCGGCTAAGCTTTGCCCCGCAGCAGTGGCAAGGGCGGCGGAAAAGGCAAGGCTCAGCCAGAGTGTTCGCATCGGGGAATCGCTCCGTTCCGGGTTGGGACCCGGTTAGGCGATGCCCATGACAGGGCAGTGAACGAAGCCGGCTAGTTTTTGGATTAGATCCGCTTCGAAAGGCGCCGGAACCAGGCCAGCGCCGGCATTTCGACGAAGCGCCACGTGAACCAGGACGCGGCGATGACGGCGACCAACATCGCGCCCAAAGCCGCGAAACCTATCCAGGGCGAGCCGGTTCCGAAGCCGGTCGCATGGTCGCCGCGCAGCACCAGGTCGCCGACGATGCCGAGCCCGAGCTTGCGTTCGATCAGGCCGCCGACATTGATCATGCGGGCCTGTACGAAGATGTGGACCATGTAGATCGAATAAGAGAGCGAGCCGAGCAGCAGCATCGGCCGGCTGCGCAAGGCCACGCTGACCCACCCGCCCTCATGCGCAAAAAGATAAAGCGCCAGAGCGAAGACGACTGGCGCGGCAATGCCGGCGTCATTCGTTCCCGCCACCGAAACGAACAGCGCGATCACGACGATCATCGCCAGCTCGGCCAGCGTCCAGGCGAGGCGCCCTGCCCCGCCGCTCAGCGCCTGTCGCGCCTCTGCAATGGAATCGTGCTGAAACCAGGCAAGCAGCGCGCCGAGCGAGAAGCCGTAAAGACAGCGGATGAAGCCGAAATCGAAGGACACGTCCATATGACGCGTCGAGACCGCGAGCAGGAAAAGCGGCGCCGTCACGGCTGCGGCGACGAGCCATGTCCAGGCACGCTGGCCGGCGGTGAACACGACGGCGGCGAAAAGCAGATAGGTGAAGAACTCGGCCGAGATGCTCCAGCTCGGCGCATTCCAGCTCAGATGATCCTCGATCCCCATGCCTTGCAGAAGGAAGAGGTTGGCGACGAGGCTTTTCAAGTCGAAACCAGCGGTGAAGGGCGCGGGACCCGTTCCGTGCAGGGCCGGCAGGACGAGCCGCAGCGCCTCGAAGCCGGCAAATGCAGCAAGCATCAGAACATGCAGCGGGTAGATGCGGCCGAAGCGCACCAGTGCGAACCGGGCAAGGTCGTCCTGCGCGTTCAGCCGGCTGCCATAGGCGCTGGCGATGACGAAGCCGGAGAGCACGAAGAAGAAATCGACGAACAGATAGGAGCCGCCGACAAAGGCGCTTTGCGAAATCATCGAGGTGGTCGGAAAGTGGAACAGCGCCACCAGCAGCGCGCAGATGCCGCGCCAGGAATCCAGCACCAGGAAGCGCTCGCCGGCCATCGTGCCGACTCGGGTCGCCGCGGGCGCGGGCGCAAGGTTAAGCAAGGCCGTCTCAGCCATAATGATACAAATCCTGTGTTGCCGTGGCACTCGCCGTGCGCCGCTTCCTTTCCGCATGCCGTGACTGGCATGTTGCGTGCCGGTTCTGTAGTTGTGGCTGCCCGATGAAAACCGAGGACCCGCAATGGCGAACAAAGAGATCGACCACGCCTTCACCGCCCGTTCGAAAACGGGGGCGGCACTTGAGCCAGCCTATTCCGGTGCGCTGTCGTTCATGCGGCGCAAATACACCAAGGACGTGAAGGGTGCGGACGCTGTCGTGTGGGGAATTCCCTTTGACGCGGCAGTCACCAACCGGCCGGGCGCCCGCTTCGGGCCGCAGGCGATCCGCCGCGCCTCGGCGATCCTCGAGAACGATCCGCAATACCCTTTCTCTCGCGACCTGTTCGAACCGCTCGCGGTGGTCGACTATGGCGATTGCCTGCTTGACAGCGGCAACCATCAGAAGACCCCCGGCGCGATCGAGCGCGAGGCGGCGAAGATCCTGAGATCGGGCGCGTTCCTTCTGACGCTCGGCGGCGATCATTTCGTCACCTGGCCGCTGCTCAAGGCGCATGCCGCGATCCATGGGCCGTTGGCGCTCGTTCAGTTCGACGCGCATCAGGACACCTGGCCGGATGACGGCAAGCGCATCGATCATGGCTCCTTCGTCGCCCGTGCGGTGAAGGAGGGCATCATCGACCCGGATCGCTCGATTCAGATCGGCATCCGCACGCATGCGCCCGACACGTTCGGCATCAAGATCCTCTACGGCCATGAGGTCGAGGAGATGCGGGCGTCGGATATTGCCTACGCGATCGTTGACCGGACTGGCGGCAGAAAGACCTATCTCACCTTTGACATCGACTGCCTCGACCCGGCCTTCGCGCCAGGCACCGGCACGCCGGTTGCCGGCGGTCCATCATCTGCCAAGATGCTCTCGACGCTGCGCCAGCTCGGCCAGGTCGATATCGTCGGCGCCGACGTCGTCGAGGTTGCGCCTGCCTACGACCATGCCGATATTACGGCGATCGCTGGATCGATGATCGCCATGCACTATCTGGGCCTCGTGGCCGAACGAAAGGTGCGGCTCGAGGATCTGAACAACGGCACCCATGCCGTCCTACAAAACGCGCACGGCATACAGGCCTGAGATCGCAAGGAATTTGGCAACCGATGAAACCGAAAATCTTCATTGACGGCGAGCATGGCACGACAGGCCTGCAGATCAGGGCGCTGCTTGCCGATCGCGGCGACCTGGAGATCATCTCCATTCCCGCCGACCGCCGCAAGGAAGCCGCAGCTAGGGCTGAATTCCTCAATGCCGCCGATGTCGCGATCCTTTGCCTGCCGGATGCGGCGGCCAAGGAAAGCGTGTCGCTGATTGCGAACGATACGACCAAGGTCATCGACGCCTCGACCGCGCATCGGGTGGCTGAAGGTTGGGAATATGGCTTCGCTGAAATGGACAAGGACCAGGCGAAGAAGATCGCCAGCGCGAAACGCATCGCGAATCCGGGCTGCTGGCCGCAGGGGCCGATCGCGACGCTGCGGCCACTGGTTGCGGCCGGCCTGCTGCCTGCCGACTTCCCAATCACCGTTAACGGCATTTCCGGTTATTCCGGCGGCGGTCGGCCGATGATCGAGGATTATGTCAGCAAGGGCGAGGACGCGCCCGAGTTCCTGCCCTACGGGCTGACGCTGCAGCACAAGCATGTGCCGGAGCTCCGCACCTATGCAAAGCTGTCGCACGACCCGATCATGCAGCCGGCGGTGGGTAATTTCGCGCAGGGCATGATCACCGTGGTGCCGCTGCAGCTCGGCGGTCTCGACCGCGTTCCGACCGGCGCCGAGCTTCACGCGGCGATTGCCGACCATTATGCGTCGATCGATGGCGGCGTGGTCGAGGTCGCGCCCTACACCCACATAGAGCGCATGCCGGAGATCGATCCGGAGGTCTATAACGGCACCAACCGGATGAAGGTCTATGTGTTCGCCAATGACGAAAGGGCGCAGGCACTGCTGATGGCCGTCTACGACAATCTCGGCAAGGGCGCGTCCGGCGCCGCGGTGCAGAACCTGGACCTGATGCTCGGCATCAAGCACTGAGTAATGCAGGCATTTCCCGAGTGCTGGAAGGTCAGCGCTCCCGAACTCATTCGGACAGCCGCCACGCGCCATTCTTGACCATGCATCGCCTATGGCTGCCTGTCAGCCCCTTGGCATCGCGAGGACAAGAATGCGGTCGACGAGAACCGCGAACTGGCCGTCGCCGATGCCGTTCGAAAGATCGGCCTCAGCTCCTGACGCTCACCTTCGTCGGCAACGGATAAGCGCCTTTGGTGCCGCGCCAGTGCGCGGCGGCGAAGCCGAGCAACACAAGCGCGATCGCCTGATGCATCAACGCCATGTGCAGCGGCACCTGCATCAATAGCGTGCCGATGCCAATCGAGGCCTGGACGACCACCAGCGCGAACAGAAGCGTGGCCCGGCGGGCATGGGTGGTGCCGGGCTGGTGCCGCCACGTCGCGATCATATGCCAGAGCGCCACGACAAAGATCGTATAGGCGCCTAGCCGGTGGACGAACTGCACGGTCTTCGGATTTTCAAAGAAGTTCAGCCAGGCGGGCTTCAGGAGAAGCAGATCGGAGGGGATCACCTTTCCGTCCATAAGCGGCCATGTGTTGTAGGAAAGGCCCGCGTGCAGCCCGGCGACGAGCCCACCGAGATAGATCTGGATCAGCGCCAAAAGCACGATGAAGCCCGCGAGCCGCTGCGTCGACCGGTCGGCGGCGGGCTCGGAGTGCGGCGCCAGCCCGCGCGCGACCACCATGGTGGCGGTGAAGATTAGCGCGGCGAGCGTCAGATGCGTCGCCAGCCTGTATTGGCTGACCGAGATACGGTCGGCCAGGCCCGAAGCCACCATCCACCAGCCGATGGCGCCTTGCAGTCCGCCGAGCAGAAGGATGCCGAGGAGCTTCAGCCCGAGGCCGCGTTCGATGCGGCGCGTCGCCCAGAAGAACAGCAGCGGCAAGGCAAAGACCACGCCGACGCTGCGCGCCAGGACGCGGTGCGCCCACTCCCACCAGAAGATCGACTTGAAGTCCTCGACGCTCATGCCCTTGTTGATCTCGGTATATTGCGGGATCTGCTGATAGCGCTGGAACTCTTCCTGCCATTCGGCGTCGTTGAGCGGTGGGATGACGCCGTGTATCGGCTGCCACTCAGTGATCGACAGCCCGGAGCCGGTGAGACGAGTGGAACCGCCGACCAGCACCAGCGCGAACAGCACGAGCAGTACGACGTAGAGCCAGCCGCGCACCAAAGCGCGGTTGTGGCGGTTGCGGTCGCGTGCAGCATAGGGGGCTGTGGCGGTGATGGCAGCCATTTCGCTTTCCCGGCGGTTGAAACGCGCGATTGGTGGACCAAGGCCGCTCAACTGGCAAGACTGGACAGCGCGGCACGCCGTCGCGCCGGGCCGGGACGGTTGCGCGCTCTCGTCATTCGGCCTAAGCGGGGCGGGTCAACGGAACCGCTACATGCCCATTCGCCTGAAAAAGCTGATCGGAACCATATTGCTGGTGGCGCTGGTCGTCATCTACGCGCTGATCGCCTCCGCCGTCGCGGTCACCAGGCTTGCCGAATACGGGCCTATGTCGCATCTCCTGTTCTTCCTGCTCAGCGGCTTTCTCTGGGTTCTGCCGGCCATGGCCATCATTAAATGGCTGATCATCGAGCCGCGCCCGAAGGGCTGATCCTCACAGGCGTCACGTCATGGTACCGACCAAGGCGCAGAGCGAGGCAGACTTCAGATCGTGACGACCATCTTGCCGGCATTGGCCAGCGGCGTCGTGATGCCGGACAGCATCGTGCGGATATGCGCCACGCTCTGATATCGGCCGTTGACGGAGATGCGGGGCAGCGCGTGCAGGAAACCGGCATGCTCGGCACGCAGTACACCGTGCCGCGTGGTCACCGCCGAGGCATAGGCTGCGTCGCGGGCAAAGCCCACTTCGCGGCAGCTGACGGCGCTGGCATAGCCATAAGGGTAAGCCAGATGACGCGGCTCCTCGCCGAGCTTTTCCTTGAGGATGCGGCGGACATCGCCGATCTCATGGCGCGCATCCGATTCGGACAGCCGCTTCAAGTTCCGATGATTGACGGTGTGCGCGCCGATGGTCACCAGCGGATGGGCGGCCATGGTGCGAAGCTCATCCCAGCTCATCAAGGTGCATGGGCGGCCTGTGCCGAATTCATAGCCGTTCGAACGGGCCAGTTCACGCAGCGTAGGGCCCTGCTCTTCCTCGGGGACTTCCGACGTCAGCCAGGCGTTCAGCCGCGCGACGGCCTGGATTTTTCGGCCTTGTGTCGAGCAATCGATCACGGTCGGCTTGCCCGCCATCGTCAGCGTCAGGCGCGAACTGGTGTCGACGATGTCCTCGATCAGGTCCCACCAGAGATCGACGGCGCCGTCGATCAGGCCGGGGGCGACGTAAATAGTAATCGGCGCGCCGTGCTGTTCCAGGATCGGAAGCGCCTCGGTCATGTTGTCGCGATAGGCGTCGTCCGCGGTGATTGTCGCGAACTGGCCGCCTTTGCCACCCACCTTGATGCGTTCGATCGCTTCATCAAGGGAAACAAAGGCATAACCGCGCCCCTTCATGTCCGCGATCAGCCTGTCGAGGAAGGCGGGAGCGATGTTCAGGTGCCGATTGAAGCTGTTCGGCTTCTCCGGTGTCGCGGTGACACGGTGCAGCATCAGGACAGCGCCGATGCCGCCGACAAACGGCCGCGCCAACGGTGCGAGACCGGAGTAGCGGGCAAGGTTCAACGCCAGTTTCCGCATTGCATCGTCCCCGTCGATCATTCCTTCACCTTTTGGGCCTAGGCTTATTCAAGCACGACATTCGCCTATGCGAACCCCAGGTTGCAACCAATACGTCTTAAGGATTGAGGGATGGTTGACGCCACCGCGTCATTTGACGGCAATCGGGTCGCGGCCAACGAGGCTTCCGCGCGCCCGGTGCGAGCCGACCAGGACCGGTGGACTGCGACCGCAAGCGACGACACCGGCGTTGCCGACTACGTTCAATTCTGCGGCTCGGCGCTGTTCGCGCCGGCGCAAAGCGCATCCTGGGTCAGCAACTGGGCGGCCGCGACCGGCGCCGACATGGTTGTCGCGACGCTGTCCTACGATGGCCGCCCGGCGCTATCTTTGGCGCTGGAAGTTGTGCGACGCGGCCCATTCAAGGTTGCCCGTTTCGCCGGCGGTCGACATGCCAACGGCAATTTCGCCACTGCTGACCCGCGGCTCCTCCCCGCTATCGACAGCCCTGCGATCCGCGCGATGTTCAAGGCAATCGCCCGAACGCGGCCGGATATCGACCTGATCTCACTGGAAAGGCTGCTGCCCGACCTCGATGGCGTCGCTAACCCGCTCGCCGCGCTGCCCGGTTTCCCAAGTCCGAACCTCGCTCTCGCGGTCGATCTCGACGGCGGGTTCGACGCGCTGCTGTCACGCGCGAGCGGCAAGCGCAAGCGCAAGAAGCACCGCTCGCAGACGCGCAAGTTCGAGGCTGTCGGCGCCTTCCGCCGCATTGAGGCCCGCACCCGCGAGGAGGTCGACAGGCTGCTCGATGCCTTCTTCGAGATGAAGGAAGCGCGTTTCGCCAAGATGGGCATCGCCAATGTCTTCGGCGACAGGCAAGTACGCGACTTTTTCCGGGCGCTGTTCGCCGATGCGCTGGCCGAGGAAAAGCCGCCCTTCCTGCTGCACGGCCTGGATGTGGCGGGCAAGCTGCGCTCGGTGACCGGCTCCAGCCGGTCCGGCAAGCGGCTGATCTGCGAGTTCGGCGCCATCGCCGAGGACGATCTATCCTTCACCAGCCCGGGCGAGTTCCTGTTCTTCGACAACATCCAGCAAGCCTGCGAGCTTGGCTTCGATGTGTATGACTTCTCGGTCGGCGACGAGCCTTACAAGCGGCTCTGGTGCGACATCGAGGTCCAGCATTTCGAGGTGCTTGCGCCGCTGACGCTGAAGGGCCGGGCGCTGGCGACAGGGCTGCGGCAAGGCGCGCGGGCGAAGGCCTTCATCAAGATTAACCCGACGATCTGGAAGCTGACCAAGATGCTGCGCCGCAAGGCTGCCGGACAGCCAGCGCCCGCTCCCGCCGAGGACGATAACTGACCGTCGCGCTTTGAAACGGACGGCGCTGCTTCAGCACTGCCGCGCTTTCGCCCTACGCTCAGGCGGCCGACCGCCTGCCCGGCACCGGCGTTCCGGGCGGTTCATGGCCGATCGGCGTCACCAGCATGAGATTCGGGTAGCCGTTCTCAATCAGCTTCACCGCTGCCTGGGTCACCTGGTCGTCGGCTTCCAGCATCGACAGGAAGACTTCGGTTCCGTCGCCGACCAGGCGGCTGATGGCCTGCGCATCGGCCGGGCCGCATTCGACCACGACGAGGTCGTAGGCCGTGGTCAGCGATTGCATGATGATGGGCAGCCGGTCGGCGGCGCGCATCGCGCGGACCGGGTCGGCGGTGCCGACCGGAATGACATGCGCATCCGAATAGAGATCGGGATGGATGACGTCGCTGAACTGCGCTTCGGAAGCGAGCAGATTGGTGATGCCCGGGAACAGGCTCGAATCCAGCATCGGCCGCGACGCCGCGCCCGACGCGGTCAGATCGAGCAGCAACACGCGCAGGCCGGCGTCGGATACTTCGCGCGCCACGAGCACGGCGGACGCGGCCGCCTCGTCGCCTTCCGGCGACACGAAGATCGCACGCGCGGCGCCTGAGGCGATCAGCTTCTCCGCAGCCTTTTCGACATCCATCTCGCCGAGCCTGGATTGCCTTGGTTCAGGCATCGATTCTCTCGGCTTGGAGGCCTCCATGGCGGCTGCGCGATCCTCCGCCGGCTCGCTCTCTGCCGGTCTCGGGAGCTCCGCTTCCGCGATCGAATGTCCTGCCGCGGTGTCCTCGTAAGGCGCAAAAGCCCGATCCTCATCATGTGCCTCGGCGATCATGGGTTCCACCCTGGCCGCAGGCATCGCCACCTGCTCGATATCGGTGAAACGAGCGCCGGCGGCAGGACGCATCGCGCGGCCCGAGAACAACTCGCCAAGCAGCGTGCCGATCGCCATCAACAGCAGCGAAGCGGCGGCGGCGGCCCCAGTGATGGGTCCGATCTTCGGGAAATAGGGCTGGGACGGCACCTGGGCCCGCGCGATCAGATTCGCCGCGACGGGCGAGTATCTGCGATCCTTGCGCGAGGCCACCGCATTGTAACTTGCCATATAGGATTCAAGCTGTTGGCGCTGGACGTTCGCGTCGCGCTGCAAGGCGTCCAACTGCACCTGCTGCTCGCCGGCTCGCGCCGCGGCGGCTTTCAACGTGTTGACGTCCGCGATCAGCTGATCCTCGCGGGCCTTGGCTGTCTGGGCCTGGGCCGACAACCCCCGGATGATCTTTTGGGCCTCATTGCGAATCTGGCCGTCGAGGTCGGCAAGCTGCGACTTCAGCGCGCGAATGCGGGGATGGTTGTCGAGCAAGGTCGTGGAAAGATCGGCAATGTTGGCCCGCAGCTCCACCTGGCGCTCGCGCAGGCGCTGGATCAGCTCCGAGGACAGGACTTCCGGCACGCTGTCCAACGAACCGCCATTCTGCAGCGCCCGGCGCACGCTCTCGGCGCTCGCCTCGGCTGCCGCGCGGCTGGCGCGCACGCGCGACAATTCGCTCGACAGTTCGGCGAGCTGCTGGGTCGGAAGCACCGCATTGTTGCCGCCCATCAGAAGATCGGACTGGGCTCGGAAGGCCGCGACCTTTGCCTCGGCGTCCTTCACTCGGTTCTGCAGGTCGGCGATTTCCGGCGCCAGGAAGTCGGTGGCGGCGGCGTTCGATTCGAGCTTGGCGTCGCTCTTCGAGGCGATATAGGCGTCGGCAATGCCATTCGCGATCGCCGCCGCAAGCTTGGGGTCCTTCGAAGCAAATTCGATGGCGATCGCACGCGTCTTTTCAACGGCATAGACATTGAGCTTGTCGTGCATGGCATTCAGCACGCGCTCTTCCGGCGGAATATCGAAGGGATCGCTTTTCAAGCCGACAAGAACGAGTACGCGCCCGAGCGCCGACATCTTCAGCGTTTCATCGAACTCCGGCAGCTTGTCCAGATTGAGCTTGTTCGCCACCTGCTTGAGGATGTCGGGCGAGGAAATGATCTGGACCTGGGTGGCCACGCCCTGTTCGTCGAGAATCGGCTTCTCGTCGTCATTGGTGCCCGGCGGCCGGGTGTATTCCGATTCGCGCGAGCCAATCTCCAGCTTGGCCGTCGCCTTATAGTAAGGCGTCGCGAGCCAAGCCAAAGCGAAGGCAAGCCCGGTGACCACGAGGGTCACGAGAACAATGCGCAGCCAGTTTCGAGCCAGGCTGGCGAAAAGCTGCCTCAGATCGACATCGACATCTGCGGCCGCGCACTGAACGGACATGCATCCTGCTCCGAACTTTGAATCGAGGATGGACCGTAAACAACTATGGTAACTCACCCGTTAAGATCGGAATGCATGCTTATTGGCGGGCACTCAAAGAAGATTGCTCGAAAGCAATGGAACAATTGGGCTTTTTGCCGATCCGGTTTACAGCGGCAACGTCTCTTTCCCTGCGCCGACGGCCCACCTCTCGGGCATTGTCATGGAGCGTTTCCGGCGGCGAAGTGCCAACCGCGAGCGCGGTCCGCTTGTATGGTTCAGGCTTCTACACGGTCTCCTAGAAAAGGAAGGTGATTCCAATGCAAAAGACTGCTGTTCTTGACCAAACGACGCTTTGTGCCGACGGTTCTATCGATATAAAGTTTCTCAAGGTCATCACCGACGATGGCGGAAATGTGCTTTTTTCTGAGCCTCACCGGACCGCAGTGGATGCTCTTGGTTCTGTCGATGATCAGATTGCCGCAGTGAATATTCACTTGGCGGAATTGGGCTTCCCGCCCGTCCTGGAAAGGCTGCCGCTTTGATTGCTAACTTGGCTGAAATTCAGCGCAGCGATCCGGATGTAGCGGGCCGCCGTGCGCAAATCAGGCGGATCGACTTGCGCAGGCCGAGCAGACGCAGGCGTCAGGTTGATCGCATTCCACTGGCTTTCAAAACGGCGCTTGAATCGAGCTATCCATTTCTCGAAGGCATAGTAGCTCACGCTGGCGGCGGCGATCGTCAGCGTCAGTGCGACCAGCCAAAGCAGCCAATAATCTCCGGCCGAATTCGCGGGGTCTATGGCGTGTCCTTGCATCATCGTCGCTCTTCTCACGGAGCAGACGATGAGCACGTAGTGGAAGACGTAAAGACCGTAGGATATGCGGCCCAGATATCGCATGGGCCAAGTCGAAAGAATGCTGGCCAGCCAAGGCGCACGCAGGCCGGAATCCACCAATCCCGCGAAGGCAACGGCAGCCAGCGGGTAGCTGAAGGCCGATCCGAGTGCCGATTTCCAGGGATCTGTGAGGCACAAAAACAGCGTTGCTGCCACTGCTGAACCGACAAGGGAAAATCCCCAGTGCCAGCGCGGCCTGATGACGTAAAGGGCCATGCCAGCGA
Organism: Mesorhizobium sp. CA4; assembly: GCF_020165075.1. Classification (NCBI taxonomy): domain Bacteria; kingdom Pseudomonadati; phylum Pseudomonadota; class Alphaproteobacteria; order Hyphomicrobiales; family Phyllobacteriaceae; genus Mesorhizobium; species Mesorhizobium sp. CA4. The sequence goes on from NZ_JAIUHK010000024.1 coordinate 25,292, forward strand.
GCACGGACTCCGGGCGCAGGAAGGGCGTCACCCACACGACGGGGTGCTTCACGTCGAGGGCGAAGAACAGCATGCGGGCAAGGAAGCAATAGACCAGGACGCCGACGAGCCCCGCCAGAAATGCCCCTTTGCCGAACCGCCGATAAGCCAGGAACACGAACGGTATCAGGAGATAAATCTGGAACTCGAAAGAGAGCGTCCAGAGATGCGACGTGGGGCTGGAGAGGTTGTAGCCGCGAAAGCAAGTGATTGCGTTGTCGAGGAAGAGAGCCAGTCCTGCCAGGCGGAGATAGCCGTTTCCGTCAGGATTTCCGTATATCGCCAGCATAGTGACGGCAAAAGCGATCATCAGCGGATATATGCGCAGGAGACGGCGCACGTAGAAGTTACGGATATTGATCGAGCCTGCTCTCTCATACTCGGCGTCGAGCAGGTGGAAGAACAGGAACGACGATATCAGGAAGAACAGTTCGACGCCGACCCATCCATAATTGTGGGCCGTCGTGAGAAAAAGTGAAGGCGTGAACTGTGGCATGTGATGGAAAAACACCGCCAGGAAAGCAAGAAAACGAAGGCCATCCAAAGGCGCGATATAAAGGTGCCGCGAGGCTGTAGCAGCATCTATTAGCTTTTGCTGAATATTCACTGATGAATGCCACCCGGGGAAGTAGCGATCTTCTTACCCGAAGTAACCCAGCCGAAACAACCATAAAAGAGGTTTATTCATGGACAAAACCGTTCCCTCGGGCGCGGCGATGCTGCTTGCTTTCATCGGCGTCATCGAGGCGCCGCACGGCTTCGACACCTGTTGGCAACAACTAGGCCAAGCTGCCCAAGCCGCTGACCTCGATGACGATCGACGAGGTGATCGCGGCCGGGCCGCGCTGGACCAGGGCGTTCGGCAGCTCGGCCGCCGGCTTCCTGCAGTTCATGCGCGCCACGCTGCAGCGCCTGAAGAAGAAGCTCGGGCTCACCGGCAAGGAACTGCTTGACGGCCCGATGCAGATGGCGCTCGGCTACGACCTGCTGAAGGAGCGCGGCTTCGCGGAGTTCATGAACGCGGTCCCGGACCAGCTCCTTTACCGCCCATTAACCCTAACAGGACGATAACGGTCGCACTTTCCTGGGGTTGTGCCGCGGCTTGCGGCAAGAGCGATGAAGGTTCCTGACCGGTCATGAAAAGCACTGCTTCCCTCTTTCGCGCTTTGCTTGCCCTGTCGCTGCTCTCCGGTTGCTCGAGCTACCGCCCGACACCCGCCGCCTTTCACGAGGTGCTCGACCAGCCCTATCGGCTCGGCGCCGGCGATCGCGTCCGTGTCACGGTGTTCGAGCAGGACGGATTGACCAATACCTACAGCGTCGACCAGTCTGGCTATCTCTCCTTCCCGCTGGTCGGCGCGGTGCCGGCGCGCGGCCACACCGCGCAGCAGTTGGAAAAGGAGATCGCCGACAAGCTGCGCCAAGGCTATCTGCGCGATCCTGATGTTTCGGTCGAAATCGACCGCTACCGGCCGATCTTCGTCATGGGCGAAGTGGGCGCTGCCGGCCAGTATTCCTATGTGCCGGGACTCACGGTGCAAAAGGCGGTCGCCATTGCCGGCGGTTTCACCCCGCGCGCCAATCAAGAGAGCGTCGACATCACCCGCGACATCAACGGCAAGGTGATGACCGGACGGGTGCTGACATCCGATCCGCTCCTGCCCGGCGACACCGTCTACGTCCGCGAACGCCTGTTCTGAAAAATCCGTCGTGACGGTGAATCTCAGGATCGTCCATTGCTTTCGCTCACCTGTCGGCGGAATCTTCCGGCATGTGCGCGACCTGACCGAGGCGCAGGTCGCCGCCGGCCATGCGGTGGGAATCGTCTGCGACTCGACCACCGGCGGCGACTATGAGGAGCGGCTGTTCGAGGCGATGAAGGACAGCCTCGCGCTCGGCATCCATCGCACGCCGATGCAGCGCCATGTCGGGCCGGGCGACCTCGCCTCGGCCTGGCGCACCTATCGAATCATCAAGGAATTGCGGCCGGACGTGCTGCACGGGCACGGCGCCAAGGGTGGCGCCTATGCCCGGCTGTTCGGCTCACTGTTGCGGGTATCAAGGTTCCGCGTTGCCCGCCTCTATTCGCCGCATGGTGGCTCTCTCCACTATGACGAAACGACGGCGACGGGGAAGGTGTTCTTCGGTCTGGAGCGCTTCATGGCGCGCTTCACCGACTGCCTGCTGTTCGTTTCCGATTATGAGCGCAGCACCTATCGCCGCAAAGTCGGCGAGCCGCCCATACCCAACACGCTTGTCTATAACGGCCTGAGCGCCGCCGAATTCGAACCTGTGGCGACGGAGGCGAATGCCGCCGATTTTCTATACATCGGCATGATGCGCGATCTGAAAGGTCCGGATATCTTCATCGATGCTCTGGCTTTGGCCGGCGGCGCATTAGGCCGTTCGTTGAGCGCCGTAATGGTCGGCGGCGGCGACGACCTGCCGCGCTACCATGCGCAAGTGGAGCGACTCGGCCTGAAGAGCCACGTCCGATTCCTGCCGCCCATGCCGGCGAGACAAGCTTTCGCTCTGGCCGAGCTGGTCGTGGTGCCATCCCGCGCGGAGGCGATGCCCTATATCGTGCTCGAGGCTTTGGCCGCCGGCATGCCGATGATCGCGACCGCAGTCGGCGGCATTCCGGAAATCTTTGGCGAAAACTCCCCTGCCCTGATCCGCCCCGACGCATCCCAGCTCGCTGCCAAAATGGGGACGGCGCTCAGCGACTTCGACGGCTATCGAAAACTGATGCCGCAAGCCGATGAGCTGAAGGCCCGATTCGGCGCGGACGTCATGGCCGCCGAGATCGAGAAGGCCTATTTCGCCGCGCTGAACAAGTAGGCCGCGGGGCCGCAACAACTCCAAAACCACCGGTTGTTTCAAGGGTTTCTTAGCTCTCTTTTGCTATGCACTTCCGCGAAGCTCGCGGACAGTTCCCATGAATGAGATCGACCCCGCGCACCGCTTTTCCATGGATGCGGTGCGCAACTACGAGGCTCCCACCGATGGCGACAAGCCTGGCGGCATCAACGATGTGGCGCGCCAGGTCGCTTCGCAATACCGGCGCGATACCATGTCGCCGATCATGGTCAGCGGCGTGCTGCGCATGCTCGAGTTCGCGGTGCTCTTCCTGTCGGGGCTCGGCGCCTATTTCTATTATGTCGGCTTCTTCAACTATCTGGCGTGGCAATATCCACTGGCTATCGCGGCGACGTCGTTCCTGGCCGTGGTGCTGCTCGACGTCACCGACAGCTATCAGATCGCGGCGCTGATGCGCCCCGTCGCCAATTTCGGCCGCGTGCTGCTCGTCTGGGCCGGGAGCTTCGCGCTGATGGCGCTCACCGCCTTCGCCATCAAGGCGTCGGAAGACTATTCGCGCCTGCTGTTCGGCACGTGGTTCCTGGCCGGCTTCGTGCTGATCTTCGGCCTGAGGCTCGTGATGTCCAGCCTCATCCGGCGCTGGGCGCGCGACGGCCGCATGGAGCGCCGCGCCCTAATCGTCGGCGGCGGCAAGGCGGCCGAGCAGTTGATCCGCTCGGTCGAGAAGCAACCTTACAACGACATCCGCATTTGCGGCATCTTCGACGACCGCAACGACAAGCGCTCGCCGCCGATCGTCGCCGGCTATCCGAAGCTGGGCACGATCTCGGAGCTCATCGAATTCGCCCGCATCGCGCGCATCGACATGCTGATCGTGTCGCTGCCGCTGACTGCTGAATCGCGTGTGTTGCAACTTCTGAAGAAGCTCTGGGTGCTGCCGGTCGACATCCGGCTCTCTGCGCATTCGAACGCGCTGCAGTTCAGGCCCCGCGCCTATTCCTATATCGGCTCGGTGCCGATGCTCGACATCTTCGACAAGCCGATCAACGACTGGGATTCGGTCGCCAAGCGCGCCTTCGACATTGTCTTCTCGCTCGTCGGCATTATCCTCTTTTCGCCGGTGATGCTCGCCACCGCGATCGCCATCAAGCTCGACAGCAAGGGTCCCGTGCTGTTCAAGCAGAAGCGGCACGGCTTCAACAACGAGATCATCGAAGTCTACAAGTTCCGCTCGATGTTTACCGACCGGTCCGATCCGACCGCCAAGCAGACGGTGACCAGGAACGATCCGCGCGTCACCCGCGTCGGCCGCTTCATCCGCAAGACCTCGATCGACGAGCTGCCGCAGTTCTTCAACTCGCTCTTCGGTTCGCTGTCGCTGGTCGGGCCGCGCCCGCATGCAATCGCCGCGCAATCGCACAACCTGCTCTACAACGAAGTGGTCGACGGCTATTTCGCCCGCCACAAGGTGAAGCCCGGCGTCACCGGCTGGGCGCAGATCAACGGCTGGCGCGGCGAGATGGACACCAACGAAAAGATCCGCATGCGCACCGAATATGACCTCTATTACATCGAGAACTGGTCGATGCTGTTCGACCTGCGCATCCTGTTCCTGACGCCGATCCGCCTGCTCAACACGGAAAACGCCTATTGAGCGCCATCGCCCATGAGTTGCAACCGCAGGCTGTCAACCAGTTGCAGCCGCGGGCAGTCAACAAGTTGCAGCCGCAGGCGGTCAATCCCTTGCCGCCTTCGGTGGTCAACGCGAAGTTGATCTCGCTGATCGCGTCGGCGGCGATCGGCATCGGCATCCTGCTCTCCGGCTTCGTCATCAGCGAGCCCGCGCCTTACGAGATCTACATGGCCGGGCTGATCGCGGTCTGGGCGCTGTTCGGGCTTCGGATCTCGCGCGCGATGGTGCCCTTGCTGGTGCTTCTGGTGGTGATGAACATCGGCGGCATGATTGCCATGACGCAGATGGCGGACCTCGCCAACACGCCGCTCTATCTCGCCGTCTCGCTGTTTCTCGCCTTCAGCGCGGTGTTCTTCGCTTCGGTGACCTCGGTACAACCCAGCCTCTACCGGCTGATTTTCATCGCCTATGTCGTGTCGGCGGTGGCGACGTCGCTGCTCGGCATCGCCGGTTATTTCCATGCCTTTCCGGGCGCGGAAATGTTCACCAAATACGACCGCGCCGCCGGCGCCTTCCAGGACCCGAACGTGTTCGGCCCATTCCTGGTGCTGCCCGGCACCTACCTGCTCTACCTGCTCCTGACCGGCCCGGTGTCGCGCATGCCGCTTCTGGCTGTGCCGCTGCTCGTCATCAGCGCCGGCATCTTCTTCTGCTTCTCGCGCGGCGCCTGGGGCATGTTCGCCGTGTCGGCGGTGCTGCTCACCGCGTGCCTCTTCCTGCAGAGCGCCAGCGGCAAGTTCCGGCTGCGCGTAGTTGTGATGACGATCGCGGCCATGGCGCTGCTGGTCATCGCCTTCATCGTCATCCTGCAGTTGCCCGGCGTGTCGGACATGTTCACGCAGCGCGCACAACTCGAGCAGAGCTATGACTCGGCGCGGCTTGGCCGCTTCGCCCGCTATTCGATCGGTTTCCAGCTGGCGATGGAGCACCCGTTCGGCATCGGCCCGCTGGTCTTCGGCACGATCTATGGCGAGGACACGCACGACATCTGGCTGAAGGCGCTGATGGACTATGGCTGGCTCGGCTTCGTCTCCTTCCTGACGCTGACGCTATGGACGATCGGGACCGGCTTCCGCATCCTTCTGCGCGACCGGCCGTGGCAGCCCTATCTGCTTTGCGCCTATGTCACCTATCTCGGCAATATCGGGCTCGGCACCTTCATCGACATCGACCACTGGCGCCACCTTTACCTGCTGCTCGGCCTGATCTGGGGCGCGATCGCGCTGGAGTACCGGCAACAGCGGGAATTGCGGTTGGCAAGACCTGAATCCCTCCTTGCAATTTCACCTGCGCGATAGGCACCGAATTCGGTTGACCCGCACCGCCTTATCACGATACATCGCCACCCGGTCCGGAGTGTAGCGCAGCCCGGTAGCGCACTTGACTGGGGGTCAAGGGGTCGTCGGTTCGAATCCGGCCACTCCGACCATTTTTCCTTGAAATCCCCCGCGAAGGCGGCACGAACCGCGCGTGGTGCGTTTATGCCCGCCGCTCTAAGCCTCGTGTGCCGCGAGCATGCGCCGCGCGCTTTCCTCGTCGGTGATCAGGATCGTCGGCGCAATCAGGTTCATGGCGCCGAGCAGCGCCTCGGTCTTCTCCGCGCCGCCGGAGGTGAGGATGCGGATCGGCGCCTTGCGCAGGCGGTCGACATCCACCGACATCACGTGGCTGTTGACGGGATGGTCGACCAGATCGCCGTTGCGGTCGTAGAAATGGAACAGGAGGTCGCCGACGGCGCCGCGCGCAAGCAGCGCCTCGCGGTCCGCTTCCTTGAGGAAGCCGCCGCGCGAGAAGGTGGTGGCCGAAGCAATGCCGCCAACGCTCAGCAGCACGGCGTCGAGCGCGTCGGCCATCTCGAAGATCTCCTGCAGGCCGCAGCGTTCGACCAGCGCGATCTTTGTCTCGACGCTGTCGACGACGGCCGGCGTCGGCATCAGATAGCCGTCGCCCTGGAAGATCTGGGCAAAGCGCCAGGCGAATTCTGCCGGATTGACCCGCCGCGCGACGCCGACGCCGCCAAGCAGCGAGATCACGCTGAAATCGGTGAGCGATTTGGCGCTGATGAAGGGCAAGGTGTTGAACAGCGTCACGCCCCAACCGACGCCGACCCGCATGCCGGATTTCATCGCGTCGGACAGGAACATGCCGGTCCTGGCGGCGATCGCCGGGATCGGATCGGCATTGGGATCGGTGAGCGGCGCCACCAGCGCCTGCTGTAGTCCGAAGGTCTGTTCGAGCGTGCGCTCCAGCCGTACAATCTCCAAAAGCTCGCTCTCGATGGTGATCTTCACCTCGTTGCGTGCCCTCGCCTCTGCCAGCATGCGCACGATGGTGACGCGGCCAACGCCGAGCACATCGGCAATCTCGTTTTGCGTCATCTGTTCGACGAAATACATCCAGGCGGCGCGGATCCTGAGGCGATCGGTCCGGCTTTCGCTGACGACCTGCTCGGATGCCTCGGCCGCCGCCCTGCCGTTTTCTGGTTCGCCCTGCCGTCGCCTGCCCAAGTTCCCCTCCAACTCCGGCGATGGCACCGCCTCGCCGATTCTGCATGCTGGTTAAATAGCGTCTATTGATCTACCAATCGAGACGAACAATCTAGAGAGGGCGACTGGCGCCCCAAGCCGTGAGCGGCTTCAGTATTTCGAGGCGATTGGCGATGCTGCGACAAATCTCCGAGGATGTCCGCGCCAACCTGAAGGACCGGCTTCGGGAACTGCGCGACGCGATCCGCCAAAGCCGCCACGACAGCGCCGGCGAAGCCCCGCGCGACATCACCGCCAATTTGCCACCCTTTCCGGGCCGCAGCCTGCTCGGCCATGCCGCGAGCGCCGTCGACGAGGCGCTGACGATCGCCGAATCCTTCGTTCCGCATTCCCGGCCGCTCAAGGTCGACGGCACGACCGTGAAAAGCCTGCGGGCCTATTTCCCGCACGGCGGCGAAGACCGGCAGATCAGCGGCGAGCGTCAGTTCAGGCGTGACATGTATTATCTGACCCGCGCGGTTCTCGCCGGGTACGGCATCGACAATCCCCGCGTTCACGAGGCGAGTTTTTCGGCAGTGCATGTCGCGATGCGCAAGCGCCACGCGGATCTTCTGGCTGGCGCGACCGCGGAAACGGCCTCCACCGACCAGGTCGCGGCGGCCTGCGCGGCTCTCCTCGTCGAATGCCTCAACCACCGTCCGGTTCAGCCTGGCGAGACCGGGACAGGCCCGGCGATAGCCGGCGACCGGTCTCTCGACATCAGGTGCCTCGCGCCCGTGGTGCTTGCCTGCGGACTGGCGACCAAGGCGGACGGCGGCACGCCCGAGCCCGACATTCTCGAGATCGCGGTACTGGCGGCCCAAGTGCGGGAGGATCGCATCCGGCAGGCTTGCGTCCAGGCCAATGCCGTCCAGGAACTGACACCGGTTCTCGCCACCCTGCTCGCGCATCTGACGTAACCGCCCGCAAGGGATCCGCTATTGCTCGGCCGCCGTGGCCGCAATCGTCTTCTTGGCGCGCTGGATCGAGGCCGGGCTCATGCTGAGCTCGGTCAGGCCCATCCCGATGAAGATCGGGATCAGGTCTGGACGGCCGGCGGCCTCGCCGCACATGCCCACCATGATGCCGGCGGCGACACCGGCCTTCGCCGTCAGCTCGATCGCCGACATCACCGCCGGATTGGTGACGTCGTTGAGCTTTGCGACCGTCGGATTGAGACGGTCCGCGGCCATGATGTACTGGGTCAGGTCGTTGGTGCCGATCGAAAAGAACGCCACCTCCTTCGCCAACGCGGGCGCGATCAGCACGGCGGCGGGTGTCTCGATCATGACGCCGAGGTCGAAGCCCGCATGCGGCACGCCTTCGGTCTTCAATTCCGCCGCGCATTCCTCCACCAGCGCGCGCGTGCGCGTCACCTCGGCAATCTCCGAAACCATCGGCAGCATGACCTTGATGTTACCGTGGACGGCGGCGCGCAACAGCGCCCGCAGCTGCTTCTTGAAGATATCGGGCCGGTCCAGGCACATGCGGATGCCGCGCCAGCCAAGGAAGGGGTTTTCCTCGTCGGGAAACTCGATGCCCGCGATCGGCTTGTCGCCGCCGATGTCGAGCGTGCGAACGATGACCGGATGCGGCGCGAAGGCCCTGGCCAGCGCGCTGTAGGTTTCGGCCTGCATCTCTTCCGACGGCAGATGCATGTGGCGCATGAAGAGCAACTCGGTGCGGAACAGGCCGACGCCCATGGCGCCGGCTTCCTGCGCCGCCTCGATCTCCTCCAGCGAGCCGATGTTGGCCGCGACCTCGATCACCGTGCCGTCGGCGCGGGTCGGGGTCACGTTCTTGAACACTTTTAGCCCGGCGCGCTCCTGCGCCGCTGCCTCGACACGCCGGGCAAAGTCTGCACGCGCGGCCTCGTCCGGATCGACGATCACATGCCCGGCACTGCCGTCGATCGCCACCTCCCTGGCGGTGCGCAGTTCGTTGATCTTGTCGCCGAGACCCAGCACGGCCGGGATGCCGTGCGAGCGGGCGATGATGGCGATATGCGATGTGGCGCCGCCATGGCCGCAGACCACGCCGCCGATGCGCTTCAGCGGCGCGCGCGCCAGATCCCAGGCGCCAATGTCGTCGGCAATGAGGATCGCGCCTTGCGGTATGGTTTCCAGGCTGACTTCGTCCTGGCCGAGCAGCGCCAGGCAGACCTGCCGGCCGACGGCATGGACGTCGTCGGCCCGGGCGTTGAGATAATGGTCGTCAACCGCGCTGAAATCGGCAGCGATGGTGGCCGCGGCCGCGATGACCGCCGAGACTGCATCCTCACCGCCTTGGATCAGCCTTTCGACCTCGCCGGTCAAGCTGTCGTCGGCGGCGATGTCGCGCAATGCCGCGACGATGCCACGGTCGCCGGCGGAGAGATTGTTCTCGGCAAGTGTGCGGTCCATGCGAGCCTGGACGCTGGCGACGGCGCCGCGGAAGCGCTTGAGCTCGCCTTCGATCTCATCGGCCTGCAGGCGTCTGTCCGGTCCCTCGATTTCCGGCGGGAAATGGGCAAAGGCCGGCCCGATCGCCACGCCCTCGCTTGCGGCGACGCCCTGGAGCTCGGGTGTCCTATCCGTGGGTGCGGCAGCCGGTGTTGCCTTCCGGGCAGGCGCGGCTGCTTCCGAGCCCTCATCACCCGCCTCGTTCTCATCGTCGAGGCCGGCGCGGGGGTTCTCAAGATAGCCGATCAGCGCCTCGATTGCCTCGATCGCGTCGGCGCCGTTGGCGCGCACGGTGACTTCCTGGTTCTCCTTGACAGCCAGGAGCATCAGCTTGACCGAGCTCTTGGCGCTGACTGCCTTGCCGTCCTTGACGATCTCGACATCGGATTCGAAACCCTTGGCAAGTTTGACGAACCGCGTGGCGGGACGGGCGTGCAAACCTTCGTGCACTCTGACGATGGTCGAGCGTTCCATGGCAATACTCTAGGTTTGGGCGCCGTCGACAGACAGCGCGGATATTATCAGGCGGCGATGGTGATGACAGCGCCTGGCGTCAGCGCCGCCACGAGCGCCCCGGTATCGACCTCGGATGCGCAAACCTCGCCCGGCCGTTCGGCCTCGGATGCTCCGTTGAAGGAGATCACGACATGACCCATTTCGCGGACCTTGCTCCAGGCCGTGGAGCCGACCGCCGTTATCGTCGCCGAAACCGGTCCGAGCGTGATCGAGGCGCCTGTCGCCGGCGCATCGTCGCTCGGGCCTTCTTCCGTCCTATGCAGCACGGAAACTTCGGCCAGTTCGGGAGGCGAGCCATCCGCGAAAAGGATGACCACGCCGCCCTCGGCGAGGTCCGCCACTTCGGGTCCTATTGCTGTGACCCGTGTCTTAAGAAGAACCGACATATGGCGAACCTCGTTGTTACGCGTTTTTAGAACACGATCAGGGAGACGATCCATGCGATCAGCACGGAGACCGGCCCCATGATCTGGCGGCTGATGAGCACCGCCGGCACGCCGATTTCGATCGTCTTCGGCTTGGCCTCACCGAGCGCCAGACCGACGGGAACGAAGTCGCAACCCACCTGCGTGTTGTAGGCAAACAGCGCCGGCAGAGCCATTGCGGGAGAGATGGTGCCGTTGGCGATCTGCGGGCCGATGATGGCGACGCCGATGACCTGTGCGATGACCGCGCCCGGCCCCAGGATGGGCGACAGGAACGGCAGGCCGCAGATGGCCGAGATGACCAGCAGGCCGACAATGTTGTTGGCCAGCGGACCCATCGGCTGCGCCAGCACGTCGCCGATGCCGGTATAGAGGATCAGGCCGATCAGCATGGTCACGAAGGCCATGAAGGGCAGCACATTGCGGACGACCTGATCGATGGTGCGGCGGCCGGAATTGAAGAAAATGCCGACCACACGGCCCATGACGCGGCCGATCGAGCTGATCAGGCCGATAAGCCCGCCTTCGCTCGGCAGCGGCTCGGCCGCCCTGGCAGTGGTGTTGTTGCTTGAACTCATCGATGCTGCTCCCCCCGCAGTGGTGACCGGTTCGGATCCGTCCGCCATTGTGACGTTGGCCGGCTTCACGCCCGAAACGTAGATGTCTTCCGTGATGAACTGGGCGAGCGGGCCCGCCTGGCCGACCGGCGTCAGGTTGACGGTCGGGATACGCTTGCGCGGATAGACGCCGCAGCGCGCGGTGCCGCCGCAGTCGACGACGACGACCGCCATCTCGCTTTCGATCGGCGGCGCCTTGAAGCCGTCGACCGCCTCGGCGCCGGTCATGTCGGCGATCAGCTGCGCCACCGGATGAATGCCGCCGCCGGTTACCGACACGACCTTGTTGCGCTGTTCGGTCGGCTCGATGACCAGGGGCCCGCCCCAACCGGTGGAGCCCCTCGAGATCTTTACTGCCTTGTACGTCTTGGCCATGGTGTCCTCCCGCCCTTAGAGCTCGACGCCCTGGCGGCGTGCCATGATGGCCGTGATGCGCTCGGTCAGGATGCCCTTGAGCAGGATGACGACGAGACCGACGATGGCGTACCAGATCGCCACCTTGACGTGGTAGCCATTGGCGATGACGCCCCGCTTCTCGAGGTCGAGCAGCGCGACCAGCATGCCGCCCCAGACGAAATATTCGCCGGGGTTGATGTGCGGGAACAGGCCGAGCGGCGGATGCACGTAGGACACTGCCGCGTCGTAGAAGGCAGGCTTGTGCTTTTCTTCCAGGAAGGAGCCGAAGGTGTAGGCCATCGGGTTGGTGAGGAAGAACACCGACAGGACCGGCAGCACCGTATAGCGGGTCAGGGCGATGCGGCCGGCGCCGCGCGCCAGGCCGTGGACGCGCTCTTCGCCGACCAGTTCGGTGACGGCGTAAAAGGCGGTCATCAGCACGACCAGGGTCGGGATGATGCCGGTGACGAAGCCGGCGAACACTTCGCCGCCCTTCTGGAAGATGCCGATGAAATATTTGCCGATCGCGGTCAGCCAGCCGAGCTGCTCTTCCTGCTGCACGTTCTTCAGCTGTTCCTTGAGCTGATCGGCGGTGACCGGCGCATTGTCGGTCGTCGCCTGCGCCAGGACCACGAGATGATCGGTGGCATGCTCGACGCCGAGCTTGCCGTGCCAGGCAGCATCCGAGACCATGGTGCCTGCGACATGCAGGTTATGTACCGCCAGGTCGGCATGCTGCGCCAATAGTGCAATTACAGACATTTCTCCTCCTTATGACCCCTGCCGGTCATTCCCAGCCGGCTGCCGGAGTCCGTTTAAGCCCTTGCTACGTTCAAGCCGGACAGGCCCGGCTTCTTCCCCGGCTCCGACCTCGCGCGGTCGATCTGCTCGATCGCCCGTTTCACGGCCTCGGCCACACCGGGTTCCCCCTCCCCCATGATCGCAGGGTTGGACCGGAGTCGATCGAGGGGGATGCCCTCGAATTCTTCATGTCGCTTGAACTTGGTCAGCACCGAGCGGCCGCTCATGACCATCATGCGGCGCACGATGAGGTCCGGCGTCACGACAATCAGCGCAATCGTGCCCTTGGCCAGCCGTCCGCGGAAATTACCAGCGCCGACGAAGCCGTCCTTGAACTCTCCGCTAACACCTTTGAAGACGTCCGAATAATGCCGCATCTGCAGCCAGACACCGAGCGATTGCAGCGCCCAGACAACAAACAGCAGAAGCAGCGCCCACTGCCAGATCGCCATTTCGGTTTCCTCCCGATTCTCTTCCTCCGGCACATATTGGACGGAGGCGAGATGACCCGAAAGTGAGAACATTTGTTTCCTTGAATGTCAACATGTATTATATTAGCCGCAGTAACGCTCCACAGGCGGCTGACCGATTTCGGCATCGGCAGCGCCTGTGCTAGCCTGTCGTCAAACGGGATTAGAGACATGGATCTGCCTTTCAGGCACGAACTCGCGCTTATGCCGGACCTTCGTCACCGGCTGCGGCAGCTGCGCTGGTTCCGCGCCACCTTCCGCAGCAGCGCAAAGGTGGTGTCGGAAACCTTCGGCGTTCGCCTCGAGATCGATGAGGCCAAGCTGACGCGCGCCTTTCTCGACTGGATCGAAGTCATGGAAGCGCAGAAGCGATTCGCGGCGATAGACCGCGCCGACTTCATCGTCTTCGCCGCCGGGCTGGTTCTGCGCGAGCTGATCCGGCAGGCGCCGGCGCGGGAGGTCTCAGGACTCACCGAAATGATCGAGACCGAAGCCAATGCCGGCACGGCGGAAATCGTGCGCTTCTGGCCGGAGGGTTTTCTCTATACCAACTATTGCGTGTCGGCGATCCTGGCCGTGCACGAACAGGAGTTCGGCACGGCGCCCAGCATCGACAAATGCGCCGACGACCTGCGCACATGGTGGTCCTACCGCGAGAACGCAACGGAAATGCCCGCCTACGCCGTGGCCTTCCTCGACCGGTTCCTCGGCGCCGAGCCCAACTGGATCACGCCGGACCGCGCGCAGTCGCGCCAGGCCATGCAGCGCGCGCTTGGATCCTCGCCGGTCAGCGAGGCGCTGCGCCAGCTTTGATGCGTTGGGGACCTAACCGCCTCACTATTGTACATCTGACTTTTTACCGATAGCGATGTGCAACATTGTTATCGAAGCCGGGAGAGGCGCGTGGCGCGATCCAGACTGATGATTTTCGATTGTGACGGCGTTCTCGTCGACAGCGAGCCGCTCGCCGCCAAAGCCTATGAGCGCGTCTACGAAAAACACGGCATGCCCGGCGTCCATGGCGGCATCATCGCGCAATGCATCGGCATGAAGCAGTCCGACATCATCGTCAAAATCAAGGAACTGACGGGACATCAGTTCCCGCCCACCGCCGATGGTGAAATCTGGGCCGAGACCAAGCTGCTCTTTTCCGAGGAGTTGAAGCCGACACCGGGGATCGTGCCATTTCTGAGCGCGCTTGCCGAAAACCGCTGCGTCGCCTCGTCATCCTCGGTCGAGCGCATCAACCACAGCCTGTCGGTGACCGGACTGTCACGCTTCTTCGACGAGGCGATCTTTTCCTCTTCCATGGTGAAGAACGGTAAGCCGGCGCCTGACATCTTCCTCTACGCCGCCGAGAAGATGGGTGCGAAACCGGCCGAGTGCATTGTGGTCGAGGATTCGCCGTTCGGCGTCCAGGGGGCGGTGGCGGCCGGCATGATCGCGATCGGCTATACCGGCGGCGGGCATACCTATCCCGAGCACGGCGCGCGGCTGAAGGCTGCCGGTGCCGATTTCGTCTGCGCCGACTGGCACGAAGTCAGCCGGCAGCTGGCGGGGCTTGGCGTCCCGGCCTGAGCTAACTGTTGTTGGAGCATGATCTTCTCCGAAAACCGGTTCCCGCGTTTTGCATTCGCTGGCCTTCGGTTCGGGATCATGCTCTAGCGGAGACTGGGGAAGCGACGCCGGGTCCAGTCACCGGGCGGGACCAATCCCCCCACGCGGAAGTTGAAGGACAGGACCCTCGTCGCATCGGCGTCGACCTCGCAGCGGAAGCTCAGATCGTACCATTGGGTTGTGGTGCTGAAGGCGGCCTGTGGAGGATTAAGAACATTGCCCTGCTTCAGGGGAATGGTCGGCAGCCATTTCGGCGAGTAGTCGGCACTTTGCAATTCCTGGTTCAGGACGTTGGCGCAAAGATTGGCAATGCGCTGATCGCGCGGCACGTTCTCCATTGAGCTTGTGGCCAGCGCGTTGCCGGTTGCACCCGGCGAGTAGAGCTTTCTCACGCCCGGCAGGCCGGAATAGATCGGCGATCCCGCGACCTCGCTGTCGGCGAGGCTTGACCTTCCCGGGGCTCCGCTTGGCGCTCTCAAAGCTCTTGCGGATTTGAACTTCATCGTCTTGGAAGGCTTAGGCTTTGCCTTTTCGGCCGGCGCAGGCTTGTCGCCGGCATCGGCCGTCAATGGCTTTGGCGCTTCGGCAGCTTGCTTTTCGGCGGGTTGCGGAGCAGCTTCCTGCTTTTCCGGCTGCTGTTTATCGGTGTCCTCGGTCGCCTGCTTCTCCTCGGTTTGCGCGGGTTTTTCCTCCGGCGTGGCGGTTGCCGGCTTCTCTTGAGCCTTATTGGTGTCCGCCTGCTGCGCTGGCGTCACAGGCGGAGCGGGCTGGCTGGGCGCGGGCTGCGATGCGACAGGCGGCTTCGCGGGTTCATCCTTGGCCGGCGACGGCGCGTTGGCTGGCGCGCTGCCGCCGTCGAGGGATTTCTGCGGGCCGGCATCCTTCTCGCCATATTGGAAAACGCGCTTCAGAACCGGGATGTCCTGCGGTTTCGGCGGCTGCGGCGGCGGAGGCTTTTGCACAGCCTGCTCAGGCGGCTTTTCAACCTTCTTTTCAGGCGTCGGCTGCGGCGGCTTTGGAGCGGGCTTCGGCTTGGGTTGATCGGGCGGCGGCACGATCGCGACGTTGACCGGCTGTTCCTGCTGGTCCGGCAGTTGGTCGGGCCTCGGCAAGCCGAAGAACAAGAACGCCGCGATCAAGGCATGCAGGAATAGCGATGCGGCCAGGGCCCACCGCCAATTCCGAAACCATTCCCGCACCTTGCAGTTCATTGCGCCCGATGTGGAACGAAATGACGGCGGCTTCAAGCGCCAGCCGGGATTTGCGCTAGCTGCCGGCCTGACAAGTCGGTGATCGGAGGGCCGGTGGTGTAAGAGCAAGCCGGATCAAGGCCCTGCAGGGAATGGCTTACACCAGCATGCCCATCGGGTTTTCGATCAAGCGCTTGAAGGCGCCGAGCAGTTCCGCGCCGAGCGCGCCGTCGACGGCGCGGTGATCGGTCGACAAGGTCACCGACATCACGGTGGCTATTCTGATCTCGCCCTTCTTCACCACCGCCCGCTCCTCGCCGGCGCCGACCGCCAAAATCGTCGCATGCGGCGGGTTGATGACGGCGGCAAAATCCTTGATGCCGAACATGCCCAGATTGGACACCGCCGTCGTGCCGCCCTGATATTCTTCCGGCTTCAGCTTGCGGCTCCTGGCGCGGCTTGCCAGGTCTTTCATCTCGTTGGAGATGACCGACAGCGTCTTTTCATCCGCATGCCGAATGATCGGCGTGATCAGGCCGCCGGGGATCGAGACGGCGACGCCGACATCGGCGTGCTTGTGCTTGACCATGGCGTTCTCTGTCCAGGAGGCATTGGCATCCGGCACCGCCATCAGCGCCATGGCCATGGCCTTGATCACCATGTCGTTGACCGAGAGCTTGTAGGCTGGAACCTCGCCCTTCTCGGTCTTCCTCATCGGTGCCGCGGCATTGAGCTGCGTGCGCAACGCAAGCAGCGCATCGAGCTCGCAGTCCAGCGTCAAATAGAAATGCGGGATGGTGGACTTCGCCTCGACCAGGCGGCGCGCGATGGTCTTGCGCATATTGTCGTGCGGCACGAGCTCGTAGGAGCCTTCGGCGAACAGCTTCAGCACCTGGTCGTCCGACATCGGCTTGGGTGCAGGCGCCGGAGCGGACGGGATTTCGACCGGAATCTCGGCGGCTGGCTGACCAGGGGTGGCCGCGCCTTTCGAGGCGACTGCGGCTTCGACGTCGGCGCGCACGACGCGGCCGCGCGGACCGCTGCCTTGTATTTCGGCTATCCTAAGACCGGCTTCGCGAGCCAAGCGGCGCGCCAGCGGCGTTGCGCGCTCGCCCTGCGATTGGCCCCTCGTGGGGGAGATGCCCGGCAGGGCAGAGGGGGGCGCGAAGGAACGAGACGTTGGCGGGACAGCGCCCCCATCTGTTGGCTTGGCCGACATCTTCCCCACAGGCGGGGAGAGTGGCGCCCTGTTCTGCGGCGTCGTTCCTGATTCATAGACTTCGTCGTCTGCATAGATCCATGCCACCGGTTCACCGACCGGAATGTCGACGCGCTCCTTGCCGGTGACGTTGCGCAGCGTGCCGCTGGCCGGCGCGTCGATCTCCATCGCCGCTTTGTCGGTCTCGATCTCGAAGAGCACGTCGCCTTTCTTGACGCGAGCGCCTTCCTCGGCGAACCAGCGCGATATCTGCCCGGTCGCCATGTCCATGTCGACCTTGGGAAGAATGACTTCGGTCGGCATCGCTCAGCGAACCCCTTTCACGAGGTCGCGCGCGGCGGTGATGATGTCGGGAACCTGCGGCACCGTCGCCTTCTCCAGATCCGGATTGTAGGGGATCGGCGTCTCGGCGCCGCCAAGACGCACGATTGGCGCATCGAGATAGTCGAACGCCTCGCTTTCGGCGACCATGGCGCTCACTTCCGCGCCGATGCCGAGCGTCTTCACCGCTTCGTAGACGCAGAGCAACCGCGATGTCTTCTTCACGCTGTCGATGACGGTCTGCCTGTCAATCGGGCGGATCGTGCGCAGGTCGACCACCTCGATGTCGATGCCCTCGCCTTCCAGCGCAGCGGCGGCGTCGAGCGCCTTCTGCACCATGATCGATGTGGCGACGATGGTGAGGTCGCGGCCTTCGCGGCGGATTTCGGCCTTGCCGATTGGTACGGTGTAGTGGCCCTCGGGCACATGGCCCTTCATCTTGTAGAGCAGCTTGTGCTCGAAGATCATGACCGGGTCCGGATCGGCGACCGCGGCAAGCAGCATGCCCTTGGCATCGTGCGGCGTCGCGGGCTGAATGACCTTGAGGCCAGGCACATGGCCGAGCCAGGCCTCTAAGCTCTGGCTGTGCTGCGCGGCGGCACCCGTGCCGGAGCCGGCGGGAAAACGCATCACCACCGGCACCGAAACCTCGCCGCCGAGCATGAAGCGCATCTTGGCCGCCTGGTTGACGATCTGCTCCATGCCAAGCGTGGCGAAATCCGAGAACTGGAATTCGAAGATCGGCCGCATGCCGGTGACGGCCGCGCCCACCGCGACGCCAGCGCCGCCCAGTTCGGAGATGGGCGTGTCGATCACCCGATCGGTGCCGTAGCGTTCGACCAGATCGCCGGTCACCTGGAAGGCGCCGCCATAGACGCCGATGTCCTCGCCCATCAGGAAGACGCGCTCGTCCATATCCATGGCGATTGCCATGGCTTCCTGGATCGCCTGGGCGTAGCTCAGTTCACGTAGCGCGGCGTCCATCACGCTTGCTCCGTGTAAACATAGTTCTGAAGGGTGGCGATCTCCGGCGCCGGGCTCGCCTTGGCGAATTCGATGCCGTCGGCGATCTCCTTGGCGACCGCGTCGCGGATCGCCTGGATGCCCTGGTCGTCGATGAAGCCGAAATCGCGGAGTTCCGTTTCGAAGAGCGTGATCGGATCGCGGTTCGCCATCCAATCCTCGATCTCTTCCTTGGTGCGGTAACGGTTGCGGTCGCTCTTGGAATGGCCGCGATGACGGTAGGTCTTGGATTCGATCAGCGTCGGCCCCTCGCCCGCGCGCGCGCGCTCGACCGCCTTGAAGGACGCCTCGGCGACCTCGGAGAAGATGTTGCCGTTGACGATGATGCCCGGCATCGAATAGGCGGCCGCGCGCTCTGCGATGTTCTTCACCGCGGTCGAGCGCGCCGTCGAGGTCGACATGCCGTAGCCGTTGTTCTCGCACACGAAGATCACCGGCAGCTTCCAGATCGCCGCCATGTTCAGCGCCTCGTGGAAAGCGCCTTCATTGTTGGCGCCATCGCCAAAGAAGGAGATCACGACCTTGCCGGTCTTCATCATCTTGGACGAGAGCGCGGCACCCACTGCGATCGGAATGCCACCGGCAACGATGCCGTTGGCGCCGAGATTGCCCTTGGCGACATCGGCGATATGCATGGAGCCGCCGCGGCCCTTGCAATAGCCCGTGGTCTTGCCGAAAAACTCCGCGAACATCCGGCTGACCTCGGCGCCCTTGGCGATGCAATGGCCATGGCCGCGATGCGTCGAGGTGATCTGATCATCCGCGGCGAGCGGCATGCAGATGCCCATGGCGCTGGCTTCCTGGCCGATGGACAGGTGCATCGTGCCGTGGATGAGGCCGCGCGTGTAGCACTCTTCCGCGCCCTCTTCGAAGCGGCGGATCAGGTACATCTTGTGAAGCACCTCCCTGAGCTGCTCCGGACTGTACTGGCGATAGACGAAAGGCAGGTTGGCCCGGCTATCCACGACAGCGGCTTTGCTGGCTCCGGCCATGATCAGGCCTCCACGGCGCCGTAAACGAGCTTGTCCTGGCGGGCACGCAGCTCGGCGATCTTCGAGCCCGGCGCGGGCGCCGCGTTGGCATAGGTGATGAGCTCGCCCTTCTTGATGGGCGCAGTCACAGAGCCGCCCTGCAGCAGGCCGCAAGGGACAGCGCGTGCCGCATGAGCTTCCGGCGCCGTCATGATCCAGGCGCGGTAGCAATATTCGCCGATGGCATCGAGCTTGTCGCCGGGCTTCAGATCCTTCTTGGCGACGGCGCAGACCTCGGCCACGGGCTTGGCCAGCGGCACCATGTCGGCCTTACCGTAGAGCACGACACGGGCGCAGGTCAGCGGCACTTCGAGCGAGGTCAGGTGATAGGGGCGATGGAAGGTGAAATACGGGCCCTTGCCCATCTTCAGGTCTTCCATGCGTTCCGAAATGCGCGGATGCGACATGTCGGCGACGACGAAGACGCCCGGCGCCACGCCCTTGCCGATCGAATAGTCGACGACGCCGACCTTCGACAGCACGCCGCCATCCTTCTCGGGCACCAGCACCTTCGACAATTCGCCCAGCGTCGCGGACGGGCCGTGCATGCCCGGCTTGTCGGGGACCAGCCCGGTCGCGTTGGCGATCGCCGCCATCTCGACCATGGTCTTCGAACCATCGACGAATTCGACCAGCATGCGCACATTCATATGCCGGCGCTTCGCCTCCTCCTCATAGTCCGGAGGCGTGGCATCGATGTTGAGCGGGTTGTTCTTGCCCTTGCCGGCGGCAACGATCGGATGGCCCATGGCGGAGACGAACTCGATCAGCTCCATGCAGGAAGACGGCTCGTCGCCGGCGCCCAGCGAATAGGTCACGCCGAGGCGGTCGGCTTCGCTCTTGAGATATGCGCCGATGGTGACGTCGGCCTCGACATTCATCATCACCAGGTGCTTGCCGTGCTCCATGGCACGCAGGCCGATCTCGGCGCCGACCGCCGGAACGCCGGTCGCGTCGATGACGACGTCGATGAGGTCGTTGCCGATAATCAGGCTGGAATCGCTGGTGACGGCGATCTTGCCCGCCTCCATGGCCGACGTCATCGCCGAGGCATTGGAGACCTCGCGCGCATGGCCGGTTTCCTGGAAAGCGATATCGACGGCCTTGCTGGCCGCGGGAAGGTTCAATTCGGAGATGGCACCGATCTCGATGCCGGACATATGGGCGACGCGGGTGACGATGTCGGTGCCCATTTCCCCGGAGCCGATCAGGCCGATGCGGATAGGCTTGCCGGACTTGGCTCGTTCCTCGAGATCGCGGGCAAGGCCCGTCAACGAAATATTGGACGCCATACCGTGTATTCCTCCCAATTGCATGCTGTTCGGTTGCTTGACCGGTATTGAACATATGTATTTCTGTCAAGACTAATGTCCAGCAATTGGTCATTAGTCGACGCTTTTGGAATGAGCGGGTTGCATGACGAAACGCCTCGAGAGCGACCGCCCTGTGCCGAGCCAAACGCGAGTGCTCGCGGCCGGCTGCCGGTCAAAGCCGCGCGGCAGTCGTTTGCGGACCGCTAAAAAGATATCTAGGCGGGAAATGTTACTGGCAAACGTCGACCCATACGGCGCCGACCAGATCGGCCATGCGCTGCGGCGTGATGCGCACCGCGGCATTGGTGGCGCCGGCGGCGGGAACGACTTCGTCGAAAGACTTGAGCGACAGGTCGCAATAGATCGGCAGCGGCGCCGGCAGGCCGAACGGGCAGACGCCGCCCGGCGGATGGCCGGTGACGGCCAGCACCTCCTCGCCGCCGAGCATGCGCGGCTTGCCGCCCATCCTGTCCTTGAATTTGCGATTGTCGAGCCGGGCGACGCCGCTGGTCACGACCAGCATCGTCTCCTCACCGATGCGCAGGCAGATCGTCTTGGCGATCTGCGCCGGCGTCACACCATGCGCCTCCGCCGCCAGCGCGACAGTCGCCGAGCTTGCCTCGGTGACGATGACTTCCAAGTCCGGTGCGTGCTCGGCAAAGAAGGCGCGAACCGATTCCAAGCTCATGTGAATTCCTCGTCAGGCCTGTCCAGTGTCTCTTTGTTTTTACGCAATTCCGGACGGAAAACCGCTCACACTTTTCCCGGATTGCTCGATCAGCAGCGGTGGCGAAGCCGATGTTGGCAAGAGCCAGCGCCTGCGCTGTGCAGGCACTAAACAGCCCGCCGGGCGAAATCCCGGCGGGCTCTTCGATGGGCGCTTTTCGCGTCTCTATTGCTGGGTGGGCCGGTTCTCTTCGGCCGGCACTCTAATCAATTCCTCTTCCGGCATCTGCAGCGCCGAAGCGATGCGCCGGAGCTTGGCGGGGTCGGCGTCCTTGCCGTCCTCAATATCGATGATCTCGCCCACGGCGAGGCCGCAGGTCAAAGAGAGTTCCTCGATCGTATATCCCCTCGTTTCGCGAGCGGCTTTCAACGGGTTGAGGCCGGACGCGGCAATAATGTTATTCGAAACAGCGTTTCGTGCGGTGTTGGGCATGGCAACTCCTTGGGATGAAACAGGGTCTGATGAAATGGTGTTGCCTGAGACGGGCGCGAGAATGCTCGTTAACAAATGATTTGCCAAGAGCACCGATGCGGCGTCACGCCATCGTGAAGCGGCGTTTAGGCCGTGCCTCAGGCTTTGCACAATGTAAGGTCGCGCGGCGTTCAATCAAGTTCTTTTGAAAGGTCCGAGACCGGATTTGCCGGCAATTGTCGACGTCCCGATTCGTTCGCTTTTCCGTCACCGGCAGCCGACAGACGGCGCCGGAAGTTCTCGGAAGGACCCGATGCCATGAATTTGAAATCATTCGCAATTGTGCTTGGCACAATCTCAAGCGTCATCGGCGCGACGCAAGCATGGGCGGCGGATGCCGCACGGATTCGAGGCACTGTCGTCAGCCTTGTCGGATCGACGCTGACGGTGAAGGACCGTGACGACAAGACCGATGCGATCACGCTTGCCGGTCGCCAAGGCATCGGCAGCCGATATCAAGCAGGGTGATTTTCTCGGCATCGCCTCGATATCCAAGGCCGACGGCGGCATCGGCGCGCTGGAAGTCGTGATCTTTCCCACCGCTCTGAAGGGTACGGGTGAAGGCGACCGCGACTGGGATTTGCAGCCCAACAGCCGCATGACCAACGGCACGGTCGCCGACGTCACCGAGATCGAGGGCCGCACGGTCACGCTCACCTATGACAACGGCCAGAAGAAACAGATCGCGATCCCGCAGACCGCACCGATCGTGACATTCGCCAGCGCCACGCCGGCGGATCTCACGCCGGGCGTCGCAGTGTTCGTCAACGCCGAGCGCGGTGGCGACGGCAAGCTCGTCGCCAATCGCGTCGTGGTCGGAAATCACGGTGTCGCGCCGCCTATGTGAGGCCAAGCGGCCGCACCCTCGGATTTCGAAAAGATCGCGCAATCTTCACCCGTCAGGCCGGGCGCGGCGCATGAGGGCCTCTCAGAAATAATCCAGAAACAAAAATCTACATTTGGGAAAAATTGTCGAAAAAAACCAGGAGGATAGTCTTTTTCGCGAGGCATAGGGTCACCGATTTGCTCCGGTGGATCTCGGAACGCCCGCTTAAATAAGGAAACGAAGTCATGAAGAAGTCCCTCCTCTCCGCGCTCGGGCTGGCTCTGGCTCTGGCGTTCACCATGCCGATCCTCGGCGCCACCAGCGCCGACGCGGCTCCGATGAAGAAGCACCATCATTATCGTCATCACCACAGGCATCATCACAGGCATCATCACCGCCATCACCGCCATCATCACCACACGAAGATGGCTCCGAAGAAGTACTGATCGTTCCCTTTTGCCGATAGGAAGGCAGGCCTTCGCCACCAGAGCGGACCGGCCTTCCCATCGGATCTTCTGCTTAAGCATCCGGTGATGTCGAACCGCGCTCCGGAATGTAGCTGATGACGCCTGCGCTGATCTGCTGGCCGGACATGGCCTGGTTCCGGCGGTGGGCTCGTGTCGTCCTGACGCTTCGTCACCCGGCTCTCGTTACCCGCTTCGCCCTGAAGCTCGGCCATCTGCCAAATCCCGCCGCTCCGACGCGCTATAGCTAGTTGATGTTGTGGTGGAAGATCGTCGACCGCCATCCGCGGTTCGTGACGCTGACGGACGAGCTGGCGGCCGAGTTAGCCGCTTCTAGGCTATGGCGCGGAAGTCGACCCGAAGAGCCGGCTCAAGCTTGCGAACTGATCGCCTGTAGCCACGTGGCATGGAAATGGCGGCTGTCGAGACGGCCGCCATTTCTGTTTCAAATCCCGCCGATCGATCAGCGCCGGCTGATCAAAAGGCCGGCAAGCAGCCCGGCCACGACGAGGCCAACGGCGGCAGCCGTCGCCGGATGGTCGCGCGCCGTACGCTCGATCGCCCTGCCCCTGCGCCTTATTGCCGGCAACGCCTCTTGGAGGCGTTCGGCAAGTTGCGAATAATAGTCGGACGCCGCCTCGCGGCTATCCTCGTAATAGGCGTCTCCGCGCCTGGCCAAAACTTTCTTGAGATCGTGCAATTGCCGCGAAAGCGCCGCGACCTGCTTGTCGATATCAACGTCGGAGAGGTCCGAGAACGATGCCATGCCTGTTGTCCTTCTCTTCGAGAAGGCCTAACGCACGGACGGCGAGCCAGTTCCTGCGGGCCGACCGCGCGGCGTCAAGTCGATGACGACCCGTTCAACGAACCTGGTCGAGCAGGCGCTTGCATTCCAGAAGATCGAACAGCGCCTCCTGCAGCAAGGCGCGATTGTCACGCGACAATTTCGAAGAGTCGGGTTGAACCGGACCTTCGTCGTCGCTCTTGCCGAGGCCGAAGAAACGGCGGCTGGGCTTCACCTTCGGCTGGCCGACCAGCGCGTCGTCGTCGCCGCGCGGCTGCGCGGCCGCAGTCAGCGGCACCTGCTCGGCCTGGCGGCGCTGGGCGATCGCCTCCACGGCGGCCATGTCGCCACTGCCGATCGCGACCAGAAAATGGTTGCCGTTCTCGCGCAACAGCTTCTGCACGCCTTTGATCGTATAGCCCTGATCGTAGAGCATATGCCTAATGCCCTTGATCAGCTCGACGTCTTGCGGCCGGTAGTAGCGCCGGCCGCCACCGCGCTTCATCGGCTTGATCTGGGTGAAGCGCGTCTCCCAGAAACGCAGCACGTGCTGCGGCAGATCGAGGTCTTCCGCGACTTCGCTGATGGTGCGGAAAGCATCGGGGCTCTTGTCCATGGGCCAATCCTCCACACTGGACCACGATCCGGGCATGATGCCGAATCGCGCCTTATTTCAGCGATTTATGGAACGATATTCAAGCCCGGCTTCAAAACCGCCGGCAGTTTTCAACCGTATTCGCCAGCAAATTATTTGCCGCCCTTACCCTTGCTGTTCTGGTGCGAACGCAGGATCCGGTTCTTGAGCACATTCGACGATTTGAACGTCATCACCCGGCGCGGCAGGATGGGTACTTCCTCGCCCGTCTTGGGGTTGCGGCCGATACGCTCGTTCTTGGAACGGACGTGGAAGGTGGCGAAGGAAGACAGCTTCACCGTCTCGCCGCGGACGATGGCTTCGCAGATCTCATCCAGGACGGCCTCGACGAGCTCCGCCGATTCAGTTCGCGACAAGCCGACCTTCCGGTAAACGGCCTCAGCTAGGTCGGCACGCGTAAGTGTCTTTCCCCCCATGCGACCGTCCCATCTGCTCGCAAAACGTAAATCGATACAGGCAAAGGCAGAGCCTAAGTAATTGATCCGGCAAGGTCAAGAACCGAACCGGCGAGTTCGGCACTTACCAGCGGAGCAGTACCGCGCCCCAGGTGAAGCCTCCACCCATCGCCTCGAGAAGCACGAGGTCGCCCTTCTTGATGCGGCCGTCGGCGACGGCCACCGAGAGTGCGAGCGGCACCGAGGCAGCCGAGGTGTTACCGTGCAAATCGACGGTGACCACCACTTTCTCTTCGGCAATCCCGAGCTTCTTGGCGGAAGCGTCAATAATCCGTTTATTGGCCTGATGCGGCACGAACCAGTCGAGGTCCTCGGCCGTTATGCCGGCCTCGCCAAAGGTCGCCTCGATGACATCGGTGATCATGCCGACGGCATGCTTGAACACTTCACGGCCTTCCATCCTGAGATGACCGACGGTTCCCGTGGTCGAAGGGCCGCCGTCGACGAAGAGCTTGTCCTTGTGCACGCCGTCCGAGCGCAGACTCGCCGCCAAAACGCCGCGATCGGTGATCGCGCCGGCGCCGTCTTCCGCTTCGAGTACCAGCGCGCCGGCGCCATCGCCGAACAGCACGCAGGTCGAGCGGTCGCTCCAGTCGAGGATGCGCGAAAATGTTTCCGAGCCGATCACCAGGACGCGTTTGGCCAGGCCGCCACGGATATAAAGATCGGCGGTGGCAACGGCGTAGACGAAGCCCGAGCACACGGCCTGCATGTCGAAGGCAAAGCCGTGATGCATGCCGAGCCGGTTCTGGATTTCGACAGCCGTCGCCGGGAACGTGTTGTTGGGCGTCGAGGTCGCCAGGATGATGAGGTCGATGTCGGCGGGCGTCATGCCGGCGCTGTCGAGCGCGGCGCGCGCCGCCGCCTCTCCGAGCGAGGCTGTCGTCTCGTCGTCGGCCGCGACGTGGCGCTGGCGAATGCCGGTGCGCTGGACGATCCACTCGTCGGAGGTCTCAACCATGCCTTCGAAGTCGGCATTCTTCATGATGCGGCGGGGCAGCGCGGCACCGTTGCCGCGCACGACTGATCTGATCAAGGCTCTTTCCTATTCCTCGGCGTCGGCGACGACGCCGGATTTCCTGTTTGCCTGCGCAGTCGGGTTGCGCGCATGGAACAGATCGAGGTCGGCCTCGATCCGGTCAAGCAGATTGTTGCGCACCATATCGTAGCCGAGCTCGATGGCAGCCGCGAAGCCATCCGAATCGGCGCCGCCATGGCTCTTCACCACGATACCGTTCAATCCCAAGAAGACGCCGCCATTGGAGCGACCGACATCCATCTTTTCGCGCAGCCTGTCGAAGGCGCCTTTGGCAAAGACATAGCCGATCTTGGCCATGAGCGTGCGGCTCATGGCGGCGCGCAGATAACCGGCGATCTGCCTTGCGGTGCCCTCGGCCGTCTTGAGCGCGATGTTGCCGGCAAAGCCTTCGGTGACCACCACGTCGACCGTGCCCTTGCCGATGTCGTCGCCCTCGACGAAGCCACGATAATTCATCGAGGCCATGTTGGCCTCGCGCAGCATGCGGCCGGCTTCCTTGACTTCTTCCTGGCCCTTGATCTCCTCGACGCCGACATTAAGCAGGCCGACGCTCGGGCGTTCGATGCCGAACACCGAGCGCGCCATGCCGGTGCCCAGAATGGCGAAATCGATAAGCTGATGCGCATCGGCGCCGATGGTGGCGCCGACATCGAGCACGACGCTTTCGCCGCGCGTCGTGGGCCAGAGCGCCGCGATCGCAGGGCGGTCGATGGTGGCCATGGTGCGCAGGCAGAATTTCGACATCGCCATCAGCGCGCCGGTGTTGCCGGCCGAGATGCAGGCCTGCGCGCCGCCGTTCTTGACCGCCTCGACGGCCTTCCACATCGACGACTTCCAGCGGCCGTGGCGCAAGGCTTGGCTCGGCTTGTCGTCCATGCGCACGGCGACCTCGCAATGGACGAACTCGCTCACCTCGCCCAGTTTCGGAAACTTGGCGAGCTCGGGTCGCACCACGTCTTCGCGGCCGTAGATGACGAAGCGGATGTCAGGACGGCGGATGGCGACGGTCATCAGAGCCGGGATGATCACGCTCGGTCCGTGATCGCCGCCCATGGCATCGATGGAAATCCTGATCACGTAGTATTTTTCTCACGGTTTGCCTGGCTTGCATCGGACGCCTGCCAAGGTAAGGGGGCTCGCGAAGGTTCGGCGAAAATAGCGGTTTTGCGCCTGCGCACAACCAACTTTTCCAAAAGCCGGGTCACTCTGAGGATTTTCCAAGCAGCGAACGCAGCTTTTTCTGGAATTCGCTTTCCTCAGCCTGGTCGCCACCGGCGACGTCCAGCGAGGCTCCAGACTTGCGCGGATAAGGGTCGATCGCCAAGCCGAAAAACTGTTCGGCCAGCGCGCCGACGTCGATGGTGTCGCCGGAAAATGTCTCCGGACTGTCCGGTCCGTCGGCGTCGAGGATGATCTCGCCTCCGACTTCGAAACCCTCGCGCCCAAGTTTCGACTGCTCGGGCAGAAACAGCGCCTCGACAGGCTCGTCGATATGCGCGGTCACCGGATCCAGGGTGACGATGCAGGCTTGCGTGATGTCGGCCTCGACGCGACCGGTGACCTTGACGCCATTGCGCTTCCAGGAGGCCACGAGCAATTCGGCGCGATAGCTTTCAACCAAAAGCAGGTCGTATTCGGCGGCAAGCGCTTCACGCTGGCGCTCATCGGCCTCGACTAGGACAGGCAGGCCCCTTTGCGGCAGCCGCGCGACATTGGCGACAAACGATACCGGGCTGCGCAATTCGGCGTCTTTCATCACGGCCTCCTTCACGCGACGCCGGCGGCCGGGAACGCGGCAATGCCGGCTGTGATCGATTCGGTCGGCTGCGCGGCAAGCTTCTGCGAGGCCTCGCACACATAGTCCGCCAGCAGCGGCGCCTGCGGCCAGGAACCGGCGTCCGGCCTGACGTTGCGAGCGAGCGCCGCCGCAAGGGCCACCCGATCGTCCTGCCTGAGCGCGTCGTCATAAGCGGCCGTGCGGCCGTAAAACATCTTTGCCAGCTTCTTCATGCGTTTGGGCACGCCGACATCGCTGATGCCGAGTTCGCGCAGCGAATGCTCGACATCGAGGAAGAATTCGTCAATCAGTACTTGCGCGACCTCGGCGGCCACACCTTGCTCGCCATGCAGCCGATGCTGGATGAGATACATATGCAGCGACAGCATTTCGAAGCGGCCGAGCGGCGTATCCGGCACATTCCAGTCGGAATAAAGAACGGTTTGCCGCGCCGCCGCCACGATTTGTGCGTAGAGCGCGTCGGTGATAGCGCGGTTGGCATTGCGTTCGCGGCCAAAAAGGCGCTGGAACATTGAGGGCGGTCTCCCGGGGACCTGTTGTTTAATTTGGCCTTGTTGCATCGGCATCGAAGCTGGTTTACCGGTTTTGCGGCCCAGCGCAAGTTGCGGGGATGTGATGGAGAATTGTTGTTGGGTGCGCTGAAATTCAAGTCGTTCTTTGCGCCCGCCCCGATGGGCGTGGCCTCGCTGCTGGTCGTGGTATCAGCGCTTTCCGCCTGCAATTCGTCCAAGATGTTCGGCGATCTCCATCCAAGCGAGACGCTGACGAAAGGCTACGTCATCGACCAGCAGGCGATCGATTCGGTGCCGGTCGGGTCGAGCCGCGAGCAGGTGCTTTTGGCGCTGGGCACGCCGTCGACGACGGCGACCTTCGATAACGAGGCCTTTTACTACATTTCGCAAACGCGCAAGCGCTACGTCGCCTTCGACAATCCCCACATCGTCGACCAGCATGTGCTGGCGGTCTATTTCGGCGCCGACGGCCGTGTCACCCAGATCGCCAATTACGGTCTCAAGGACGGCAAGGTCTTCGACTTCATCTCGAGGACCACGCCGACCGGCGGCAAGGACCAGAACTTCCTCAGCCAGATCATCAACGGCGCTAGCAAGCTGGCGCCCGGCATCCCCGGCGGCGGTGGCGGCGGCACGCCCTGAGTTCGTTCGCCCGGCAACCTGACTGAACGAAAGACCCTCGATCGACGGTCTTTCGTTGCCTGCCGGCGACCGGCCGACTGCGCTTGCCTATGCCCGCA
This sequence comes from Mesorhizobium sp. CA4, assembly GCF_020165075.1. Classification (NCBI taxonomy): domain Bacteria; kingdom Pseudomonadati; phylum Pseudomonadota; class Alphaproteobacteria; order Hyphomicrobiales; family Phyllobacteriaceae; genus Mesorhizobium; species Mesorhizobium sp. CA4. The sequence continues at coordinate 54,220 of NZ_JAIUHK010000024.1, forward strand.
TAGCCACGTATGACGCTTTGGCGATTTCCGGGGGGCTGGATATGAGCAACGACGATCGTACTATAACGCAGGGCTGGATGGCGACCGGCACGCCTGACCAACAGACGGTGACGCCGGACTGGCTCGCCATCGATGCGCCGCCGATCGAGGGCGTCACATTCAAGGAAATCAGGTCCGTCGCGACTTCCAACGGCTACCTGACCGAGATCTTTCGCGAGGAATGGGCTCTCGATCAGTCGCCGGTCGGGCAAGTTTTCCAACGCACGCTGTATCCGGGCGCGGTGACGGGCTGGCACGCACATGCGGTGACCCTCGATCGCCTGTTCTGCTGCGCCGGCAGCGTGCGAATATCGCTTTTCGACGGACGCAAGGCCTCGCCCAGTTTTGGCACGGTCTGGCATAAGATCGTCGGCGCCCTGCGACCGGCAATCGTCACCATTCCGCCTGGCGTCTGGCACGGTGTGGTCGCGCTCGGACCGGAGACGGCGTTGCTGCTCAACCTCGTCGACAAGGCTTACGCCTATGACGCTCCCGACCATTGGCGCCTGCCGCCGGACACAGAGCAGATCCCCTACAAGCTGGTGTAGCGTGGAACCGGCCGGCCCCCTCACGCCAACCGGAAGGCTCGAGCCGCTGGTCTCGGTCGTGATAGCGACGCACAATCGTCCGGCGGTGCTGCATCAAGCCCTGAAGAGCCTCATTGGCCAGACTCTGCAGGACTGGGAAGCCATCGTCATTGGCGACGCGTGCCGGCCGGACACCGCGACCACAGTCGCTGCTTTCGGCGATGCCCGCATATCCTATATCGATCTTTCCGTGAATTTCGGCGAGCAATCGGGGCCGAACAATATCGGCTTTGCCAGAGCACGCGGCCGTTTCGTCGCCATATTGAACCATGACGACCTCTGGTTTCCCGACCATCTGACGTCCATGTGCGGCTGGATCGACGCCACCGGTGCCGATGTAGTGATCGCCCGAGGTGCAGTCATCGAGTCGTCTGCCAGCAAAGGCTCCAGGCATATGATCCTCGGGATGGGGCGGAACGGCTTCTATGACCCCGTCACCACAGTCGGATTCGGCTCCGCGCAAATGATCCGGCGGACGTCGCTGCCGAGGCTTGGGCCATGGCGCCCCGCCAGCCAATGCGTTTGCGAGAGTTCCCAGGACTGGCTGTTCCGTGCCTGGCGCAAGGGTGCGGTGATTGCGACAATGCCCCATCTGACCGTGCTCATGCTGCATTCGGGCAAGCGCGAAGGCAGCTATGCGCGAGATACGGCACGCGAGCAGGAAGAACTGATGGACGCGATGAATGCGCCAGACGCGTTGCGCGTCAGGATTCTCGGCAACGCCGGGGAACCGGTTCCCCTCAAGCGCTCCCGCTACCTTAAACGCAGGCTTCTGGCCATGTTTGGCATACATCCGCGGGCGCGTTCCTTCTGCCACCAATATCGCCGCGGCGCGTTCATTGCCATGCTGCGCCAGACACGCGGCTTACCGCCAATGCCCGAGCGAGAACCGGACGCCGACGCGTTGCTGGCCCGCTATCGTCATAGCAGCGAAAGGTCCGAAGTCAGCTGAGTGCCCCACCGGCACGCTGAATGCATGACGTCACGCCGAAAAACAAAGCCCGCGGGATCGCTCCCGCGGGCTTTGTGCTGGAATAGCTGCAATCAGCCGTGCGCGAGTACGGCGAGCAGAAGCAGCGCGACGATGTTGGTGATCTTGATTGCCGGGTTGACGGCCGGACCGGCGGTGTCCTTGTAGGGGTCGCCGACGGTGTCGCCGGTGACCGAGGCCTTGTGAGCCTCCGAGCCTTTCAGGTGCTTGACGCCGTTCTTGTCGGTGAAACCGTCCTCGAACGACTTCTTGGCGTTGTCCCAGGCGCCGCCGCCGGAGGTCATCGAGATGGCGACGAAAAGACCGTTGACGATGACGCCGAGCAGCGAGGCGCCGAGCGCCGCGAAGGCCGAGGCCTTCGAGCCCGAGATCAGGAGCACGCCGAAATAGACGACGAGCGGCGCGAGCACCGGCAGCAGCGACGGGATGATCATTTCTCGGATCGCCGCCCTGGTCAGGATATCGACGGCGCGCGCGTAGTTCGGCTTGGAGGTGCCGGCCATGATGCCCTTGTCCTCGCGGAACTGCTTGCGCACTTCCTCGACGATGGAGCCGGCGGCGCGGCCGACGGCGGTCATGGCGATGCCGCCGAACAGATAGGGGATCAGGCCGCCGAAGATCAGGCCGGCGACGACATACGGGTTGGAGAGGTCAAAGGAGATCTCGCCCATGCCCTGGAAATAGGGATATTTGTCGCCATTGGCGGCAAAGAACCGGATATCGTTCGAGTAGGCCGCGAACAGCACCAGGGCGCCAAGGCCGGCCGAGCCGATGGCATAGCCCTTGGTGACGGCCTTGGTGGTGTTGCCTACTGCGTCGAGCGCATCGGTCGAGTGGCGCACTTCCTTGGGCAGGCCGGCCATTTCGGCGATGCCGCCGGCATTGTCGGTGACCGGGCCGAAAGCGTCGAGCGCCACGATCATGCCGGCAAGGCCGAGCATGGTGGTGACGGCGATCGCGGTGCCGAAGAGACCGCCGAGCTGGTAGGTGGCGATGATGCCGCCGACGATGACGATGGCCGGCAGCGCCGTCGATTCCAGCGAGACCGCGAGGCCCTGGATGACGTTGGTGCCGTGGCCGGTCACCGACGCCTGGGCGATCGAGTTCACCGGACGCTTGTTGGTGCCGGTGTAGTATTCGGTGATCACCACGATCAAACCGGTGACCAGCAGGCCGATCAGGCCGCAGATGAACAGGTTCTTGCCGATGACGGCGATGCCCCCGACGGTGCCGACCTCGCCCCAGCCGACCGTGGCGGAGGTGGCAGCGGCGAGACCGATGATCGACAGCAGACCGGTGACGATCAGGCCCTTGTAGAGCGCTCCCATAATCGAGCCGTTGGAACCAAGCTTGACGAAGAAGGTGCCGACGATCGAGGTCAGGATGCAGGCGCCGCAGATGGCGAGCGGATAGAGCATAGCCGCGCCCAGCGCGGCTGTGCCGCCGAAGAAAATGGCGGCCAGAACCATGGTGGCGACGACGGTCACCGCATAGGTTTCGAAAAGGTCCGCAGCCATGCCGGCGCAGTCGCCGACATTATCGCCGACATTATCGGCGATGGTGGCGGGGTTGCGTGGGTCATCCTCGGGAATGCCGGCCTCGACCTTGCCGACGAGGTCGCCGCCGACATCGGCACCCTTGGTGAAGATGCCGCCGCCGAGACGGGCGAAGATCGAGATCAGCGATGCGCCGAAACCGAGCGAAACCAGTGAGTCGATGACCACCCGGTCATTCGGCTGCAGGCCCATCGGGCCGGTCAGGATGGCGTAGTAGATCGAGACGCCGAGCAGCGCCAGGCCCGCGACCAGAAGGCCGGTGATGGCGCCGGACTTGAAGGCGATGTCGAGGCCGGCGGCGAGGCTGTTGGACGCGGCCTGCGCGGTCCGCACATTCGCGCGCACCGAGACATGCATGCCGATGAAGCCGGCGGCGCCCGAAAGCACGGCGCCGATCAGGAAGCCGATCGCGGAGGTGATCGAGAGCAGCCACCAGGCAAGCAGAAGCACGACGATGCCGACAACGGCGATGGTGGTGTACTGGCGCGCCAGATAGGCCTGGGCGCCTTCGCGGATGGCCGCGGAGATTTCCTGCATGCGCTGATTGCCCTGATCGGACGCAAGGACCGAACGTGTCGCCCAGATGGCGTACAGAACTGACAGCAAGCCGCAGGCGATGACGGCGGTAATGATGGTCATTGCCGGATTTTCCTCGATTGTTGGCCCAAAAGAACCCCTCCCTGGGCCGTTGGAACGGAGATGGATGCCGCGCACGGATTCCACCCCTTGGCTGGGGTGTATGCGAAACAGGGCTTGGAACGTCAAGATATTGTTCGGTTTTTGCCCGGCTTTCGCTGAAAAGAAGCGGGCAGCAAACGTTGTGCCAGCGCCAGGTGGGAGTTAGATCGATTGAAATGGCGTTGGAGCACCTTTCACCCAACCCGCAGACGTAGCGTTATTCCGTCCCCTGCCCCATGCGCCGCGCGGCGTAGCGTTCGGTGGCCGACAGACCGTCATAGATCAGCACGGCAAGCGCAGCGACGATCAGGCCGCCCTGCAGCACGAAGGCAAGGTTATTCGAGATAAGGCCGGCGATTATCACCTCGCCCAGCGTCTTGGCGGCTACTGTCGAGCCGATGGTTGCCGTGGCGAGGCTTATGACCACCGAGAGCCGGATGCCGCCGAGGATCACCGGAGCGCTCAGCGGCAGTTCGACTTTCATCAGTCGTTGCCAGCCGGTCATGCCTGCACCCCGCGCCGCTTCCATAACGTTGCCGGGCAATGTGGTGAGCGCCGTCAGCGCGTTCTCGAAGATCGGCAGCAACCCATAGAGGAAGAGCGCGATCAGCGTCGGCTTCTCGCCGAAACCCACAGCCGGCACGGCAAGCGCCAGCACGGCAACGGGCGGGAAAGTCTGGCCGATATTGACCAGGCTGCGCGACAGGGGCAGGAACTCGGTGCCGGCCGGCCTAGTGACCAGGATGGCCAAAGCCACCGCGATGATCGTCGCAGCAACCGTGGCCATCAGCACGATCCGTAGATGCTGCAGGGTCAGCGTCAGCAGGCTGCCCTGGTTGTAGATCGCCGGCGCGCCATTCTCGGTCAGTGGTTTCAGCAGCGGCTCGAACCAGTTCGGGCTGGTGATGAAGGCCACCAGCAGCGCCAGCACGGCCAGCCTCAGCAGCGCGGGCAGCCAGGCTTTCATTGCGGCCTCGCCGCGCGTTTCACAAGGCCTTCGACGGTGACGCGGCCGATGAGCTTGCCGTCGCCGTCCTTCACCGGCAGCGCGGGGCGGCCTGACCACAAGAGCTCGGCCAGCGCGTCGCGCTGCGTGGCGCCACCGGGGATCGCCTCGCCTTCGGCGCCGCCCGGCTCCACGGCATCCCGCACAGGCCCCAGCGACAGCAGCCGGAACGGCCTTTCGCTGGCGCCCACCAACGTCTCGACGAAGCTATTCGCAGGCCTCGCCAGAATCTCCGCTGGCTTTGCGTATTGCACCAGCTTGCCCGCATCCATGACGGCTATTTTGTCGCCCAGATGCACCGCTTCTTCCATATCGTGGGTGACGAGGATGATGGTGGTCCCGAAGCGCTTCTGGATCGCCAGCAGATCCTCCTGCGCCTTGGTGCGGATGATCGGGTCAAGCGCGCCGAAGGGCTCATCCATCAAAAGCACGTTCGGCTCGGCGGCCAAAGCGCGGGCAACGCCGACGCGCTGCTGCTGGCCGCCGGAAAGCTCATGCGGGTAGCGCGGCCCGTAAGCCTGCGGGTCGAGCTGGTAGAGCGTCATCAACTCGTCGACGCGCGCCTTGATGCGGTCTCGGTCCCAACCGAGCAGCAGTGGCACGGTGGCGATGTTCTGCGCTACCGTGCGGTGTGGGAACAGGCCATGCCCCTGGATGGCGTAGCCGATGCTGCGGCGCAGCTGATAGCCGGGAACCGAGCGGTTGTCGGCGCCGTCGAGCTTGACGACGCCGGAGCTCGGCTCGACCAGCCGGTTGATCGTCCTGAGCAGCGTCGTCTTGCCGGATCCCGACGTGCCGACGATGGTCGCGATGGTTCGGGGCTCGATGACCATCGAAACATCATCGACCACCGTCGTGCTGTCATAGCGCTTAGTGATACCTTCGATCTCGATCATGCCGTTTCGACCCTGCGCTTGGTGGCTGTCATCTCGATGACCGCGTCGAGGATGATCGCCGCAGCAAAGGCCAGCGCCACGGTGGGCAACGCGCCGAGCAGCACGAGGTCCATCGCCGTCTGGCCGACACCTTGGAAAACGAACACGCCGAAGCCGCCGCCGCCGATCAGCGCGGCAATGGTGGCAAGCCCGATATTCTGCACCAGCACGATGCGGATGCCGGTCAGGATCACCGGAAAGGCGAGCGGAAACTCGACATCGAAGAGGCGCTGGCGGTCGGTCATGCCCATGCCGCGCGCGGCGTCGTTGGCCGCGCGGGGTACACCAGCCAGCCCGACAACAGTATTGGCCACGACCGGCAGCAGCGAATAAAGGAAAAGCGCGACGAAGGCGGGCGCGGTGCCGATGCCCCTGATGCCGATCGTGGCGGCGCCCGGCACATGCAGGGCGAGCCAGCCGAGCGGCGCGATCAGCAAACCGAAGAGCGCGATCGACGGAATGGTCTGGATGATGTTGAGCACATTGAGCACCCCTGCCCGCAGCCTCTCGACGCGATGGCACAAGATGCCGAGCGGAATGCCGACGATCACCGCGCCTGCCAGCGAGCCGAGCGCCAGCGTGACGTGTTTGGAAGCTTGGGCCCAGAAACTGTCGGCGCGGCTGGCGTATTCCTTGAGGATGGAAAGACTATCCCAACGTCCCGAAACGAGCAACGCGGCAATGGCTAAAGCGGCCAGCACGAGCACGCCGACGCGCGCCCAGGGCGACAGGTTGAGCCGGGTCAACACGTCCGCGAGAAGCAAGGTAAAGGCAAAGATCAGCAGCCAGAAACCGGAGGCCGGCGAGACGCGGGCGAAGGTGTTGCCGGCGGGCGTCAGAAAACCGCCGGCAACACCGATCAGGATCGTAAGCGCGACCAGCGCCGCGCCGCTGGCCGCCAGCCTGAGGAAGAGCGGCGTCCTCAGCAGAGCGACGACGGCGGCGGCGATCACTATCGCCAGCAACAGCATGCCAGGCGCGGGCGGCAGCGCTTCGAGGATCGAACGCGCCTGGCCCGGCACGATGCGGTTGGCCCGGAACGTCGCGAACGGGGCGAGGAACGCGGCATAGGCCACGATCGCGGCAATGACGACGCCGAGCTTGTCGAGGCGCAGGGTCATCGACCCCCCGCCGAATAACGAAGTAGAGACCTCGCAACCGTTGCGTCCTTAAAGATTGGCGAAAGCCTACGCGACATCCAATCTACAGGCCGCACCTGTCCAACCCGCACTTGTGCTGCGATCTACTTCAAGAAACCGTTCTTCTTGAGGAAATCCTCCGCCACGCCCTTGGCAGGCTCACCACCTAGTTGCACGCGGCCGTTGAGCTGCTGCAGCGTGGTAAGGTCGAGCTTGGCGAAGACCGGCTTCAGCAGCGTCTCGATCTCGGGATGTTCCTTCAGCACCTTCTCGCGGATGATCGGCGCGGGCTGGTAGACGGGCTGCACGTTCTTGTCGTCTTCGAGCACGACGAGGCCGGAGGGCTGGATGCCGCCATCGGTACCATAGACCATGGCGGCGTTGGCTCCGTTCGTCTGGTTGGCGGCTGCCGCGATGGTCGCCGCGGTGTCGCCGCCGGAAAGCGTAATCAGCTGGTCGGGCTTCAACTTGAAGCCATAGGTGGTCTGGAAGGCCGGAAGGGCCGCCGCCGAATTGACGAACTCGGCGGAAGCCGCAAGCACCACCTTGCCACCGCCGGTGACATATTTGCCGAAGTCCGTCAGGGTGACGAGCTTGTTCTCGTCGGCCACTTCCTTGCGCAGCGCGATCGCCCAGGTGTTGTTGGCCGGCGATGGCGACAGCCAGACGATTTTGTTCGCGTCATAGTCGAGTTTCTTGGCGGTTTCGTAAGCCTTGGCGGCATCCTTCCAGACCGGATCGTCGGCCTTTTGGAAGAAGAAGGCGGCATTGCCGGTGTATTCGGGATAGATGTCGATCTCGCCGGCGGTGATCGCCTTGCGCACCACGGGGGTCGCGCCGAGCTGGATGCGGTCGGTCGTCTTGATGTTGTTGGCGTTGAGGACCAGCTGGATGATGTTGCCCAGCACCCCACCCTCGGTATCGATCTTCGAGGAGACGACCACCTGGGCACTTGCCGAGGCCGTGGCAATGCCGAGCGCGATCGCTGCTACGGCGAGCTTTCGGATTGAAAACATTGTGAAAATCCCTTGCTGTGAACCGAGTATCGGGAGGGCGCATATGAGCATGGCCATGACGGCCAGTCGGGGTATACGGTTTCATAACTGAGGGGATCAACGCAATATCTTTGTTCCCCGCGCCAGGGAAGCGCGGCAGGCAGTCCCGACAGCGTAATGTCAGTTGGCGGTGCGCAAGCCCGTCAGCTTCAACGTCCCGAGCGCCAGGAAGCAGAGCGCCACGACCGGGAAGACGATCCAGTTCAGCATGGTCCAGCCCCAGGCGTTGTAGATCGCGCCCGACATCAGCGAGGCAAAGGCGACGGAGCCGAACAGGGCAAAGTCGTGGAAACCCTGGACCTTGCTCTTCTCGGAAGGCCGGTAGCTGGCGGCGACCATTGCGGTTGCGCCGATGAAAGCGAAATTCCAGCCGAGCCCGAGCAGGATCAGCGCTGTCCAGAACTGCCACAGCGCCAGGCCGGAAAGCGCCACGGCGCCGCAGCCGATCAATAGGACAAGGCCAGTGGCGACGATGCGCTCGGCGCCGAAGCGATGGATCAGCGTACCGGTGAAGAAGCTCGGTCCGAACATAGCCATGACATGCCAGGAAATGCCAAGCGTGGCATTGTCCTCCGACAAGCCGCAGCCGACCATCGCGAGCGGCGCGCCGGTCATGACGAAGCTCATCACCGCGTAGCTGCCGACGGTGCAGAACAACGCGGCGACAAAGCGCGGCTGGGTGACGATCTCGATCAGCGGGCGGGCATCGCTTGTGGCGGCTTCGGTCACGGCGTTCGCATGTGCGGAAACCCGCAGGAACGACAGGATGAGCGCGCCAGCCGCCGCCAACGGCAGGATCGAGGCGAAGGATCCCGCGAACATCACCGGGGCCAGCCATTCGCGCGTGTAGATGACGATCTGCGGCCCGAGAATTGCGGTGATGATGCCGCCGGCCAGCACGAAGGAGATGGCGCGCGCCTTGAACTCCGGCGGCGCATTGTCGGCGGCCGCGAAGCGGAACTGCTGGACGAAAGCGCCGCCGACGCCAATGACGCAGAGGCCGAAGGCGAATAGCCAGAAGCTTGCCTGGAAGAGCGCAAGCGTCGCGACCAGGCCACCAAGCGCGGTGACGACAGTGCCTGTCATGAAGCCGCCGCGATGGCCGAGCCGGCGGATGATGGAAGCGGCCGGCAAGGCTCCCAGCGCCACGCCGATATTGAAACCGGTGACCGGCGCCGTCGCGAGCGACTTGTCTGGGCCGAGCAGATATTGCCCGGCGAGCGCGCCGAGGGAAATGGCGATCGGCGCGGCCGAACCGACGATCGCCTGCGCTGCGGCAAGCAGCACGGCCGTGCGACGCCCTTCCCTGCCGGTCTCGGCGACCCCGGCCGTTGCGATCGTCACGAAGCGTCCTTGCCGCGTCCCTCGCCGCGAACCCGGCGCGAGACGCGATCCAGCACTGCGTTCACCAGCTTCGGCTCGTCTTCCTCGTAAAATGCCTTGGCGATGTCGACATATTCGGAGACGATCACGGCCACCGGCACGTCCTCGCGCTTCATCAATTCATAGACGCCAGCGCGCAGGATGGCGCGCAGCGTCGAATCCAGCCGCGACAGCGGCCAGTCCTCGGTGAGCGCCTGGCGGATGACGGGATCGATGGTCTTCTGGTTTTCGACGACGCCGGTCAGGATGGCGCGGAACCATTGCGCGTCGGCCTCGCGATAGAGCGCGCCGTCGACTTCCTTGCCGAGGCGGAAGGCTTCGTATTCGGCCGTGATCTCGAAGACGCCGCTGCCGGCCACATCCATCTGATAGAGCGCCTGGACGGCGGCAAGACGGGCGGCACCGCGCTTGTTGGCGTGGCGCACCGCACCGGTCGAGGCGGGATCGGTCACGATTGGGCTCCGAATTTCTCTTTAAGCGCAATCATGGTCAGCGCCGCGCGCGCCGCGAAGCCGCCCTTGTCGCCTTCCGTCTTCCGCGCGCGCGCCCATGCCTGCGCGTCGTTCTCGGTCGTCAGGATGCCGTTGCCGATCGCGATCGCCTCCTGCACCGAAAGGTCCATCAGCGCACGGCTCGATTCATTAGCGACGATGTCGAAATGATAGGTGTCACCACGGACGACGGTGCCGAGCGCAACAAAACCGTCATAATGCGTGCCGCCTTCGGCCGCTCCATCGAGCGCGAAGGTGATGACGGCCGGTATTTCGAGCGAGCCGGGAACCGTGACGACGTCATAGGTGGCGCCGGCCTCCTCGAGCGCGCCGGTCGCGCCGTCGAGCAGCGCGTCGGCGAGATCGTCGTGAAAGCGCGCTTCGACAATGAGCAGATGCGCCTTCGCCTTCGGGCGAATGAACGCTTTGCCGTGTTGGGATGTGCCAGCCATAAAAGTCTCCGGGGGGTTGCCGGTGACTTAGGCCGAAGCCGTGTTGACCGCAAGCGGAAGATGCTGCGGCGCGACGTTCTGTGACTTATTCAGGCCAACGCGTTGCGAGATCCGCGCGATCCACCAGGCTTTTGACCCAAGCCTCGACTTCCCGGTGTTTTATCACTCTGCCGGCATCGACATCCGCCAACGCGTCGAGAGTCATCTGCCGGCGCTCGACGGTCTCTTCAGCTCCTTTGGGATTCATCAAAGCCCCTCTTTCGCTGCCTCCGCCAGGCGCGCTGCGTAACGCGCCATGGTGTCGATCTCGATGTTGACGCGGTCGCCGGCCTGGCGCTCGCCCCAGGTGGTGACGCTCAGCGAATGATGGATGAGAAGCACGTCGAAGCGGGTGCCTTCGACCTTGTTGACGGTAAGCGAGGTGCCATCGAGGGCCACCGACCCTTTCGGCGCGATGAACTTCGCCAGATGGCGCGGCGCTTCGAGCGTGAAGCGCACGGCATCGCCCTCCTCCTTGCGCTCGACGATCTCGGCGGTGCCGTCGATATGGCCGGAAACGATGTGGCCGCCGAGCTCATCGCCGATCTTCAGTGCCCGTTCCAGATTGATCCGGGTGCCGGATTTCCAACTCGACGCAGTGGTCAGCCTGAGCGCCTCCTCCCAGGCCTCGACCTCGAACCAGCGCGCGTTCGAGCCATGCTCGGGCAGCGCCGTGACGGTGAGGCAGACGCCGCCGCAGGAGATCGAAGCACCGATCGCAATGGTCTCGGGGTCGTAGGCGGTGTCGATGCGCAGGCCGATGCCTTCGGCGAGCGGCTTCACGCTCGCAACCGTACCGACATCAGTCACAATTCCCGTAAACATCAGAGAGCGCCTTTCGTTTCGACCGTGATCTTATCCAAAAACCGGTTCCCACTTTTTGGGCTCATGGTCTTACCCACTCGGCGTAACTGTCCTCGCCGAAGCGCATGTCACGCAGCTTGCGAAATCCAGCCGGGATGTGGTCGGCGCCTATGGGCGATGCAATGCCGTCCTCGCCAATGGGGTCCGGGCCTTGGAAGAGGACAATGCGATCGACAAGATCTTCCTCGAGGAAGGCCTTGGCCACCCTGGCGCCGCCTTCGACCAAAACGCTCGCCATGCCGAGTGCCGCCAGATCCTCCAGCAACTCCGGCAAGGCTATCTCGCTTTCATAGGTTTCCGTGCCGATGAAGTGCACGCCTGCGCGTTCGAGCGACGCCCGCCGGTGCGCATCGGCCTCTGGGCAAGCAGCGACATAGAGCGGCACGCGGTCGACGCCCGAGACCAGCTTCGACGTCTCCGGCAACCGGATCTGGCGATCGAGGACGATGCGCGCCGGCGAACGGTTCTCCAGTCCGGGCAGGCGCACGGTCAGCGCCGGATCGTCCTCCAGCGCGGTGCCGATGCCGATCAGGATGGCGTCGGCCTCGGCGCGCATCAGATAGACATCGCGCCGCGCGATCTCGCCGGTGATGGAAACCTGGCCGGCGCCTTTGCGGCCGATCTTTCCGTCGCTCGAAAGCGCAAGCTTCAGAGTCACTTCCGGGCGTTTTTTCAGAGAACGAGTCAGATAGCCGGCCATCTGCTCGGCGGCCTCGGCGGCCAGAACTTTCTCAACCACCTCGACACCGGCCGCGCGCAGGATGGCGTAGCCCTTGCCGGAGACGCGCGGATCCGGATCGCTGGCCGCACCGACGACGCGCGCGATGCCGGCATTGACAAGCGTGTTAGCGCAGGGCGGCGTGCGGCCGTGATGGGCGCAAGGCTCCAGAGTAACGTAAGCCGTCGCACCGCGCGCGAGCTCACCGGCTTCGGCCAGCGCCTCGGTCTCGGCATGCGGGCGGCCACCCACGGCCGTCACGCCGGTGCCGACGATCATCGGGCCGGCGCCGTCGTCGCGTACGATGATGGTGCCGACAGAAGGGTTGGTCGAAGTGCGGCCGGCATTGCGGCGCGACAGCCTGATGGCCGCGGCCATGAAACGGCTATCAAGGGCCGCCTGCGCGGCCTCGTCCAGTTGCGGTCCCGCCATGATCAGCCGGCGCCCTCTTCGCTTTTTTCCTCGTCGCCCTTCAGTTCGCCAAGCAGCTCGTGAAAATCCCTGGCCTCGCGGAAATTGCGATAAACCGAGGCGAAGCGGACATAGGCGACGTCATCCAGCGACTTCAGCGCCTCCATGACCAGCCGGCCGACCTCGCCTGAAGCGATTTCGGTTTCGCCCGAGCTTTCGAGCTGGCGCACAATGCCGGTGACGGCGCGGTCGATGCGCTCGGGGTCGACATTGCGCTTGCGCACGGCGATCTCGACGGAGCGCAGCAGCTTGTCACGGTCGAAAGGCACCTTGCGGCCGGACTTCTTGATGACGACGAGGTCGCGCAACTGCACGCGCTCGAAGGTGGTGAAGCGGCCGCCGCAATCAGGGCACACCCGCCGCCGGCGGATCGCCGCACCATCCTCGGCGGGACGCGAATCCTTCACCTGCGTATCTTCGGACTGGCAATAAGGACAGCGCATGGAGAGCCTTGGGTTCGCGATTCTCAGATGGCGGAAGGCTTAGTGCCTTTTGCCGTCTTGGCAAAGGAAAGACCTTTTCGCACCTCAGAGATAGCGAGGCGCGAGCAAGATTGCCAGCACCCTGCCCGGCCGGCCAACAAGCGTCAGGGCGCGACGTCCTTGGTCGAAAACCCGCAGGACGTGCCGAGATTGCGATAGGCCTTGGTGAAGCCTTCCATCGGGATGCTGGCGACGGCCTGCTTGCCGAAGACCACATCGAGCGAGGTGACTTTGCGCATGGCGCGCAGCAAGGCAAGGCTGGTCTTGGCCTGGTTGTCGACCATCCAGCTGGGGCGACCACCGGCGGCCGCGTTGGAGGTGACCGTCGCGGCGACCTTCACACCGGGGTCGCCGAAGGTCGCGGCGATCTTGTTGCCGGTCGGCAGGCTCTTGTTGTCGATAATGAACATGATGGTCGGATATGCATCCGGCGGCAGCGCGTCGCCGGTCGAGATCGAAAGCGTCAGAGAGCCCGCATTCCCGTTGCCGTCGAGGAACGCGGTCGAGGCGGCGCAGGTCTTGTGCGCGTCCTGCCCGGTATCGAGCGTATCGATGATGGTGGTCCACCTGCCGAAAGTATTGGTGGCGGGCAAATCAGCATCCGGCTTCGTTTCGTCCTGGGCCATCACGGCGGAGGTGGCGAAGGCGGCAAGCGAGCCAAGCAAAGCGGCGGCGAGACGGGAAGTACGCATCATCGGATCTCCAAAAAGCCGCGCCGCCCAGAGGAGCGGCGCAAGCGCAGGATAAAAGATGACGCGCGGCGCCCGGTCAACCGAGGGCGGGCAGCCGGCAGAAGGATCAACCGAGGTAAGGGTAAAGCGGGAAGCGATCGGTCAGCGCCGTGACCTTGGCCTTCACCGCGGCCTCGACCGCAGCATTGCCGTCGTCGGAATTCGCCACCTTGAGACCGTCCAGCACCTCGGCGATCAGCTTGCCGATCTCGCGGAATTCAGCCTGTCCGAAGCCGCGCGTGGTGCCGGCCGGAGTGCCGAGGCGCACGCCCGAGGTGACGAACGGCTTTTCCGGATCGAACGGGATGCCGTTCTTGTTGCAGGTGATGTTGGCGCGGCCGAGAGCCGCCTCAGCACGCTTGCCGGTGGCATTCTTCGGACGCAGGTCGACCAGCATCAAATGGTTGTCGGTGCCGCCCGAGACGATATCGAGGCCCGTCTCCTGCAGGCTGGAGGCCAGCGCCTTGGCGTTGGCGACGATGCTTTCGGCATACGCCTTGAAGCTCGGCTTCAGCGCCTCGCCGAGCGCCACTGCCTTGGCGGCGATGACATGCATCAGCGGACCTCCCTGCAGGCCCGGGAACACCGCCGAGTTCATCTTCTTGGCGATCTCCTCGTCGTTGCACAGGATCATGCCGCCGCGCGGGCCGCGCAGCGACTTGTGGGTCGTCGTGGTCACGACATGGGCGTGGGGCAGCGGCGACGGATGTATGCCGCCGGCGACGAGGCCGGCGATATGCGCCATATCGACCATGAGGTAGGCGCCGATCGAATCGGCGATCTCGCGGAAGCGCTTCCAGTCCCAGATACGCGAATAAGCGGTGCCGCCGGCCAGGATCAGCTTCGGCTTCGTCTCATGCGCGGTCTTCTCGATCGCGTCCATGTCGAGCAGGTGATCGTCCTTGCGCACGCCGTAGGAGATGACCTTGAACCACTTGCCGCTCATATTGACCGGGGAACCGTGGGTGAGGTGGCCGCCGGAATTCAGGTCGAGGCCCATGAAGGTATCGCCGGGCTGCAGCAGCGCCAGGAACACCGCCTGGTTCATCTGGCTGCCGGAATTCGGCTGGACATTGGCGAAGTTGCAGCCGAACAGCTTCTTCGCGCGCTCGATGGCCAGTTCCTCGGCCACGTCGACAAACTGGCAGCCGCCATAGTAGCGCTTACCCGGATAGCCCTCGGCATATTTGTTGGTCATGATCGAGCCCTGCGCTTCGAGCACGGCGCGTGACACGATATTTTCGGAAGCGATCAGCTCGATCTCATGGCGCTGGCGACCGAGTTCGTTGCGGATGGCGCCGAAGATTTCCGGATCGGCGTCGGCAAGCGTGGTCTCGAAGAAAGATTCGAATTTGGCGGAGGCTGCCGCTGCATTTGACATGGCTTGCTTTCCCTTGGGGCCGGAGGTCTGCGAGGTGGCCGCGCCATTAACACAGTTGTTTTCGTGCCGCCACGTTTGCGGCGCGAAATTTGCTGGCCGGTTTGCGCCAAGACAACCACACCCGGCGGTTCGCGGCCCGTGAGGATCGCTTCGGAGAAGGTGATCTCGGTGAACAGCTTGCGCGCCGTGTGGTCGTTGCTTTCGCCACGACGAAGCATGGCCTGCTGTTCGGCGCGCTCGGCCTCGATGCCCGCCAGCCTGAAGCCGAGTTCGATCCCTGATTCAAACCCGCGGCTGGCCTGAACAAAAAAGACCGCTACGAGAGCGGCCTTTTTCTTCTTGGATCGGATGCTTAAAGGGCGGAGCTGATCTGCAGCTCGCTGGCGCCGTCGAGGCCGTAGATGTCGTCGCGGAACTGCACGACGCCCGGGGCGGTCGACCACGCCGACAGATAGAGGAAGTGAACCGGCACCGGGTTGACCACATTGATCGGCGTGTTCTCGCCGGTCTTGATCGCCGCCTCGAAATGCTGGCGGTCCCAGCCGGGCGTGTCGCGCAGAATCCAGGTGACGAGGTCGCGCACGTTCTGGACGCGCACGCAGCCGGAGGAATCGAAGCGCATCAGCTTGCCGAACAGGCTTTGCTGCGGCGTGTCGTGCATATAGACGCCGTCCGGGCTCGGGAAGTTGATCTTTACCGAGGCCATCGCGTTGTTGCTGCCGGGATCCTGGCGGAAACGGTATTTCGCGGCATCGTCCGTCGACCAGTCGATGGTCATTGGATCCACCTCGCTGCCGTCCGGCGCGAACAGGCGGATGTGGCTGTCCTTGAGGTAGTTCGGGTCCTTCCGCATCAGCGGAATGATGTCCTTGCGCACGATCGAGACCGGCGCATTCCAGTATGGATTGACGATGATCTCGTTGATCTTCGAGTTCACGATCGGCGTCTGGCGGTCGATCTTGCCGACGATCGCCGTGTGGCGCAGCACGACGCGATCGTTCTCAACCGCTTCGACCTGCGCGCCCGGAATGTCGACCAGCACGTAGCGGTCGCCCAGCGTACCGGCCTTTTCCTTCAGACGCTGCAGGTTGGTCTGCAACTGGCCGAGCCGGACCTGCGCCGACACGTTCATGGCGGCGTAGGTGTATTTGCCCATGGCGCCGTCGGCCGGCAGGCCGTGACGGAGCTGGAAACGCTTGACCGCCGAGTCGACATAGGAATCGAAGGCCGTCGAAATGCCGGCGCTCTGCGGCAGGTCGCCCGAGACCATCAGGCGCTTGCGCAACGGCACGACATCCGGATCGTCGTCGCCGAGCTGCAATTTCTTGGTCGCCGGAACCTGCTCCCAGCCGCCCTGGGAGACGATGTTCTGGTACTGCGCCACCGCCTGCCCGGTGAAGGCGACCGTCTGCAGGCTGAAGATCGGCAACGTCGAGGCGACCTTATTGGTGTCGGTGCCGCGGGCGTCGAACTGGTCGTCCCAGTTGCCGCGCGTCGAGGATTTCAGGATGTCCCCGATCACGTCCTGGGCGCTCGCTTGGCCGGCGACCACTGCGGCGGCAAGCGCGGAGGCTCCGGTAAGGAAGAAACGGCGGCTGGTTCTCATCGCAGACATTCTTTGTTTGATCGCTCTCGCTCTATCGCTTGCCGGGCGGCTTGTCCGCACTCTAGGGGTGGCAAACTTAACAATTCGCCAACCATGACCCGCATCGGTCGGCCGCCGGAAACGCGCCGCCGCAACGCAGGTTCCAAGGAGCGCAGGGTACAGGCCCTCATCACCCGCAATTCGCATTGCCCGTGATTATGGCGGCAACGTGGCCTTGGCCCGCGATTTGCATACGGCGGTGAAGTGAAGGAAAAGCAGCGATGCTTTTTTGCATCGCAGCGACACCGCCGCGTCTTGTGAACTCCGCGCCCTCCCCGTCAGGCGCGAAACTTCAATGCGCGCGGAGCGACGGTCAAACTCCCGCAGATGCCCGCCGTCGAAAAAGAAAAGGACCGGCGCGCCTCGGCGCCGGCCCATATTCTTTCCCCGGGCCGTGCTTCTTCGGCGCGGCTTCCCGTCCCAATTCCGAAGTGCTTACATCCGGTAAGCGATCGTGTCGTTCCAGAAGCGATCGAGGCGCTGCAGCGCGCGGTTCATCTGCTTGAACTCGTCGGTGTTGATGCCGCCGACCGCCTCGATCGAGCCGACATGGCGCTCGTAGAGGCCGGCGACGACGTCGGCCACCTCGTTGCCCTTCGGCGTCAGCGAGACGCGGACCGAACGGCGGTCGATGCGCGAGCGCTGGTGATTGATGAAGCCGAGGTCGACCAGCTTCTTCAGATTGTAGGAGACGTTCGAGCCGAGATAGTAGCCACGCGAGCGCAGCTCGCCAGCGGTCAGCTCGGAGTTGCCGATGTTGAAGAGCAGCAGCGCCTGTATGGCGTTGATGTCGGAACGGCCGTTGCGGTCGAACTCGTCCTTGATCACGTCAAGCAGGCGGCGGTGCAGACGCTCCACCAGCTGCAGCGATTCCATGTAAAGCGAGCGGATAGCCTCGCGGCGATCGTCGGATACGTTTGCGGTCTTCGCCGCCGGACGCGAATTGATCATTGTCTTTGCCTCTCGTTTGTCGCCTTGGTGATTTTTTGTTTTTCACCTTGATCGCGACACTATCGAATACTCATAAAATTCGACTTAAACGCCAGGGCTAACAAGAGCTTACCGGTAAGAGGTTTCAGAAGACGCTTAACGATCGGTCACCCGAGCAAGAACAATTAACCTAAAGATTTAGCCAACGGATTTGCAGTGAAAACGGGCTGCGAAACCGGCCCTGAAGGCCAGCCCCGGCCGGCTTTATGGGTGGGAGCATGATGTCATCCGAAAACCGCTTCACACTTTTTCGGCATTATGCTCACTGGCGGAGCCGGCGCTTCTGCAGCCAGATGGTGACGCGAAAGACGATGTAGAGCAAGGCCACGCAGGCGTGGGAGATCACGATCAGCAGGCGGTGGCCGAAGAGATTGGGGAAGCCGGCATACATCACCGTCTCGGTCGCCGCGCAAATGAACCAAATCACCGGCCCCCAGGACGCCAGCATCCAGAGGCCGGCGGCTGCGAAAGGAAAAAACACCGCGAGCATGGCCGCCGCCACCTGCCAGTGCACCGGCATCAGGTCGAAGCGCCACAGCTCACCCGGATAGATGCCGATCAGGCGGATCCAGTAGAGAATGCCGAACAAAAGGCAGTAGCCGGCGATGACGCGCTGGAACCATGCGAAGATGACCTCCGTGGTCGAGGGTTGCAGCACCACGCGCCTGGAGGTGACTTCGCTCACAGGGCGAGCTCCTCATCTCCGAGCGGCGCGAAATAAGCGTCGATATCGGCCTCTCGAACCTCATCCAGCCGGGCCGGCCGCCACGCGGGTGTGGACCCCTTATCGATGATGGCGGCGCGGATGCCTTCGTAGAAATCATGGCCGGCCAGCATGCGGTTGAGGATGCGGAACTCCATCTTCATGCATTCGTCCATCGACAGCGTCGATCCTGCGCTGATCTGGCGCCAGGCGACGTGGAGGCTGGTCGGCGAGCGGGTCTTCAGCGTCGCCAGCGTCTTTGCGGCAAAAGCATCGTCGGCCCCTGCCCGTTCCAGGCTGTCGATGATGCTGGCGAGCGAGCTCTGCGAAAAATGGCGCGCGATCGCCTCCAGGTCCTGGCGGTCGGTCTCGCGTTTGGCCGGCACGAAGAAATCGCGCAGCTCCGCATTGGCGTCGCCGCTCGTCGCCAATTCGTCGAGCAGGCCCGCCTGATCCTCGGCCTTGATGGTGTGGGTGGCGAGCCCCGACCACAGCGCGTCGCCATAGCGGATGCGGTTTCCCGTCAGTCCGAGATACATGCCGAAAGAGCCGCCCAGATCCGGCAGCAAATGGCTGGCGCCGACATCAGGGAAGAAGCCGATGCCGACCTCCGGCATGGCGAACTGCGCGTTCTCGGTCAGCACCCGATGCGAGCCATGGAAAGAGATGCCCACGCCGCCGCCCATGACGATGCCGTCGATCAGTGCGACATAGGGTTTCTTGAAGCGCGCGATGCGGGCGTTGAGCCGATATTCGTCGGCGAAGAAGTCGACGGGCGGCTTGCCGGCCCGGCCGGCCTCATAGATGTGCAGGATATCGCCCCCGGCGGAAAACGCCCTACCCTCGGCCTTGACGAGGACGACCCCGATGCCCGGATCCTGTTCCCAGGCGTCCAGCGCCTTGCCAAGCGCCTTGACCATGTTGTGGGTGACGGCGTTGAGCGCCTTCGGCCGGGTCAATGTGACCACGCCCGCTCTACCCAGCCGCTCGAAGCGGATCTCGTCGCCTCCGCCAAAATCCATCACCAGGAAATCTCTCTCTCCGTCCGCCGGGGGAGAGAAGTGCTAAAGGCGGCATGCGGACGCGTCAATGGCGGCGGTTCTTGCGCTGGCGGGCGGCCACGCCAGATGTTAGGTACCCGGCAAAGCACTGTGCCCGCGCCCGACCGGTTTCGAGCAAATCGACATGCCTGGAATTTCCCGCTTCGTGGTTGGATTGTTCGGTCTCCTGTATCTGGGACTGCCCCTCCGCGCCGCGACAATCGCCGAGCTCTACCAGGCGCAAACGATCGTCACCGGCACCGGAGACGTAAACCGGCAGATCGGCTTCAAGGATTGCCTAGACAAGGTCCTGGTCAAGGTCTCGGGCGACCAGCGGCTGACGCAGAAGGCGGAGATGCTGGCGCTGCGCGACAAGGCGGCCGACTTCGTCCAGTCTTTCCGCTATCACGACCGGCTCGAAGGCATCCCGATCCACGACGAGCAAGGCACGCATGACAGGCCGCATGATCTGACCTGCATCTACAAGCCGGCCGTCGTCGACAAGCTCCTGGCGCAGCTCGGCAGCAGGCCCTGGCTCGGCGAACGGCCGCCGATCGCCGTCTTCATGACCGCCGAGCAGGGCTCGCGGCATTTCGTGCTGACGCAAGACGAGCAGCGCGGCGACGCGATGCGCGAATCCTTCGCCAATGCTGCCGGTCCGCTGCTGATGCGCGTCACCTTTCCAAAGGCCGGGCAGCTTGGCGGCCTGGATGAAAGGGCGCTCTCCGAGGCCGATATGGCAAGACTCGACAAGCTTGCGAAAAAAGCGGGAGCGGCCCGGGCGCTCGCCGGCAGCATCGTGTGGAGCGACAAGGAACTCGGCTGGATCGCCGATTGGCGGCTGGCCGACCGCGGCAAGACCTATCGCTGGCAGGCGCGCGGCGTCAGCTTCGACGAGGCGTTCCGTGTGGCGATCAGGGGCGCTGCGCAGATCCTGTCGGGGCACGGGCAACCCTGACAGCATTTCCTCGCCCCCATGAAATGGGGAGAGGCGGCTCGGCGAAGGCGAGACGGAGAGGGGGAGCGCCCTGCGAAGGCCCCCTCTCCGTCCGCTTCGCGGCCACCTCTCCCCCCGCCTTTGGCGGGGGCGAGGAACTCGCGCTTCGACGCTGGCACAATCGTGTCGCATTGGTCAGCGGCGGAGACGCGTGGTAAAAGCCGGCGCAAAAGAGAGTTTCGGCGATGAACAAATTCACCCCCGCAAAGCCTGCCGGCGCGCGCAGCGTCGACGAGATCACCGGCAGCCGGCGGCTGCGGCGCATGCGCAAAGCCGACTGGTCGCGCCGGCTGGTGCAGGAGAACCAGCTTTCGGTGAACGACCTGATCTGGCCGATCTTCGTCATCGACGGCAAGAACACGCGCGAGCCGATCGCCGCGATGCCGGGTGTCTATCGCCTGTCCGTCGACCTCGCGGTGAAGGAAGCCGAGCGCGCAGCCAAGCTGGGCATCCCGGCCATCGCCACCTTCCCCAATGTCGAGCTTGCGCTGCGCGACCAGATGGGATCGCACATCCTCGACCCGGACAATGTCATCAACCGCGCCACACGTGCCATCAAGGATGCGGTGCCCGAGATCGGCATCATTACCGATGCCGCGCTCGATCCCTTCACCAGCCACGGCCATGACGGCATCCTGCGCGACGGCATCGTCGTCAATGACGAGACGGTGAAGCAGGTCGCCGCCGCGGCCGTCATCCAGGCCGCCGCCGGCGCCGACATCATCGCGCCGTCGGACATGATGGACGGCCGCATCGGCGCCATTCGCGACGCGCTCGACGCCAACGGTTTCCAGGACGTCGCGATCATGTCCTATGCGACAAAGTTCGCCTCGGCCTTCTACGGCCCCTATCGCGAGGCGGTCGGCACCGCCGGCCTGCTCAAGGGCGACAAGAAGACCTATTACATCGACCACGCCAATTCGGACGAAGCGGTGCGCGAGGCCGAGCAGGACCTCGCCGAAGGCGCCGACATGCTGATGGTGAAGCCCGGCCTGCCCTATCTCGACATCATCCGCCGGCTGAAGGACGAGCTGCAGATGCCGACCTTCGCCTATCAGGTGTCGGGCGAATATTCGATGATCAAGGCAGCAGCCGCCAATGGCTGGATCGACGGCGAAAAGGCGATGCTGGAATCGCTGCTTGCGCTGAAGCGAGCCGGCTGCGACGGCGTGCTGACCTATTTTGCGCCGGTGGTGGCGCAGATGCTGAAGGGCTAGATTCGCTTCGCGATTTTGGAATTCTAGCGGGATTCGTTAGGATGCACCCATGAGCAGGAATGAAGTCATCGAACGGTTGCGGAAGAACGCAGATGCCATCAGGGGCATGGGCGCGGTATCGCTTTATCTGTTCGGGTCGGCCGCGCGCGGCGATGCGCATTCGGACAGCGATCTTGATCTTTTCATAGACTATGATCCGTCGCGGCGTTTTTCCTTGATCGATCTCGTCGGCATCAAACAATTTCTGGAAGAGAAGATGTCGACCGAAATCGACATCACCACAAGGGACAGCCTTCATCCAATGCTGAAGGCGGATATCGAACGATCGGCGGTGCGCGTATTTTGATGGCACCACGTCGGATCAAGCCGATCCTCGCAGAGATCATTGCGGCTCTGGATGGCATTGCTAACGCCACAGCCGGCAAGACATTGGAAGATTTCCGTGGTGACTGGCTGCTGCGCCACGGCGTCGAGCGAGGAATCGAGATCATTTCCGAGGCGACGCGGCACCTCCCAGACGACCTGACGGCTCTTGCTCCAGAAATCCCATGGAAGCAGGTCCGCGGCATAGGCAACATTTTGCGTCATGAATATCATAAGACTTCCGATGCCATCGTCTGGACTGTCGTGACAGACAACTTGCCGGCACTACGCGTTGCCGTTGAACGCATTCTTGACGCTGCCGACCAATAGATTCGCAAGTATGGCTAGAAAATTCCGCTTGCATTCTGCAATCAGCCAGGCTACGCCATAACCGCTTGCAAATTGCAATCAGATGAGGAGGCAGCCATGTCCAAGCTGCGTGTCAATGCTTTCACCCTGTCGCTCGATGGTTACGGCGCCGGTCCTGATCAGACCCTTGAACACCCGCTCGGCGTCGGTGGCGAAAATCTGCACAAATGGATGATCAAGACCCGCTCCTTCCACCAGATGATCGGCAAGGATGGCGGGACCACGGATACAGATAACGAGTTTGCCGTGCGCAGCTTTGAGAATGTCGGCGCCTGGATCCTGGGCCGCAACATGTTCGCGCCGAGCCGCGGCGAATGGCCGGACGACAATTGGAAAGGCTGGTGGGGCGCCAACCCGCCCTACCACGTGCCGACCTTTATTCTGACGCACTACAAGCGCGCGCCGATCGAGATGGAAGGCGGCACGATTTTCCATTTCGTCACTGACGGCATCCATTCGGCGCTCGAACAGGCGAAGGCAGCGGCCGGCGGCAAGGATGTGCGCGTCGGCGGCGGCGTTTCGACCGTCCGGCAATACCTGCAGGAGAGCTTGATCGATGAGATGCATCTGGCGATCTCGCCTGTCCTGCTCGGCTCGGGCGAGCACCTCTTCAACGGCCTCGACATGCTGAAGCTGGGGTACCGGTGCACGGAACAGGTGGCGACCTCAGATGCGACGCATGTGATGGTTGGACGGGCGTAGACATGGCTTTTTCTCCCCGTCACTATACGGGGAGAAATGCCCGGCAGGGCAATGAGGGGCAGCGCTGCCGTTTGAGATTGGTGATAAGCTATCGATGGCGAATTAGGGCCAACCACCCGCGCCGCGCCGCCCCTCATCCGCCCTTCGGGCACCTTCTCCCCGTGGAACGGGGAGAAGGAAAAATGGCGCTCAATACTTCTCCGGCACGTAGAGTTCGCGCGGCAGGACCTGGCGCTCGTATTCCGGGTTGAAGACGCGCTCCGGCAGCGTGATGTCCTCATGCGGTACCTCCTCATAGGGCATCTGCTGCAACAGATGGTCGATGCAGTTCAGCCGCGCCCGCTTCTTGTCGTTGCCCTCGACGATGAACCAGGGAGCTTCCGGAATATTGGTGCGGGCGAAGGTCTCTTCCTTGGCCTTGGTGTACTGCTCCCAGCGCACGCGCGACTGCAGGTCCATGGGCGAGAGCTTCCACTGCTTCATCGGATCGTGGATGCGCATCAGGAAGCGCATCTGCTGCTCCTCATCGGTGATCGAGAACCAGTATTTCACCAGCGTGATGCCGGAGCGAACCAGCATGCGCTCGAATTCAGGCACGTCGCGGAAGAACTCCTCGACCTGATCGGCATCCGCAAAGCCCATCACGCGCTCGACGCCGGAGCGGTTGTACCAGGAGCGGTCGAACAGCACGATCTCGCCGCCTGCCGGCAGATGCGGCACGTAGCGCTGGAAATACCATTGCGACTTCTCACGCTCGGTCGGCGCTGGCAATGCCACGACGCGGGCTATACGCGGGTTGAGCCGCTGCGTGATGCGCTTGATGACGCCGCCCTTGCCGGCGGAGTCACGGCCCTCGAAGATCACCACCAGCTTCTTCTTGTGGTAGGCGACCCAGGACTGCAGCTTGATCAGTTCCGACTGCAGCCTGAGCAGCTCGCGGAAATAGGTCATGCGCTCCATGGAAGGCGGATGCGACTTCTTGTAGATCTTAGCGATTTCGAGCGAGAGCGCCGGTTCGGAAATCTCCAGCTCATAGTCTTCGTCGAGCGTGTCCTCGAGTTCGGCTTCGAGCCAGTCCTTCGCCCCGGAATTCGGTTTCAATTCATTCATCGCGCAACTCCGTCCTGCCTGTCAGCCATCATCGCTTCGGAATGCCGCGCCGGCGCCGAACGGACATTCCTTAAGCCGACTGAGATACAGAGGCGCAATGACGGTTTTATTGCAATCGACCGGCAGCGAAGTCGATATAGCAGATATGTGATCGACCCGTATCGATAGCGGGGCGACAAGCGGCGGGAATTGTCCTACAAATCCCCTTGCCTCTTTCCGGCGCTCGCCACGGCGCTTCTTCAAACAAATTGCGAGGACCGACATGGAATACCGCACGCTCGGCCAATCCGGCTTGAAAGTCTCGACATTGACGCTTGGCACCATGACCTTCGGCGGCGCCGGTCCGTTCGCCGCCGTCGGCAATTCCGACCTCGCGGAGGCCAGGCGCATCATCGACACCTGCATCGATGCCGGCATCAACCTCATCGACACCGCAAACGTCTATTCCAATGGATTGTCGGAAGAGATCATCGGCGAGGCGCTTGGCGGCAAGCGCAAGAACGATGTGCTGATCGCGTCCAAGGCGCGCATGCGCATAGGCAGCGGCCCGAATGACGAGGGCCTGTCGCGTCACCATCTCATCCGCGAATGCGAAAAAAGCCTGAAACGGCTCAGGACCGATGTCATCGACGTCTATTTCGTCCATCAATGGGACGGGCTCACCCCGGTCGAGGAGACGATCGCGGCGCTCGACACCTTGGTCAACCAGGGCAAGATCCGTTACATCGGCTGCTCCAACTGGTCGGGCTGGCAGGTGATGAAGGCGCTTGCTGTCAGCGACAACCGCCATCAGACCCGGTTCGTCACCCAGCAGATCCACTACACGTTGGAAGCGCGTGAAGCCGAATACGAATTGCTGCCGATCTCGGTCGACCAAGGCGTCGGCGTGCTGGTCTGGAGCCCGCTGGCGGGCGGACTGCTCTCCGGCAAATACCATCGCGACAGCCCGACCGCGCGCCAGATCGGCGGCTGGACGGAACCGCCGATCCGCGACGAGGATCGTCTATGGCGCATCGTCGACGTGCTCTCCGACATCGGCAAGGCACGCGGCGTCTCAGGGGCGCAGGTGGCGCTTGCCTGGCTGCTCGGCCGTCCGGCTGTAAGCGCGCTGGTGATCGGCGCCCGGAACGAGGCACAGCTCAAGGACAATCTCGCCGCGGCCAGCCTGTCGCTCAGCGAAGAGGAGCGACAGCGCCTCGATGAGGTCAGCCGGCCGCCGGTGCTTTATCCCTATTGGCATCAGCAGTTCACGGCCAGGGACCGTTTCGGGCCCGCCGACAAGGTGCTCGACCGCTCTCATGCTTAAAACGCTCAGCCGGCGATAAAGCGCCAGACTTCCGCGTCGGGCTTAATCTGCCCGCTCAGCACGAAATATTTATAGAGGACGAGCAGCGAGATCGCCTGCTCGTCCTGCTCATTGCCGAATTTGCGGCAATAGTCGTTGGCGGCGGCGGTTATCCGCCCGGCCTCGGCGGGGTGTTTTTCGAAATAGGCTACCTTGTCGACCAGGTCAGAGAAATCCGGCTGCAGCGGCACATAGTGAACGTTGGGCTCGACCTGGGCTTCCGCAAACCAGGTTTCGTAGGTCGGTTCCGGCATCAGGCAGAGCGAATTGGAGCTCATGATCCATTTCAGGTTCGTCGCGACATCATTGCCCTCCAGCGAGACGATGTAGCGATAGCACCGCTGCTGCTCGATGTTCAGGTACGGCTTGCGGTATCCGTCGGGCGCGTCAGCCCTGTGGGAACCCGCATTGCAAATCGGCAGGTTGGCGGCCTTTTCCACGAAGCGGGTGCGAAGCGGATTGTTGAGATGACCGCGCCAGACCACCATTGGGCTCTTGTCGGCAAAAGACAGCTCGTCGGGCGGCATGTAAAAGTGACGAAACTTATTCAGCTTCATCAGCACGCCGTTGGCATTGTCGTCGCCGATGGGCCGGTCCTTGACGATCCTCGGGAGCTCGGGAACGCCGACGACGTCGCCGAACTCGAAATCGATCAGCAGGCTGGGATCGAAATAGCGGGCGAATTCCTTGAGGTCGTAATAATACATGCTGGAAGAGGTCGGCAGCTTGCCGATGGCTATGGCGTCCGGACTGGGCACGAACGGCTCTTCCAGCTTGTTGTAATAGTTCAGTCGCTCGCGAACCGTGTTGCCTGAAAGCCTAGCTTGCTCGAGCCGGCTGGCCAGACGGCCGCGAAACAGCGATTGCGGTGCGCGGTCACGCGCGAAATTGCGCGCGTAGTAGAACAGCTTTGCGGCGGTTCGAGAGAGTGTGGCCATGTGTCCGGGAGTTCAGCAAGATGGTCAATGTAGTCGGCCTTCATCCCCCTCGTCTCCTACAGCATTCTCCCGGCCATGTTGCAAGCCTGCTAATGCGATTGGCCACAGGACAACTTACGCCGCGACGACGGCGAATCCTCTGGCGCGCAATCCACGCCGGTCGTCATGCAACGAGGTGACCAGCCGGTCGCGACTGCCGGCGATGTGAGCGGCAAGCAGCCGCGCCGCTTCCTCGGCATCGCCGCGCCGGACCGCGGCGAGGATAGCGTGGTGCTCGGCCCAGGCGCGGTCGAGCGCCTTCTCATCGCGCACCTCCAGCCAGCGCGCGCGTGACAGTCTCGTCATCGCATCGCGAACGGCCCTGAGCAGAAACTCGTTGCCGGAAAGCCTCGCCAATTCGATGTGGAAATCCAGGCCGACGCGATGCCATTCCTCGCGCGGCGTCTCAGCATCGCAGGAATCGAGCATCGCCGCGATCACGTCGATCCCGCTGCGGTCCTCGAGCGCCGCCGTCAGGCGAACCGCCGCGACTTCGACCGCCTCGCGGTAGACGGCGATCTGCCCGAGTTCGGCGAGGTTGATTGGCGCTACCGTCCAGCCGCGGCCGTCGCGGGCGATCAGGCCTTCCGTCTCCAGGCGCAGCAGCGCCGCCCGCACCGGCGTGCGCGAAGCGCCAAACCGACTCTCGATCCAGCGCTCGGTCAGCCGCTCGCCCGGGCCGATCTCCAAACTGAGGATCATCTCGCGAAGCTGCCTTTCGACATTTTGCATCTGCGACATTTGTCGTCCCGTTTTCCAAGCCGTGTTGACAGCGGCAAGTGTCAGGTCCATGACGGATACCAGCTTGGTATCCCAAATTGGTATCCGTAACAACCCCAGCATTGGCACGCGTGACATGACGCCCAGCGAATCCGAACAGAGCGGCTTCAACATCCATTGGCGGCGCAATCTCGCCGTCTGCTTCGCCGGCTCGTTCAGCACGCTCGTCGCCATGACGCTGCTGCTGCCGTTCCTGCCGCTTTACGTCGAGCAGCTCGGCGCCGAGGGCCACGCGGCGATCGTGCAGTGGTCTGGCATCGCCTATGGCGCGACCTTCTTCGCGGCCGCGCTGGTCGCGCCCTTGTGGGGGCGGCTTGGCGATCGCTACGGCCGCAAGCTGATGCTGGTGCGCGCTTCGTTCGGCATGGCGATGTGCATGTCGCTGACCGGCATGGTTGAGAGCGTCTGGCAGCTGGTGCTGCTTCGGCTGCTAATCGGTTTTGCCGGCGGCTATTCCTCGGGCTCGACGATCCTGGTGGCGATGCAGACGCCGAAGGAGCGCTCTGGCTGGGCGCTGGGCGTGCTGGCGGCGGGCATCACGGCGGGATCGCTGGTCGGACCGCTGCTCGGCGGCCTGTTGCCGCCGCTGATCGGCATTCGCGCGACCTTCCTGCTTTCCGGCGGCGTCATCTTCCTGGCGTTCCTGGCGACGACTTTCCTGATCAAGGAGAATCCGCCGGCGCCCAAGCCCGCCTCGACGACGAAGCCGAAAAGCGGCTGGTCGCAGATCCCCGACAAGCGGCCTATCGTCGCCATGCTGGCCACCGGCATGCTGCTCGCCTTCGCCACCATGTCGATCGAGCCGATCATCACCGTCTATGTGCAGCAGCTCGTCGAGGACCAGAGCAAGGTGACCATGGTCGCAGGCGTCGTCATGTCCGCGGCGGCGCTCGGCACCATCCTGTCGTCATCCTGGCTGGGGAAACTCGCCGACCGCGTCGGCCACTGGAACGTCGTGGTCGGTGCGCTGGCGGTCTCGGCATTGCTGCTCATTCCGCAGGCCTTCGTCACCAATGGCTGGCAGTTGATCGGCCTGCGCTTCCTGATGGGCCTGGCGCTGGGCGGGCTGTTGCCCTGCATCACCAGCGTCATCCGCCACAACATCCCCGACGGGATCGGTGGCAATGTGCTTGGCCTGGCGATTTCGGCGCAATATGTCGGCCAGGTCGCGGGGCCGCTATCCGGCGGCTTCGTCGGCGGGCATTTCGGCATGCGCGCGGTGTTTCTGGGCACAGCGGTGCTGATGGCGCTCGGCGCGGTCTACAACTGGATTGTCCAGTCGCGCCGGGCGCGGCATATGCTGCTCGAAGCCGGCGAATCCTAGCCGGCGCCTCCACCTAACCGCAGCATGGAGCATCCAGATGAGCCTTACCGGGCAAGCATCAGACGGCGGGAGCCGCATCCTCGTGCTGGCAGCGGGCCTCGTCGGCGCGGCCGGCGTGGCGCTGTCGGCGACGGCGGCGCATCGCGGCGGCGCCTTCACCGGCACGGCGGCCAATTTCCTGCTGATGCATGCGCCGGCACTCCTTGCCATCGGCCTTGTCGGCGGCAACCGCTGCCTCAGGATCGCCAGCCTCGTCCTGTTCGCGGGCCTGCTTCTGTTCTGCGGCGATCTGCTGGCCCGCGACTTTCTCGGCTCGCGGCTGTTCCCGATGTCGGCGCCGATCGGCGGCACACTTTTGATCGTCGGCTGGGTAGCGATCGCCGTCTCGGCGCTGCGGCGTCCTCGACCGTAGGTATTTCCGGCGACCGTTTTTAACCGGCGCGCCGCTTGCGCTTGCTCGCAGGCAGGTGGTTGGCGCGGCGCCGCTCGGGCTGCTCGGTTCCGCGCGTGATGCCCCAATAGTTGCGGTAGATGTCCTGAAACAGATGACCAATCGGATGCATGACTGCTTCTCCTCAAGTTGAATCGATCCAATGCATGGATGCAAAAATGGCTGCGGTTCAGCCGCGCTTGCGCTCCACGAGGAAGCGTGGCTCGCGACGCCAGGGACCCACTCTACCGCGCCGCTTCTCGCTGACGGCAGCCGAGGCGATGCTCCAGTCGTTGTGGTAAAGTCCTCGAACAAATAACTCACCGGATGCACGAAAGCCTCCCGTTGGAACCGCTCCATCAAAAGCGGATGACTTGGATCGATTCAAATCATAGGCCTCAATCGCGCGACGTCAAGCGGAATTTGAATCGATCCAACAAAAATGTTAGATGACCGGCAACAATTCAGCGGTCATGTTCTTTCCGTGACCGGATTCGGAGGAACGAGATGGCATCACTCCTCGAAGGCCAGGCAAGACCCATCAGGCTGGCCGACATCGCCAAGGCCGCCGGCGTGTCGCATGGTACGGCCTCGAACGTTTTCAGCCGCCCCGAGATCGTGCGCGCCGAAGTGCGCGAGCGGGTCAAGGCGGTCGCGGAGCAGATGGGCTATGCCGGCCCGGACCCGAAAGGCCGGCTGCTGCGCGCGGGCAAGGTCAACGCCATCGGCGTCGCCACCACCGAGCCCCTCTCCTACTTCTTCGACGATCCCTTCGCCCGCGTGATGATGGCCGGCATTTCCGAAGCCTGTGACGCCACCGGCGCGGGCATCGCGCTGGTGTCTGCCGCCAATCAGGAAAAGCTCGCCTGGAACGTCCAGAGCGCGCTTGTCGACGGTTTCATTCTGTTCTGCATCGAAGGCGGCTCGCGTCTTGTCGACCTGACACGCGAGCGCAGGTTGCCCTTTGTCGCGCTGGAACTCGGTTTCCAGGACGAAACCGTGTCGGCAATCGGCGTCGACAATGTCGCCGGCGCGCGGCTCGCGGCGCGCCACCTCGCCGAGCTCGGTCATCGCCGCTTTGCCGTGCTGTCGCTTGGCTTTGCCGACAATCGCACCGGCTTCGTGACGCCGGAGGTGGTTCGCAGCGCCGTTTATACCGGCACGCGCGATCGCCTTGCCGGCTATTTCGAGGAGCTTTCCGGTTTCGGTATCGATACGGCGAAAATCCCGGTCTATGAGACGGAGAACGAGGAAAAAAGCACCAGGGCCGGTCTCGAGGCGATCTTCGCCAGCGGCCAACCGCCTACCGCCATCCTGGCGATGTCGGACCGCATGGCCCTGATCGCCATCGACTGGCTGAGAGCAAGGGGCTTGGCCGTGCCCGGCGATGTTTCCATTGTCGGTTTCGACGGCGTGCCGGACGGCGCGCTGTCCACGCCGCCACTGACGACGATCGCCCAGCCGATCACCGAGATCGGCCGGCGCGCCGCGCGCATGATCCTCGATCATGACGGCGCCGTGCGGCGCGAGACGATGGGGGTCGAATTCGTCGTCAGAGGCTCGACCGGTCCCGCTCCGAAAGCCTGAGCACGCTCAGGCGATCTGCACGGAAGTCCACCGGGGGCGCTTTACCTGGGCCGCGTCAGTAACCGCCTATCCTCACCGGCACTGGGTGCGCGCCGAACGGCGCACGCCCGGGCTCCTCGCGTACCCGCTTGGCGCGGGACGGGCCGAGGCCGGCAAGCCATTCGAGATAGAGCGCGAGCGCGAGCTGCATGGCGATGCCGGCTGCGATCAGCAGCGTATCGTAGGCCAGGCCTCCCGGATTGATCAGCTTCAGCACCTGCGCCGCCATGGCCAGCAGCGTGCCGGCGACGAACACAGGCAGCGAGCGCTTGCCCAGGATCGCCAGGGGGTTGTCGGGCCGGACTCGGAACAGGTTGGAAACCGTCGGCAGCGCCACGATCAGATAGCTGACCGACAGAATGTGCAAGAGCCGCGGCAGTGACAGGAAGGTCTTGTCGAAGCCGCCGATCACCACCGGCAGGTTGAACCAGGTGATCTGACCCCAGAGCGGACTGTGCACCCAGATCGCCGCGCCGACCACATAGATGCCGGCGGCGCCAAGCAGCCACGGATTGACCGGGATCCGCCCGCCGCGCTTCACATGCAGCATGGCGGCAAGGCCGATGTTGAACAGGAACTGCCAGGACAGCGGGTTGAGAAACCAGAGGCCGGGCTCCGGATAGTTCGGTGGCGCGATCTGCCAAATGCCGGCGGCGAGCCAGAGCAGGCCGGACACGATCAGCGCCGGCATCGGCCGATAGCTGACGAACAGCACGAACGCAGGCGCCGCCAGAAGCAGCGCCGCATAGACCGGCAGGATGTTGTTGTAGCCGAGCTGGTGGCCAAGCATGACGATGCCGACCAGCGCCTGCGGCGTGTTGCGCATCAACGGCTCGATGTTGATCATCGTCAGCATTTCCGGCCGGTGCACGAACAGCGCGGCGGCGCAAAACAGCGCGATCACCACCATCGTGATGACGATGTGGGAGATGTAGAGCACACCGGCGCGCCGCCACATCTTCAGCGTCGCGAGCAACCGGCCGCCCGGCTTGAACTTCGTGCCGTAAGCCAGCGCCACCGAGATGCCGGAGATCAGCACGAAGGCTTCGGCCGCATCGGAGAAGCCGAAATTCTTGTAGGTCCAGTCCTCGAAGACCGTGCCGGGAACGTGGTCGATGAAAATGGTGAGCAGCGCGAGCGCGCGCAGCACGTCGATACGTGTGTCACGATCGTTGATACGCGTATCGCGCTCTCCGACCCGCTTATCGCGGTCGTTAGGAACAGGGGTGGTCATCGACAAAAGGCCTCAAAGCTGGTTGTTCATAGCCAGCAATGCGACCCCCGGGGCGCACCGCTTCGATTCCTCCCGTGGGAGTGTATCGCCGCAGAAACGGACTGAAATGCGCCCGGTTCAATCAACTTTCGCGGAGCGCGAAAACAATCCGTTTTGAAGCCGGCAAATCAACAAATCTCTCATGGAATCAAGTGGATATGAGCGCTTCCGAATATAACGACGAAAACAGCATCCTGCGCCGGGATCTCACCTTCCCCTACCGTCTGCTGAGGCCGGCAAACGCAAGCGGCGAGTGCCTGTTCGTGCTGCATGGGTCAGGTGTCGACGAGACGACGATGCTACCGCTCGCGAGGCAGATCGCGCCGCACGCGGTTATTGTGGCAGCGCGCGGCCGCATCCGCCAAGAGGAAGGATTTCGCTGGTTCGAGCGAATCACGCCGACCAGCTTCGAGCAGGTCTCCATCCGTGCCGAGACATCAGCCTATGCCCAATTCGTGACGGACGTCGCGGAGGTGCAGGGGCTCGACCTGCAGCGCGCGACTTTCCTCGGCTATTCCAACGGCGCCAATGTCGCCTCCAGTCTGATGCTGCTCCACCCCGGACTGGTCAGCCAAGCGGCGCTGTTGCGGGCGATGCCGGTGCTCGACAAACCGCCGATGACCGACCTCGGCGGAACACGTGTCTTGATCGTCGCCGGCGCCGCCGACCAGACCTATGGCCCGTTCGCGCCCGCATTGGTGACGCTGTTCAGCGAGCGCCACGCCGAGGTCGACGCGCGCATCGTCTCCTCGGGCCATGAATTCGGCGATGCGGACGCCGCGATCGTGCGGCAATGGCTGGCAGCGCCCGTAGCGGCCGCCTGATCTGGCCGGCCAGGCGGGCTTCGGTGCGGCAATCAAAAAGGTCGACCCCGCTCGCAATACGGGTTCAGGAGCATCGTCCGGGCACGCGTCGAGGAACGAGTGCTCGATCGGCCGCCAGGGGAAAGCCCTCACCCCTGCCCCATCCGGTTCCAGGCGTCCAGACCGGCGATCTTGTAAGCCTCGGCCAATGTCGGGTAGTTGAAGGTGTTGTTGACGAAGAAGTCGACCGTGCCGCCGAGATTGATCACCGCCTGGCCGATATGGATGAGTTCGGTGCCCTCGCCGACGATATGGGCGCCGAGCAGGCGGCGCGTCTCGACCGAGAACAACAGCTTCAGGAAGCCGCTTGAGACGCCCATGATGTGACCGCGCGAGGTCTCGCGAAAACGCGCAAGGCCGACCTCATAGGCGGCGCCGCTTTCGCGCACCGCGGTGGCGGCAGTTTGACGCCGAAGGCATGGCAGGCCGCCACCCGGCCCTGCTCCATCGACGTCGAGGCAAGGCTCGGGAAGCCAATGACGTCGCCGGACGCGTAGATGTTCGGCACGCTGGTCTGAAAGGTGTGCGGGTCGACCTTGATGCGGCCGCGGGCGTCGGCCTCGATGCCGACCATGTCGAGGCCGAGGCTGGCGACGTTGCCGGTGCGGCCGGCGGCGTAGAGCACCATCTCGGATCGGATGGTGCGGCCATCCGCCAGCGTCACCTCGGCGTGGTCGGGTTTCGAGGCGACCTCCCTCACCGTGCTGCCCAGCCGGATGGTCATGCCGCGGTCGCGCATCTGATGGATGAAGTCGTCGACGATCTCGCGATCGATGAAGTCGAGGATGGTGTTGCGTGGCTCGACCAGTGTCACCGGGACGTCGAGCGCGGAAAAGATGGTGGCGTATTCGACGCCGATGACGCCGGCACCGATCACCGTCAGCGTGCGCGGCAGATGATGGAGCTCCAGCATCTCGTCGCTGTCGAAGACCCGCTTCCTGTCGAAGGGCACGTCGGCCGGCCGGTGCGGCCTGGTGCCGACGGCGATCAGCGCATTGGCGAAGCCGACCTCGCTGTAGTCGCCATTCTCGGCGGTCAGGCTGGCCTTGTTCGGCGTAAGGAACTTCACTGCGGCGCGCGCGCTCTTCACCGTGTTGCGCATGAACTGATGCTGCAGCACCTCGACCTCATGGTCGAGCGTCTTGTGCAACCGGTCGACCAGATCCGAGATCGAAATGTCCTGCTTGACCCGGTAGCCGCGCCCGTAGAAGCCGCGTTCGCGCCAGCCCGAGAGGTTGAGCACCGTCTCGCGCAGCGTCTTCGACGGGATGGTGCCGGTATGCACGGAGACGCCGCCCAGGCACCGGCCCCTGTCGACCACCAGCACCGACTTGCCGAGCTTGGCCGATTGCACCGCGGCGCGGCGGCCCGAAGGGCCGCTGCCAATGACCAGCATGTCGTAGTCCATGAACCGTCCCTTTGTGCGCCGCAGCAAGCTAGACCGGGAAGAATGTCATGTTCAACAGCCAACACCATTCCCCGACGGACGAATCCGCAATGCAACCGAATGCATGCGAAACCTTAACTGGACAGCAAGGCTTACGTGCAATGGTGCCAGCGAGGGATCACTTGGGGTAACAGAGTTGGCGATTTACAAAAGTGAGTCCCTTATCAGGACAGAAACGGGGTTTTGGTCCGGGCTGCGAAGCAGCGAGACCCTCACCGATCTGCGCGAGGGCCTGTTCCGTTTCATCGCGCTGGCCGTCGCCGCGGTCTTCGTCTATCGCGGCGCGTACCATATGGTCATCGATCCGGGCCGGCTGAACATCCTCCTGCTCATGATCTCCGACGTGCTGACCTTTACCTGGCTGCTGCTGGCGCGCCGACCGATTGTCCGCGACTGGAGCCCTTTCACGGTGTTCATCTCGCTGACGGCCGGTTTCGGCTCGGGTTTCGTATCGCTCCAGGACGGCATCGCCATCATCCCGCTCTATATCGCGGCGCCGCTGCAATTCCTGGCGCTGTGGCTGGTGATCTGGGGCAAGATGTCGCTCGGGCGGTCCTTCGCTATCCTGCCGGCCAATCGCGGCGTCGTCACCGGCGGCGCCTACCG
The DNA here is from genome assembly GCF_020165075.1 of Mesorhizobium sp. CA4. Lineage (NCBI taxonomy): Bacteria > Pseudomonadati > Pseudomonadota > Alphaproteobacteria > Hyphomicrobiales > Phyllobacteriaceae > Mesorhizobium > Mesorhizobium sp. CA4. The sequence goes on from NZ_JAIUHK010000024.1 coordinate 89,025, forward strand.
CTTCGTGCGGCACCCGATCTATGCCGGCTATCTGGCGGGGCACATCCTTTTCCTGCTTTCGAGCTTCTCGCTCTACAATTTCACCGTCTATGCGATCATCACCCTGTTCCAGATCCATCGCATCCTGCGGGAGGAGCGCATTCTGGCGCTGACCGAAGAGTATCGCGACTATCTCGGGCGAGTCCGCTACAGGCTCTGCCCCGGCATCTTCTGACATCGCGCCCGTTCGTTGGCCGGCATGTTCCTTGAATTCCGGGCCATTCTCACCATCTGAGAAGGCGGAAGGCACATACGAGTGCCGCGATCGAGGAACGACATGAACGCACGCGTATTGGACGGAGAGATCATCACGACGAGGTTCGAGGACACCCGCGCCTATCGCGGGGTGCGGACAAGGCGCATCTTTGCCTTTCTGCTCGACTATTTCTTCGTCGCGCTGCTGACCATTCCCTTCGCCATCCTGGTCGCCATTCTCGGGCTGTTGACCTTCGGCCTCGGCTGGGCGCTGTTTTCGGTGCTGGTGCCGATGGTCGCCATCCTCTACATCTGGAACACGCTGGGCAGCCGCGACCAGGCGACGACCGGCATGAAGATCATGGGCATCCGCCTGGAGAAACTCGACGGCAGCCGCATCGACGGCATGACGGCCGTGGTTCACTCGGTGCTGTTCTGGGCCGGCAACGTCATCCTGACGCCGCTGGTGCTCCTGGTCACGCTGTTCTCCGACCGCAAGCGCACGATGCACGATTTGCTGCTCGGCACCGTGGTCACCCGCACCGATATCTGACGGTGTCCAGGGCCGCGTTCATCGAACCGCCGCGCCGCCTGCGCGTAAATATGAACAGGTCGAGGCCGTCGCGTCAGCACAATCCTGTTGAATTTTTCGTCGGCCGGGCCAAAGGTAGGGCGATTCGCAGGAGCGTTTCCAAGATTAGATGACGCAGCATCCGACCCAGTCGCCGCAGTTCTTCCTGACCGCGCCGTCACCGTGCCCCTATCTGGAGGGACAGTTCGAGCGCAAGGTGTTCACGCACCTTGTTGGCGACAAGGCGCCGGAGATGAACGATCTGCTGACGCAAGGCGGCTTCCGGCGCTCGCAGAACATCGCTTACCGCCCGGCCTGTGAATCGTGCCGCGCCTGCGTGTCGGTCCGCATCCTGGCACAGGAATTCAGCCCCAGCCGCAACATGCGTCGCGTCGTCCAGCACAATGCCGACCTCGTCGGCGCCATGCATGACGCGCAGCCTTCGACCGAGCAATACTCGCTCTTCCGCGCCTATCTCGATGCCCGCCATCGCCGCGGCGGCATGTCCGACATGACCGTGCTCGACTATGCGATGATGGTGGAAGACACGCATGTCGACACCAAGATCATCGAATACCGGCGGCGCGGCCCCGACACGTTCATCACCGGCAAGGGCCATGGCGAACTGATAGCTGTCGCGCTCACCGACAAGATGGCCGATGGCTTGTCGATGGTTTATTCCTATTTCAATCCCGACTTTGAGGACCGCTCTCTCGGCACTTTCATGATCCTCGACCACATCGCCCGCGCCAAGGCGATGGGCCTGCCCCACGTCTATCTCGGCTACTGGGTCAACGGCTCGCGCAAGATGAACTATAAGATGCGTTTCATGCCGCAGGAGCATCTCGGCCCGAAAGGCTGGGAACGCTACGACCACGAAGCGGTCAGTCGCTAAGACAAGTTTTCCCGAACCGCCCTTATAGTGTTTCAAGGGAGAAGACGCTGGTCTTGCACGCCCTCGCGCGAGAGACGTGCAAACGCGCCAGCGCTTGCTCCCGCTTTATTTCGAGACGGTTATGACTTCCCACACCGATCACCAGAAAGGCCTCCTGATCACCGCCATCGGGGGCTTGGTACTGAGTATCGATATCCCGCTGATCCGGCTCGCGGACGGCGAAGCTTGGACCATCCTTTTGCTGCGCACCAGCTGCACCTTGGCGGCGGCGCTGATCATGTGGGCCGTCTGGCGCTCATACAGCAAGGATGCGCCGCAACTCATACCCGGCTGGTCGGGGCTGATCGTGGCCGTGATCTACGGGCTCGGCGCGGTCGCCTTCATGACAGCTGTCTACCATACATCGACAGCCGATCTGGTCTTCATCCTTGGCTTCAACACCGTCTTCGCGGCGCTGCTGTCGTGGCTGTTCCTGAAGGAGCGGCCGCGGCCGCTGACCCTTGCCGCAATGGCGCTGATGATCGTCGGCGTCGCCATCATCGTCGGAGATTCCGTCGGCACCGGGTATTTGTTCGGCGACCTGATGGCTTTGTGCTCCGCCTTCCTGATTGCCTGCGCCATCACCATCTCGCGTGCCAGCGACAAGGACATGGGCTTTACCGCGCTGATCGGGGTAATCCTGCCTTTCGGGGTGGCGGCGTTCATGGTTTCCAGGACCGGCTTCCATGTGGCGGCGCCGTGGTGGATCATCCTGAACGGCGGCGTCGTCATGCCGATCGCGTTCTTCTGCCTCGCCAACGGACCGAAATATATCTCGGGCGCGGAAGTCGCGATGTTTTATCTGCTGGAAACGATCCTGGCGCCGGTCTGGGTGTGGATGATCTTCGCCGAGACACCGTCACGCAACAGCCTGATCGGCGGCGGCATCATGATCGTAACGCTGGTCGCGCATTCACTGTGGCAATTGCATGAGGGCCGCAAGCGACGTGCTGCGCTTGCCGTGGTTCACCCGGCCTGAACTTTCCTCGACTCGGCCGCCGCTTCGATCTGCGGCGGCCCGCCGGCCTCGTCGGCGACAGGCGGAAGCTCGTCCATGATCTCGACCTCGCGCAGCCATTCGCGCCAGATGGCGACGAGCAGCGCCATCAACACCGGGCCGATGAACAAGCCGAGGAAACCCATCGTCTTGACGCCGCCGATCAGGCCGAAAAAGGTCGGCAGGAACGGCAGCTTGATCGGGCCGCCGACGAGCTTGGGCCGCAAGGTCTTGTCGACGATGAAGAGTTCGACCGCGCCCCAGATGAAGAGCGCCGCGCCAGCGAAAAGCTTGCCGCTGGCGGCGAGGTAGATCGACACCAGGGTAAAGGAGAGCGGCGCACCGCCGGGGATCAGCGCCATGATGCCGGTGAGCGCGCCGAGCGTCACTGGCGAAGGCACGCCGGCCAGCCAATAGGCGATGCCGAGCACCAGGCCCTCGCCGATGGCGATGATGGTCATGCCCGTCACGGTCGAGGAAATGGTTGCCGGCACGACGCGCGAGATACGCTCCCAGCGCGCCGGCAGGATGCGTTCGCCGAGGCGATCGATCTGGGCCGCGAAAGCTTCGCCGTCGCGATAGGCGAAGAACAGCGCGATCATCATGAACAGAAGCGTCAGCATTAGGCTGAACGCGCTGCCGCCGGCGGCCAGGGCGCCGCGATAGATGCTGCCGATGTTGGAGCCGCTGATCAGCTGGATCAACTCGCCGATGCCGCCGGGGTGGCCGAGATAGACCGTCCACTGCTCGTTCAGCCACTGGCCGACCACCGGTATGGCGGCGATCCAACCCGGTGTCACCGCACCGTGGCGATTGGTCTCGATCGCCCAGGTGACCCACTCGCGCAGCTCATTGATGGCATAGGTGCCGGCAAGCGCGATCGGCACCACCAGGAAGGTGAGGATGAAAAGGATCGCCAAGGTCGCGCCGACCGTGCGGTTGCCGCCGACGCCAACGAGCAGCCGGCGGTAGAGCGGCCAGCTGGCAAAAGCGATGACGAGCGCCGCCAGCACCGGGAACAGGAAGCCGTGGAAGAAATAGACGCCGGCAGCGACGATCAGCACCAGGAGCCAGCGCGCCGCCGACAGCGGCGGGATGACGGCTGCCCTCAGCGGCGTCGACAGGCCGAACAGGCGCTGCCCCGGCTTCTGGATTTCAGCCCGCTTCAATCCGGTGTTTCTCCCTGCCGATGGTTCATGGATCTTATGCACCATCATAGTGCAGCAATCGTGACGATAGTCCAAATGATTGGGCGTCTCCCCCCTTGAGGGTCCCTTGAGGGGGAGATGTCGCCGAAGGCGACAGAGGGGGTGCTAAACGCGTGGAGCGCCAGCGCGTTGTGCGACAAGACTGCGTCGGCGATCTGTGTGAGACGCCCCCCTCTGGCCGCTTCGCGGCCATCTCCCCTCAAGGGGCATATGCGCTAAGATAGCTTTGGCATGGCTTGAAATTTGCGCTTTCGAGGTGGCTCGCGCCAACG
>NZ_JAIUHK010000025.1:0-90577 GCF_020165075.1 Mesorhizobium sp. CA4
CGTGAACCGCTTCGACGCAAACTGAAGCGGACAAATGATGTGCTACCAAACCGGACAACTTGATTAGCTACCGACACCTGCCCGTGACCGAGACAAGAGGCGATGGGGGTAGCCGCTCGCCTCGAAAGAGCGTCAGTGGCCGTCCGGCCCGAACCAGGGCGCCAGGAAGGCAAAATGGTCGGGAAACTGCTGCACGGCGCCGCCGAGAAGCATGTTCACCGCGACGTAGAGAATGATCAGCAGGCCGACATAGGCGATCCAGCGGTATTTGTGCAGCAGGCGCGCGACAAAGGATGCGGCAAAGCCCATCAGCGCGATCGAAAGGGCCAGTCCGATGATCAGCACCGTGGGGTGCTTCATGGCGGCGCCGGCAACGGCCAGAACGTTGTCGAGCGACATGGAAACGTCGGCAATGACGATCTGCCAGGCGGCCTGCGAGAAGGTCTTTCGCGGGCCCTTGCCGGAGACGGATCCATCCTTGTTGTAATCGCTGTTCGACAGCGCCTCGGTGGCATCACGCTCGTCGTCATGGCTCACGCGTAGCTCGCGCCACATCTTCCAGCACACCCACAGAAGCAGAAGTCCGCCAGCGATGAGCAGCATGGGGCCGATGCTCAGCAGCCATTGCGTGATCAGGGCAAAGACGATGCGCAGAACCGTGGCTGCCGCGATGCCGACAAGGATGGCGCGCTTGCGCTGATCCGCGGGAAGGCCGGCTGCCGCAAGGCCGATCACGATTGCGTTGTCGCCGGCGAGGGCGAGATCGATTGCGACGACCTGGAGGAGAGCTGAAAGGCCTGTGGCAGTGAATATTTCCATCGACTAGAAATCCTTGCCTGAAATGAATGTGGCCCTTTACCTCGACGGGCCTAAAGGCATGGTCCACCGGCGTCAAGACGCAGGGTTGGACATCGCCGGAAAACAACGCCGCCGGCGCAAGCCGTCAAAGATTTCGGGTGTTTGCCGGCAAGGGCAAGGCCGAAAACTAGTCGTAGAGATTATATTTGGACCAGTCGGATTCCGGGATTTCGTCGCCGATCCTGTAGCGGAACTGCAGCACCTGCATGTGGTCCGGCGCGGTCTGGCATTTGAACTTCAGCCGGTACCATTGGCCCTTGCTACGGAAGGCGGCGCCCGAGCTCTTTATGGCATCGGCGCTCATCTGCGGCGTGGCGAAGGCGTAGGCCACGACACGGTCGGCCTTGTAGTTATGATCGTCGTGGCTGATCCGGTCGAGCACCTCTGCGTCACACCGCTGCTCAAGGCGGGTCTCAGGATCGAGTTTCATCAGGCCGGCGCGCAACGCATTGTCCATCGCCTTGGCCGGCAAGACCAGCATCAACGACGCCAAAACCATCAGGCAGAGCTTTTTCATGGGCGCGAGAAGCAGCATATTTTGTCCGAGAAATCAAATAAACGGTGCTTTACCGCCTGTCGGCTGCCGCGCCGCGCCGGCGCTGCTTTCGTGGTGTCGATCAGGCGATCCGGTGTGCCATTCCGGCCTCGGCGATTTCGCGACTGTCTTCCATCCCGTCGCCACCCAATGGCTGGGATGCCTTTGGATAGGGATTGGAAGCACAGCTTGTGGGCAGCATGGCGGAGGGAGTGGGATTCGAACCCACGGTGAACTTGCGCCCACGCCGGTTTTCAAGACCGGTGCCTTAAACCGCTCGGCCATCCCTCCGCTATGGTTTTTCAACCATTTAGGTCATCGCGACCGGTCGATTCGGTTGGCACCGAAGGCATTCCCGGCCGGTTCGCGCTTCATTCCTGTAGTGCGGCTGCCGGGGCCGCGTCAACCACTGCGGCTGCACCTTCCAACTGTCGTGGCAAAAGGTCTGGAAGAATATTCGGCGTGACCCGACGGGCTACGTTGCCAGGGCCGGCGGAAACGACATGCACCGGGACGGCTGGGGGAAATCCGCAGGAAAAGACGGCGATCTAGCTGATCGTATTAGTATTAACTAAACTACATCCGGGCGGCGAAGGAGGTAACTATGCCGATCCGAGATGATCTGCAGGAGCTTTGGGACGTGTATGTCGCAGCGTACCGATCGGGGAATGCATCTGGCTGTGCTGCTATCTTCACCGAGAACGCGGAAATGCATTCTCCCTATGGGCCTCCGGCGCGGGGGCGCGCGGCAATAGAGGCGCTGCACGACATTTGGGTTCAACATGCCGGGCCTAATAAGACCCTTCAGGTGATCGAAGCGGGTAGCTCCGGAAATCTGGCTTGGACACTGGCTGCCTATTCGGAAGGAGAGGCGGTCGGCAACGGCACCTCGCTGAGTGTCTTTGAGCATCAGGCTGGCGGAGGTTAGCTGATCCGGATGTGCAGTCTCAACAGTACCGACGCCACCGGATAGATGTATAGCTGGCCACAGCGGCACGGCGGCGATCATCCCAATCGCGCCGACGTACAGTACGACTTATGCATGGTAAGCCCCGACCTTGGCCAAAATCAGGTTGCTTCCCGCTTCGTCCTGCTAGCCGATTCGATGCATTGACAATGCCGTCAAAAGCCAGTCAATCTCAATCTTCTAATACTTTGACAGGGGGGCAATCATGAAGAAACCTACGGGAAACCCGTGCTGACAAAGCGTGGCATGCTATCTCATGCGACGGCCCAGCAGCTGCCGTCCGATGCGCGGGCGGATTAGCGGACGACCTTACTCTTATTCGGATTTGCCGTCGGTCTTGTGGCCGACGCTGTTGGCAGCAGGGCATTCCCGAACAGCACGGACTTTCCGAGCCACGGTGGCACCGCCCGCGCCATGACCTCGGCCATAATCTCGCCCTTTTGCTGCCATAATCGATTAACATCGTGATAAACAATTCCTGTGCAAAAGGGATTGGGGATCAAGGTGTTGCTGGCATCGGCGGACGCTTGGCTCCGTCGAGTGGCAGCACGGTAGGGGACAATCGAAAACATGCAGACTCCGGCGCGCCCGCGTCTTCGTCGCGCTTCTGCTTTCGCCCTGTGCGCCCTTTCGGGCCTGCTTTTGGCTGCCTGCGCCTCACAACCCGAACCGAAGGGGATGGTCTACAAGAAGGCCCGCTCCAAGGAATATTTCGCCGAATCCGAATATGGGGTGAAGGCGAGCCCGCGTGTCCAGTTCATGCGGCGCGGCGGCGGCCGCGACCAGCTTGGCAAGCCCTACCAGGTGCGCGGCAAGTGGTACTTTCCCAAGGAAGAGAAGAACTACGCCAAGGTAGGACTAGCCTCGTGGTATGGCGATGCCTTCCACGGCCGTTTGACCGCCAATGGCGAAGTCTATGACATGACGCATCTGACGGCGGCGCATCCGACGATGCCGCTGCCGAGCTATGCCCGCGTCACCAACCTAGAGACCGGCAGTTCGGTGATCGTGCGCGTCAACGATCGCGGCCCCTATCATGAAGGCCGCATCATCGACGTCTCCGAACGCGCGGCGCAGATGCTCGACTATGACAAGGTCGGCACCGCCAGGGTCAAAGTGGAGTATGTCGGCCGCGCGCCGCTCGACGGCGATGACGACCAGTATCTGGTGGCCTCCTACCACCCCGGCAAGAACCGCCCGGATCCGTCGGACGGCCTGCCGACCGGCGTGATGGTGGCCATGAACGGCCCGTCGCCGAGCGTGCCGGTGGGGGCGTCGCCGGCCGCCGTGCCGTTCCCGGGCCAGCTGACCAATTCGGGGCAAGCTTTTGACGCGCAGCCGGGGCTATCGGAGCAGCCTACCGTGCAGCCGGCAGCCTTCCCGGTGCAGAGCGCCAGCGATGTCGCGCTGCCCGATTTCGGGCCGATCGTGCCGGAACGGCCGGATCTCGGTCTTCCTGCGAACTCGCCTTTCGCCATGGCTTCGCTGTCCTACGCGGATGAGCGGGTAAAGCGCGCCGATGTTTTTGCCGCGCTCGATACCGGCGGCATGTCGCCGGCCGATATCCTGCAGTCGTGGCGAAAATCGAACCGCCAGGAACAGGCGCTTGCGCCCGACTATGTCGCCGCCGGTTCCTTCGACAAAGCAGCGGAGGCAAAGCGCGTCGCCGCCGCGCTGGAGCCGTTCGGCCGGACCGAGATCCAGCGCACCGAATTCGACGGCAATGACTGGTATGCGGTCAACGTTTATCCGAACGGCCATGGCAGCATCGACGATCTGCTTCAGGCAGCTTGGTCGCATGGCGCGCCGGACGCGCTGGTTGTGCGTAACTAATCAAATTCACGCTACCCGTTGATCCGGCTGAAAAAATCCTGATAGCTTGGCCGCGGGGTAGTCTTTGCGCATTCCGGGGCGACCCCCTCCGGTATTGCTCAGATGGGTCGACATTTCATGCAATTGCGCATTCTTCCGCCTTTCGCCAGCGTTCTGGGATTGGTGCTGATGTTGCTTTGCTGCGTCCCGGCAAGCGCACAGCTTTTCGAGACCAAGGCGACGCAGGCGTTCATGATCGATGCCGACACCGGCACAGTGCTCTTGGCCAAGGACCCCGACAAGCCGATCCCGCCCGCCTCGATGGCCAAGCTGATGACGATGGAAATGGTCTTCAACGCCATCAAGTCGAAGCGGATCACGCTCGATGACACTTTTGTCGTCAGCGAAAACGCCTGGCGCACCGGCGGCGCGCCGTCCGGAACCTCGACCATGTTCGCCAAGCTCAAATCCGAGGTTCGCGTCGAGGATCTGATCCAGGGTGTCACCGTGCAGGCCGCCAATGACGGCTGCATCGTGCTCGCCGAGGGGATGGCGGGCTCGGAAGCGAATTTCGCCGCGCAGATGACCGATCGCGCCCGCCAGCTCGGCCTCTCGAAATCGACCTTCGTCAATTCGACCGGTCTGCCGGCCGACGGGCAGCAGACGACGGTGCGGGAACTGACGATGCTGGCGCTGCATCTGTGGCGCGACTATCCGGAGTTCTTCCACTATTACGGCCAGCCGGACTTCACCTGGAACAAGATATCGCAGAGGAACCGCAATCCGCTGATCGCCATGGGCATCGAGGCCGATGGCTTCGTGGCAGGCGCCAGCGAGCAGGCGGGTTTCGGCCTGGTCGGCACCGTCAGTCACAACGGCACGCGCGTGATTGCCGCTCTCAGCGGACTGGCAAATGACCGCGAACGCTCCGAAGAAGCGCGCAAGCTGCTCGAGTGGGGCTCGCGGTCATTCCAGAAGACCGAGATCTTCGCCAAGGACGAGGTGGTCGGGGAAGCACAGGTTTTCGGCGGCGCCAAATCCGGCCTGGCCTTGAAAGCCAAAGGCCCCGTGGACATCTTTCTGCCGATAGCCAACCGAGACAAGCTGACCGCCAGGATCGTCTATCAGGGTCCGGTATCGGCACCGGTCGAGGAGGGGCAACCGGTCGGGGAATTGCGCGTTTGGATAGGCGAGACGCTGAGCCAGCAGACGCCGCTCTATGCCGCCGAGTCGGTGAAAGTGGGCACGCTGCCGCAGCGTGCGCTCGACGCGGCCAAGGAACTCGCTGTCGGCTGGCTGCGTCAGAAACATTTGTGAACGGGCAAGTTCGTGGACCTTTTGTCGGACGGGAGCTATGACAGCGGCCAGCGCGAGCAAAGGCAATCTCGATTGGCGAGCGGATTTTTCATCACCTTCGAGGGCGGCGAAGGAGCAGGCAAGTCGACGCAGATCGAGCGGCTGGCGCGGCGCATGCGCGCCAAGAAATACGAGGTCCTGGTCAGCCGCGAGCCGGGCGGATCGCCCGGTGCCGAGGCCGTAAGGCATGTGCTTCTGTCCGGGGCGGCCGAACCGTTCGGCCCGAAGATGGAGGCGATCCTGTTCGCCGCCGCGCGCTCCGACCATGTCGAGCAGGTCATCCGGCCGGCGGTCGAGCGCGGCTCGATCGTGCTGTGCGACCGCTTCATCGATTCCTCTCGCGTCTACCAGGGCGTCACCGGCGGGCTCGATGCCGATTTCATGAAGGCGCTGGAGGCGGTGGCCATCAACGGCATGATGCCCGACATGACGCTGATCTTCGACATCGATCCCGCTGAAGGCCTGAAGCGGGCCGCCGCACGGCGCGGCGCCGGTGACGCCGCCGATCGCTTCGAGAAGGAGACTTTGGCCATCCACCGGCGGCGGCGCGAGGCTTTCCTGGCCATCGCCGCGGCCGAACCGGAGCGCTGCGTCGTCATCGACGCCTCCGCCGATCCCGATACGGTGGAGAATGTCGTCACCTCCGTCGTCTTCGCGGCGCTGGAAGAGCGGATGCCGGCGCAAAGGATTGAGACGGCGTCGGCATGATCTTCGAACGCATCGCCCCCGAACAGCACGACACGCTGGACGGTGTGCCCGAGCCCGCCGAAACGCCGCGGCTGATCGGCCACGCGACGGCGGCAGGGATGCTTGCAAGCGCCTACCGCGCCGGCAAGCTGCCGCATGCGCTGATTTTCACCGGGCCGCAGGGCATCGGCAAGGCGACGCTGGCGTTCCACATGGCGCACCATCTGTTGAGATATCCGGATTTCAAGACGGCGCCCGACACGCTTGCCGTTCCCGATCCCGCCTCGTCGCTGTTTCGCCAGATCGCCACCGGCGCGCACCCTTCAGTGCTGCATCTCACCCGTCCGGCCAACGAGAAGACCAAGAGCTTCAAGACGGTGCTGACCGTCGATGAGATCCGCAAGGTCAGCCGCTTTCTGTCGATGACCTCGCATGACGGCAGCTACCGCGTCGTCATCGTCGATCCGGCCGACGACATGAACACCAACGCCGCCAATGCCTTGCTCAAGAATCTCGAAGAGCCGCCGGCGCGCACCTTGTTCATTCTGGTGGTGCATGCGCCGGGCAGCCTGTTGCCGACGATCCGCTCGCGCTGCCAGATGGTGCGGCTGGCGCCTTTGGCCGCCGACGAGCTGATGGCGGTGCTGGAAAATGTCGAGCCGCCGCCGCCGGACGATCCGGCCGCGCGCGCGGCGCTCGCCGAGCGGGCAGGGGGCAGCGCCCGCAACGCGATCCTGCTCACTCAATATGGCGGGCTGGAAATCGCCGGAGCGCTCGACACGCTGGTGACGGCCCGGAAGCCGGATATTTCCGGCGCGCACCGGCTTGCCGAGGCCGTAGCGGGACGCGACCAGGCGATCCAGTTCGACATCTTCAACCGTCGCGCGCTCGATCTGCTATCGGCCGCCGCCAGCGAAGCGGCATTGTCCGGCAATCTCGCCAGGGCCAAAACGCTGTCCGAGGCTTGGCACGAGGCGTTGAACACGATATCTGAGGCCGAGACCTACAACCTCGACAAGAAGCAGCACGCCCTGACCATGATCGACCGCCTGAATTCTGCGATGCGAATGTGACGGCTTCTCTGGTGCATGCCGTTGCCCCAAAACCGGGGCCACTTTTCGGCGGCATGCAGCGGGATGGCAATAGCCATGCCGATAGGATATCCAGCGCCACGGCTTCCATTCAGACATTCATGACGGTTCATTCATGTCACGCGACACATTCTACATCACGACCGCGATCTCGTACCCGAACGGCAAGCCGCATATCGGCCATGCCTATGAGCTGATCGCCACCGACGCGCTTGCCCGCTTCCAGCGCCTCGACGGCAAGGACGTCTTCTTCCTGACCGGCACCGACGAACACGGCATCAAGATGCTGCAGACGGCGCGCAAGGAAGACATCACGGCGCGCGAGCTCGCCGACCGCAACTCGGCCGAGTTCAGGCGCATGGCGAGCGCGCTCAACGCGTCCAACGACGATTTCATCCGCACCACCGAGGAGCGGCATTATGCGTCCTCCCAGGCGATCTGGAAGGCGATGGCCGCTAATGGCGACATCTACAAGGGCGGCTATGCCGGCTGGTACTCGGTGCGCGACGAAGCCTATTACGGCGAGGAGGAGACCGAGGTCCGCGCCGACAATGTGCGCTACGGGCCGCAGGGAACCCCTGTCGAATGGGTCGAGGAAGAAAGCTATTTCTTCCGGCTGTCGGCCTACCAGGACAGACTGATCGCGCTTTACGAGAGCCAGCCCGATTTTATCGGCCCGGCCGAGCGTCGCAACGAGGTGATGAGCTTTGTCAAATCGGGGCTGAAGGACCTGTCGGTCTCGCGCACCACTTTCAATTGGGGCGTGCCGGTGCCGGGCGACGAAAAGCATGTGATGTATGTGTGGGTCGACGCCTTGACAAATTACATCACCGGCATCGGCTATCCCAATGAAAATGATGGGAAATGGCGCTTTTGGCCAGCCGACGCGCACATCATCGGCAAGGACATCGTGCGCTTCCACGCCGTTTATTGGCCGGCCTTCCTGATGTCGGCGGGAATCCCGCTGCCGAAGCGCGTCTTCGGCCACGGCTTCCTGTTCAACCGCGGTGAGAAGATGTCCAAGTCGGTCGGCAACGTCATCGACCCGTTCACGATGGTCGAGCACTACGGCGTCGATCAGGTGCGCTATTTCTTCCTGCGCGAGGTGCCGTTCGGCCAGGATGGCAACTACAGCCATGAAGCGATCGTCAACCGGACGAATGCCGACCTCGCCAACGGCCTCGGCAATCTGGCGCAGCGCTCGCTGTCGATGATTGCCAAGAACTGCGGCGGCGCGGTGCCGAAGCGCGGGGAACTAACCGAAGCCGACACGGCGATCCTCGACCAGGCGGTCGAAGCGCTGGCCGTTTCGCGCCGGGCGATGGCGGAGCAGAGCATCCATCTGGCGCTGGCGGCGATTTTTGGCGTGGTTGCCGAGGCGGACCGCTATTTCGCGTCCCAGGAACCATGGGCTCTGCGCAAAACCAATCCGGAGCGCATGGAAACGGTGCTTTGGACGACGGCCGAGGTGGTGCGCCGCGTGACGCTGCTTTGCCAGCCGTTCATTCCCGGATCGGCCGCGAAGCTGCTCGACCTGCTGGCCGTGCCGGCTGAGAGCCGCGCTTTCGAGCACGTCCATGCCGACCACGCGCTGGAGCCAGGCACCGCCTTGCCGGCGCCGGAGGGCGTGTTTCCGCGTTATGTCGAGCAGAGCGCCTGATGCTGGTCGACAGTCATTGTCATCTCGATTTTCCGGACTTCGCCGAGGAGCGGGCGGCTATCGTCGCCCGCGCCCTCGCCGCCGGAATCGGCCGCATGGTCACGATCTCGACACGCGTGAGGCGTTTTCGGCAGATCCTTGAAATCGCTGAATCTTTCAATGAAGTCTATTGCTCGGTCGGCACCCATCCGCACAATGCGGCCGAGGAGCTCGACGTCACCGCTGACGAGCTGGTCCGGCTCTCCGGCCATCCAAAGGTGGTGGCGATCGGCGAAGCCGGGCTGGACTACTACTACGACAAGGCGCCGCGCGATGCGCAGGCGCAGGGTTTTCGCACCCATATCGCGGCCGCGCGCCAGACCGGCCTGCCGCTGGTCATCCATTCGCGCGATGCCGACGACGACATGGCGACGATCCTCGAGGACGAAACAGGGAAGGGCGCCTTTCCCTTCATCCTGCATTGTTTTTCGTCCGGACGCAGGCTGGCTGAAGTCGGCGTGGCGCTGGGCGGCTATGTCTCCTTCTCCGGCATCCTTACCTTCAAGAACTCCACCGAGCTGCGCGCCATCGCCGCCGATGTCCCGCGCGACAGGCTGCTGGTCGAGACAGACGCGCCTTACCTTGCGCCGGTCCCGCATCGCGGGAAACGCAACGAACCGGCCTATGTGGCGAATACGGCGAAGGTGCTTGCCGAGACCATCGGCGTCAGCGAGGCCGAAATCGCTGATATCACCACCGGGAACTTCTTCAGGCTGTTCACCAAGATGCCGCGTCCCGACACGGCTGCAGGCTGAGGCATGAGCGACCGGCTGCGCTTTACCGTCCTTGGCTGCGGCTCATCGCCCGGCACACCGCGCATCACCGGCGACTGGGGCAATTGCGACCCCAAGAACCCGAGGAACCGGCGCATGCGCACGGCCGCCCTGGTCGAGCGGATTGCCGCCAATGGCGCGCGCACCACGGTCGTCATCGACACCGGGCCGGACTTCCGCGAGCAGATGCTGCTGGCCTCGGTCAAGCGCATCGACGCGGTTGTCTACACGCATCCGCATGCCGACCACATCCACGGCATCGACGATCTGCGCGGCTATGTGCTCGAGCAACGCCATCGGATCGACATCCATGCCGACGAGCCGACCATGCTGCGGTTGCGCCAGGCGTTCGGCTATTGCTTCGAGACGCCACCCGGCAGCTCTTATCCGCCGATCGTCGAGGCACACATCATCGATCACGCGAGGCCGGTCGTGATCGAAGGCGAGGGGGGCGCCCTCACCCTTGAGCCGCTGCCGCAGTTCCATGGCGATATCATCTCGCTCGGCTTCCGCATCGGCGGGCTTGCCTATTGCCCTGATATCAGCGGCTTCCCGGACGCGACCATGGAACGTTTGCGCGACCTCGATATGTTGGTGATCGATGCGCTGCAGTACAACACCCATCCCAGCCATCTGTCGCTCGGCCAGGCATTGGAGTGGATCGATAAGCTGGCGCCAAGGAACGCCGTGCTGACGCATATGCATGTGCCGTTGGATTATGCCGTCGTGATGACCGAGACGCCGGAACACGTAGTGCCGGCCTATGACGGCATGGTGGTCGAAATCCTTTACGAGTCAGAACGATAGCGACGCCTGCTTAGTTGTTGCCGCAGTTCGTCTGTCGAACCTTCTGCTGCGATCTCGAAGCCGAGCGGCCGACGAGTTAGTTCCATAATCTATCTTATGCGACTTTCTGGTGTGCGACGAAGATGTCGAGCGCCTTGTGTTACACAGCCCTGCTCGCCAGCCGCACAGAGCTGTTGCGCATCCGTATGCCACCACCTCCTTTCAAACACGTCGGATGCTGGCACAAGTCGTCCCTCGTTGCCGGGAAAGTGTTCGGAACTCAACCGCCGAACCTCGCGTTGGCCTGGTGAGCGGTTTGAGGACCTTTGCATGCGTTCACGGATTGAGTTGGCAAGCGGCACGGAATTGTCTTTCCTCACGGCTGGAGAGCCCTCCAAACCGGCTCTTCTGCTTCTTCACGGTTTTCCGAGTTCCTCCAGGACCTTTCGCAACGTCATTCCCGCATTGTCGAAGGTGGCTTATGTGGTTGCTCCCGACATGCCTGGGTTCGGCATGTCCGATGCTCTGCCCGAGCCGTCCTTTGATGGTTTTGCAGATGCGATCTCGGAGTTGCTCAGCCATCTCTCGGTCGGCCCGCGCTACATCTACCTTCATGACTTTGGCGCGCCGGTCGGGCTGCGGATAGCCATGCAGGCTCCCGATGCGGTATTGGGCTTGATCATCCAAAACGCCAACGCCCATCGGAGCGGAATGGGGCCATCATGGAAGGCGACGCAGGACTTTTGGGTCAATCCGAATCCCGACAATGAAGCGAAAGCCACCGCGCATCTGACCTTCGAGGGCACGCGCGACCAATATGTGACAGGTGTTCCCGACGATGTCGTCGCGCAAATTCCGCACGAGAACTGGGAGGAAGACTGGCGCGTGATGCAGCGCCCCGGAGGCATGGAGACGCAGCATGCGCTCGTTGCGGACTATGGCAATTACGTCGCTCGCTTCGACGCGATTGCCGACTATCTGCGGCGCAGGCAGCCCCGCGCCCTGATGCTGTGGGGCCGGCACGACACGTTCTTCGACCTGGCAGAGACGCTGTCATGGATGCAGGCCCTGCCGAGGATGGAAGCACACATTCTCGACGGGCCTCATTTCCTGCTGGAAACGCATGCCAACCAAGCTGCGTCGTTTATGGTCGACTTCCTGGAACGGCAATAGTCCTTGAGTCTGGCCGACCCGAACGCGGCCGACGCCTGGGGATACATTGTCCGGCATCAATGTTCTGGCCGCTGCCCTGTCCGCCATTTCCGTCTCGCTTTCCTGGCGCAGACCAGATTGGATAATTTATTTCATGGCTGCCGGAATCTCAGATCGGATATCCGCCTTCGTCGGAGCGCTTCCATTGAAGCCGGGACTTCGCGTCCTGGAGATCGGATGCGGTCCCGGCGTTGCCGCTCGCGACGTCGCTCGCCGCATCGGCGACGGCTTCATTCTGGCCATCGACCGTTCGGAGAAGGCAATCCGATTGGCGCGGGCGCGATCGGCTGATGAGATGGCTTGGGGCTGCCTCGATTTCAGGCATGCGGCAATCGAAGACTTCGCATTGAATGCTGGCGAGGCTCTTTTCGACATCGCCTTTACCATGCGGGTCGGCGCGCTCGACGGGCGCCACCCCGAGGCCAACCGTGCGGCCAGGTAGATGACGTCGCCTTCGGCGATGCGCTTGCCGCCGTACATGGTTTTCTGGGCGGCGAAGACGAACGTCTCCGCCGCCGGGTCCTCGATCTCGGTCTTGATGGCGTATGCCATGCCCTACGGTTCCCGGGTGAGGCCGATCCGGTACGTCAGCACGCGCCGGCCGCTCGGTTCGATCAGCATGACGCCCGGCTTGTCGGCGAACTCGCCGTCGAAATCGATGGGACTGGCGGTGCCGTGCCAGGGCTCTATGCAGAGGAAGGGCGCGCCGCCAGGCTTGGACCAGATGCCCAGCTCATTGAATCCCTGCCACGACATCTCGATCGCCGGCCCGCGCCCGGCGGCGTAGCGCAGGCTCTTGCTCGCCGGCTTGTCGAGGATGACGGCGTCGTCGTCGAACAGTCTTTCGGAAACCGGCAGCGTCCTTCCCTCGATGGGCGTCGGTTGCAGGTCCGGCAGCAGCAGACCGTCCTTCAGGCGGCGGACCGGCGCCGGCTCATTGTCGGCGAAGGTCAGCCGATAGACTTCCTTCGGCAGTTCCGGCAACAGCGGCCAATTGAACGCCGGATGCGCGCCGATCGAGGCCGGCAGCGGTTGGTCGCCGGTGTTGGCGATCTCGAAGGTCACGCCGAGTTGCCGTGGTTTCAGCTCGTAGCTGATGGCGAGACGGAAGGCGAAGGGATAGTGCGTCCGGGTCCCGGGGTCATCCGTCAGGAACAATGTGCAGGAGGTCGGCCCCTGCTCCGCCCAGGCAAAGCGCCTGTCGCGCGCGAATCCATGCTGCGTCATCGGATAGGTTTGGCCGCGATGTCGGAGCTGATCGCCTTTCAACTTGCCGACGATTGGGAACAGGACCGGCGAATGACGGCGCCACGCGGGACCTGCCTGCCATAGAAGCTCGGTGCCGTCGCCATCGCGCAGCGAGACCAGTTCGGCCCCCTGCCCGACGATGGTCGCCGAAATGCCGTCAGCGTGAAGCGTCAGCTGGTCCATTGCGTCCTCGCGGCTGGCTGGTGGCCGGCAGGCTAGCAAAAGGCCGCGCGAACTCAAGCGCGGCAGGCAGATCGCACCTGGTCGTGGACGCCTTGGTGCGCGATCGACAAAAAAGGCCGGAGGTCTCCCTCCGGCCGTGCCGTGGTCGGTAGCGTTGCCCGCTGCGGTCCGGCTTATTCGCGCTCGCCGGTGAAATTCAGGAGCAGCTGGAAGATGTTGATGAAGTTCAGATAGAGCGAGAAGGCGCCGAAGACGGCGAGTTTCTGCTGCGATTCCGCATCGAAATTCTCCGCATACTGCTCCTTGATCGTCTGCGTGTCCCAGGCGGTGAGGCCGATGAAGACGGCAATGCCGATCACCGAGATGGCGAATTGCAGCGCAGTCGAACCGAGGAACAGGTTGACCAGGCTGGCGATCACCACGCCGATCAAGCCCATGATCAGGAAGGACGAGAACTGCGTCAGGTCGCGCCTGGTCGTGTAGCCGTAGAGGCTGGTGGCGCCGAACATCGTGGCGGCGATGAAGAAGGTGCGCGCGATGCTGGTCGAGGTGAAGACCAGGAACACCGAGGCGAGCGACAGGCCCATGACCGCGCAGAAGGCCCAGAACATCGCCTGCGCGCTCGCGGCCGACATGGTCTGCATCCTGAACGAGAACAGCATGACGAAGGCGAGCGGCGCCAGCATCACCACCCATTTCAGCGGGCTGGAGAAGATCGGTACATAAAGCGCCGGCGTCGAGGCCACGAAGAAGGCGACGAGGCCGGTAACGACGAGACCGAGGCCCATATAATTGTAGACGCGCAGCATGTGCTTGCGCAGGCCTTCGTCATAGACGGCTCCGGCCTGGACGCCGGTGCCCATTCGGTATCCCAGATTGGGGCTGTTCATTCGGTTTCTCCTTGGTTCTCGGTAGAGGGTTTGTTTTCAGTAGAGAGTTCTGGCGAGTTTCTCGGCGGCACGGTCGAGGCTGCCGGCGTCGCCGCGTCCGACCACCGCATAGGCGACCTCGCCGATCTGGAAATACGCGGTTGAGATGTCGTCGGAGGGCGCGATCGTCGGCTTCACCACATCGAACCTGCCCGGCCTGATGGCGAACAACGAGACAAGACCGAGGTCCTTGGTCTCGACCGCTACCTCGACGCTCGGCCCGAATTGCGAGGGATAGACCTGGACGTCGCGGATCTTCCAGTCGTCGGGCAGCGACGGCATGACGATTGCCGTGGCGGCGCGGATCTCGTCGGCATTGTAGCCCGGCGCTTCCTGCTGCGACGGCATCGTTTCGCGCACCAAGGTCGTCCGGTGTGCTCGGACCGCATCCTCGACATAGGCCGGCGGCTGCGTCGAAGCGATCACCTTGGTAACGGCGATCGGCCCGAAAATACCGTTGGCCAGCCAGCCTGCCGCGACCAGAACGGCCGCGGCCGCCGCCCGCTGCAGCACGACAAGCAAACGTCCCCTGGCAAGCGCCCTTTCCAGCCGCCGCGCCGCTTCGGTTGTGGCCGGACGCGCCCTGCCGACCGGCCCGGCAAGCGCGACACGCAGTTCGTCGCGCGTCCTCAGATCCGACATCACGCGCGCCGCCACTTCCGGACGCGCGGCGAGGTGCGCCTCGACCTCGATGCGGCGGGCGACATCCAGCTGGTCGTCGACATAGGCGTCGAGATCGGCATCGGTTACGGGGTCGACAATGGCGGTCATTGATCGTCTCCCACGATCCTGAGATGAGGCCTGGTTTTCGGCGCCGCGCCCTCCTCCAGCTCACGCAGAGCGGCACGCGCGCGGCCGATGCGCGACATCAGCGTTCCGAGCGGCACGCCGATGACTTCGGCGGCCTGCTGATAGGAAAGCCCTTCGATGGCGACGAGATGGAGCGCAGAGCGCTGTTCCTCCGGCAGCGAAAGAAACGCTTCCCGGACCTGCGACAGGCGCACCGAATGGTCCTGCAAGGCCGGCACGCTCTGGTCGGCGGCAAGGCCAGCCTGTTCGATGCGCGCCGCCTCGGAGCGGCGCGAGCGCATGCGGTCGATGAAGATGTTGTGCACGATCGCAAGCAGCCAGGCGCGCAGATTGCCGCCCGAGCGGAAGGTCGCGCGCCGCTCATAGGCGCGCACCAGTGCGTCATGGACGAGATCCTCGGCATCGGCGCTGTCGCGCGTCAGCGAGCGCGCATAGCGCCGCAGCGATCCCAACTGCCCGACGATATCGAAGCGTGCCATCGACCGTTTCATGCGCTGTTTACGGAGCATGTAGGGGTTTTAATCCCCTGCCCGGCATTTCTTTTCGTGTTGCCGGCATCGCGGAAACCGCTGGCGCGGCGGGATCGATTTGCGTATCACTCCGCCGCCATTGGAGTCCTTTTCGATGTTCGAGACCCTGCAGCCCGCGCCCGCCGACAAAATCCTTGCCCTGATCGGCCTTTATCGCAACGATCCACGGCCCGGCAAAGTCGACCTCGGTGTCGGCGTCTACAAGGATATCGACGGCAGGACGCTGGTGATGCGCGCGGTGCGCGAGGCCGAGAAGCGGCTGCTGGCGAGCCAGGACACCAAGACCTATCTCGGCCTTGCCGGCGACACCGGCTTCAACGCAGCCATGATCAAGCTCGCCTTCGGCGAGAAGGCCGACCCTTGGCGCCTCCGCGCGGCGCAGGCGCCCGGCGGCTCCGGCGCGCTCAGGCTGGTGGCCGAGCTTCTGCAGCGCACGCGGCCCGGCGCGACGGTTTGGCTGTCCGACCCGACCTGGCCGAACCATCTGCCGGTGATGCGCGCCGCCGGTTTGCAGGTTCGCGACTATCCCTATTTCGATGCCGCATCGGGCGCGGTCCGCTTCGACGAGATGCTGGCGGCGCTCAAGACCGCCAACAGCGGCGATGTCGTGCTGCTGCATGGCTGCTGCCACAACCCGACCGGCGCCAACCTCGATATCGCGCAGTGGGCCAAGGTCGCCGATGTCCTGCTGGATCGCGGCCTCATGCCTTTCATCGACATCGCCTATCAGGGCTTTGGCGAGGGCCTCGACGCCGATGCCGCCGGCCTGCGGCTGCTGGCCGACAAGGTGCCGGAGATGGTTGTCGCCTCGAGCTGCTCGAAGAATTTTGCCGTCTATCGCGACCGCGTGGGCGCGGCGATGATCATGGCCAAGGACGGCAGCCAGGCTGATGTGGCGATGAGCCAGATGCTGGCGGCGGCGCGTGCGCTTTATTCGATGCCGCCGGATCACGGTGCGGCGGCGGTGCGCATGGTGCTGGAAGACGTCGGCCTGAAAAAGGACTGGGAGACGGAGCTCGAGGAGATGCGGCTGCGCATGCTCAGGCTGCGCGTCGCCTTCGCCGAGGCGTTGCGCCGGCAGTCCAACTCCGACCGCTTCGATTTCGTCGCCAGCCATCGCGGCATGTTTTCGAGGCTTGGGCTGACCGAGGCGCAGGTCGAACGCCTGCGGACCGAGCATGCCGTCTATATGGTCGGCGACAGCCGCATCAACGTGGCCGGCCTGCCGGAGGACGGCATGGACGATCTTGCCAAGGCGATCGTCTCGGTGCTCGACTGAGAGCCCGCTCAGCTGTGGACAATAGGCTTTTGCCGGCCGGCGGGATTGGTCGCCCGCCGCGCTGCGCGCTAGGGTTTGCAGGATGAAACCCTCGAAAGACATTTCACGGCTGATCCAGATCATGGCGGCGCTCAGGGCGCCGAAGACCGGCTGCCCCTGGGACATCGAGCAGAATTTCTCGACCATCGCACCCTATACGATCGAGGAGGCCTATGAAGTGGCCGATGCAATCGCGCGCGGCGACTTCGACGATCTGCGCGAGGAGCTGGGCGATCTGCTGCTGCAGGTCGTCTACCATGCGCAGATGGCTGAGGAGATCGGCGAGTTCGCTTTCGGCGATGTCGTCGAAGCCATCACCACCAAGATGATCCGCCGCCATCCCCACGTCTTCGGCGACGAGAAGGCGCGCAGCGCCGGCATGGCCAAGGGCATGTGGGAGAAGATCAAGGCGGCCGAAAAGGCCGAGAAGCGCGACGCCCGCATCGCGCGCGGGCTCGATCCGGAAGATCACGGCAAGGGCTATCTCGACAGCGTTCCGGTGGCGCTCCCTGCCCTGACACGTGCGCTGAAACTACAGGAAAAGGCTGCACGTGTCGGCTTCGACTGGAGCGAAGCGGCACCCATCCTCGACAAAATAGAGGAAGAGATCGGCGAATTGCGCGAGGCGCTGGCCACGGGCGACGCGGCTCCAATCAAGGACGAATTCGGCGACATGTTGTTTGCCGTCGTCAATCTCGGCCGCCACCTCAAGCTCGATGCGGAAGCGGCGCTCAGCGGCACCAATGAAAAGTTCCGCTCGCGCTTCCACTATGTCGAGCAGGCTTTGGCGGCTTCGGGCAGTTCGCTGGAGAAGGCAACGCTCGACGAGATGGAAGCACTCTGGCAGCAGGCCAAAGGCACCAATTAATCAGCCGGTTAGCTACGGCTCCTGCGTTGCAGGCGGTTCTCTATCTCCTGCCGGGCGCTGTGCGTGGCCGTCAGCGAAAGGGTGACGCTGCCGTCTTCATTGTCGGTGCGCGAAACGACATCGCCATTGCGGTAGAGCCAGTCGACCTGGCCGAGCTGGGCCGGGCTCAATGTCACCGTCATCGTTTCCAGCTCGCCCGACACGCGCGCCTCAATGAGCGCTTTCAGCGTGTCTATGCCCTCGCCGGTCACCGCCGATATGGCGATCGGTGGAGACTTGCCGCTTGCTCCTTCGGCAAGCAGCCGCTCGCGATTGCCTTCGTCGAGCAGGTCGATCTTGTTCCAGACCTCGATCACTCGGTTCGCGTCGGCGGCATCGACGCCGAGATCGCCAAGGATGCGCTCGACATCCTCAGCTTGGGCCGCGGTGTCCGGGTCGGAGATGTCGCGCAGATGCAGCACCAGATCGGCTTCGACGACCTCTTCCAGCGTCGCCCGGAAGGCGGCCACAAGATGCGTCGGCAGGTCGGAAATGAAGCCAACCGTATCCGACAGGATCACCGGCGTGCCGTGCGGCAACCGCACGCGCCGCAACGTCGGATCGAGCGTTGCAAACAACATGTCCTCGGCCAGCACCCCTGCCCCGGTCAGCCGGTTGAACAGCGTCGACTTGCCGGCGTTGGTGTAGCCGACGATCGCCACCACCGGAAAAGGCACCTTCTTGCGCTTGGCACGGTGCAGGTCCCGCGTGCGCCGCACCGTTTCCAGCTCGTGCTTCAGCTTGGTGATCTTGTCCTGCAGGATGCGCCTGTCGGATTCGATCTGGGTTTCGCCGGGGCCGCCGAGGAAACCGGCGCCGCCGCGTTGCCGCTCGAGGTGGGTCCAGCTTCGCACCAGCCGGCCCTTCTGGTAGTTGAGATGCGCAAGCTCGACCTGCAGCGTGCCTTCCTTGGTGCGCGCCCGCTCGCCGAAGATCTCGAGGATGAGCCCGGTGCGATCGAGCACCTTGGCGTTCAGTTCCTTTTCGAGATTGCGCTGCTGCACCGGCGTCAGCGGATGATCGACGATGACCAGCTCCGCCTTGCGTTCCTTCACGATATCCGCGAACTCGGCCACCTTGCCGCTGCCGAGCAGCGTGGCCGGCCGCGGATCGGCAACCGTCACCACCGCGGTGTGAACCGGGTTGAGATCGATGGCGCTGGCAAGCCCGACCGCTTCGTCGTGGCGTGCATCCGCCGAACGGCTCAGGCGCGGACGGCTCGATTCATCGTCGCCGCGCGGTTGGCGGGTAAGCACCGGCACAATAACGACGGCCCGGGTCGGATCCTTGGCTTCCGGCCCGAGTTGATGTCCTTGTTTTCCGCGAACGCTGCGGTCCGCGTCTTTTTCACGTGCCAATCAGGCGCCCTGGCTTTCCTCGCCATCGAACATCTGAACCGGCTGGCTCGGCATGATCGTGGAAATAGCGTGCTTGTAGACGAGCTGGGAGTGCCCGTCACGCCGCAACAACACACAAAAATTGTCGAACGAAGTGACGACGCCGGTCAGCTTCACGCCGTTGATGAGGAAGATGGTAAGTGGATTTTTGCTCTTGCGAACTGAATTCAGGAACAGGTCCTGAAGGTTTTGCGATCGTTCCGCCATTTTTCTTGTCTTTCGCCGATCCCCTTCGGTTTGCTGCCAATGCGCCAAATTACGCGGCACCTGTCAAGCGCGCAAACCCCCTCTTGCCGATACAAAGGCAAGCAGAACGAGATAGTTGAGGTTCATTCCAGTTGTGCGGTTATCAGGCTGGACTTTTTTCCGCAATGTCAAAAAAGGCCTGCCGCAACGAAAGTGTCATAGAACCGGGATGGCCATTTGCGATCGGCGTGCCGTCGATTTCGACCACCGGCATGGCAATTGTCGTCGCCGAACTGATGAACGCCTCTCTGGCTGCCTGGGCTTCGGCGACCGAAAAACCCCGCTCCTCGATCTTGAGGCCGAGCTTGGCGGCGACATCGAAAAGCGTCGTGCGGGTGATGCCGCGCAGAATGCCGTGCTCGGCCGGCCGTGTCACCAGGACGCCGTCGCGGGTGACGATCCAGGCGTTTGACGAGCCGCCTTCCTTGACGTTGCCGTCGGTGTCGACGAACCAGGCTTCCTGGGCACCCGCTTCCTTGGCCTTCTGCTTGGCGAGCACATTGGGCAAGAGGCCCGTGCTCTTGATGTCGACCCGGTCCCAGCGGTTCTCCGGAACGGTGATGACCTTGATGCCGCTCTCCACCCGCTTTGCACTCGCGGCCGGATCGGCTTTCCTGGCGGTTATGACCAGGGAAGGCTTCGTGCCTGCCGGCGGAAAGACGAATTCGCGGCTGGCGACGCCGCGCGTCACTTGCACATAGACAAGGCCGTTGACCACGCCGTTGCGATTGACCACCTCGCGCAGCAGCATCGGCAGGACGCCTTCCGAGACCGGCCAGGCGATCGACAGTTCCTTCAGGGAGCGCTTGAGCCGAGCAAGATGGCGCGGCACGTCGACGATGTGGCCGTGCGCCACTTCGCAGACCTCATAGACGCCGTCTGCGAACTGATAGCCGCGGTCCTCGATATGGACGCTGGCTTGGCTATGGACGACATAGCGCCCGTTGACATAGGCAATGCGCGGCATGGGCATCCTCAGGGAAATATCCGGCTTTCTTAGGTGATTCCGCCCCTGGCCGTAATGAACAATCGCGTGGGCCAAGCCGGTTCTATGCAATCGGGGCGGAAGGCTACGGCGGAGCCGCCGAGCCTAACCGCGGCACACTTTTCGCGGAATTGCTTAGACTCCCAGCGACTTCAGCTTGCGGTGGAGTGCCGAGCGCTCCATGCCGATAAACTCGGCCGTCTTCGAGATGTTGCCGCCGAAGCGGTTGATCTGGGCGATCAGATAGTCCTTCTCGAACTGCTCGCGTGCCTCACGCAGCGGCAGCGCCATGATGTGCTGGTCCGACTGGTTGGGCGTGCGTGGCATGACGTCGCCGATCTCTGAGGGCAGAAGGTCGGCGGTGATCGGGGCATCGGGATTGTCCCCTCGCGCCAGGATCATCAGTCGTTCGACATTATTGCGCAGCTGGCGAACATTGCCCGGCCAGTTGTGCGCCTGCAGCACGGCCAGCGCATCATCGCCAATGCGGCGCGGCTTGATGCCGGCCTGACGCGCGATCTGCTTCATGAAATTGTCGACGAGGTAAGGGATGTCCTCGCGCCGCTCGGCTAGCCCCGGCACCATGACCGGAACCACCGCCAGGCGATGGTAAAGGTCCTCCCGGAAGCGGCCGTCGGCGATCATCGCCTCGAGGTTCTGCGAGGTCGAGGAGATGATGCGGACATCGACCTTGACGCGCTTCGTGCCGCCTACCCGCTCGAACTGCTGCTCGACCAGCACGCGCAGGATCTTGTTTTGCGTCTCGCGCGGCATATCGGCGACCTCGTCGATGTAGAGGATGCCGCGATGCGCCTCTTCCAGCGCGCCGACCTTGCGCTCGGTGCCGTTCGATTCGGTGCCGAACAGCTCGATCTCCATGCGTTCGGGCGTGATGGTGGCCGCGCTCAGCGTGACGAACGGACCGGTCTTGCGCGACGACAGCGCGTGGATGGCGCGCGCCGTCAGTTCCTTGCCGGAGCCGGAAGGGCCGACGATCATGACGCGGCTGTTGGTGGGCGCGACACGCTCGATGGTCTGCCGCAGCTGGCTCATGGCCGACGACATGCCGATTAGGTCGAAGGTCTCGCCGCTGCGCTGTTTGAGGTCGGAAACCTCACGCCGCAGCTTGGATGTCTCCAGGGCGCGCTCGGCGATCAGGATGAGGCGATCGGCCTTGAACGGTTTCTCGATGAAGTCGTAGGCGCCGCGCCGGATGGCCGACACCGCCGTTTCGATGTTGCCGTGGCCGGAGATCATCACCACCGGCATGCTCGGATGCATGGTCTTGATCTCGTCGAGCAGCGCCAGGCCGTCGAGGCGGGAGCCCTGCAGCCAGATGTCGAGGAAAATGAGCCGCGGCGCGCGGTCCGCGATCGCCGCAAGGGCGCTGTCGGCATCGTGCGCCGTGCGGGTTTCATGACCCTCGTCGCTCAGTATACCGGCGACAAGTTCGCGGATGTCTTCCTCGTCATCGACGATGAGAATGTCAGACGCCATTATCGACCTTTTCAGTTTCTCGTTCGTGTTCGTTTCGGCCTTCACCGCGTGGCGGCGCGGCTACGACCGTTGCCGGCGGCAGGATGATCGAGATCATCGCACCCCGGCCACCATGGAAATCCGGCGGCGCGTCGTGCAATTCGAGACGGCCGCCATGGTCTTCCACGATCTTCTTGACGATAGCGAGGCCAAGCCCGGTGCCCTTTTCGCGCGTCGTCATGTAGGGCTCGAGAAGCCTTTGGCGATTCTCGCGCGGCAGCCCCTTGCCGTTGTCGATAACATCGATTCGTATGGCGCCATCTTGGCGTCCGGCCTGAATCCGGATTGTGCCGTCCGAACGGCCTTTCGCATCAAGTCCGTCGATCGCCTCGGCGGCGTTCTTGATGACGTTGCCGAAGGCCTGAGCCATCAGGCGGCTGTCGAAAGTGCCTTTCAACGGCTCGCTGCCGAAATCGCGTTCGAAAACGATGTCGGAGCGGCTGACCTCGACCAGGAAGGACGCTTCGCGCAACGACTCGCGAAGGTCTATTGCTTTCATCTCCGGCTTCGGCATGCGGGCGAAGGCCGAGAATTCGTCGACCATACGGCCGATGTCCTCGACCTGGCGGATGATGGTATCGGTGCACTGGTCGAAAACCTCGCGGTCCTCGGTGATGACCTTGCCGTAGCGGCGCCTGATGCGCTCGGCCGAAAGCTGGATCGGCGTCAGCGGGTTCTTGATCTCATGCGCGATGCGCCGCGCCACATCCGCCCAGGCCGACGAACGCTGCGCCTGGACAAGATCTGTGATGTCGTCGACGGTGACCACGTAGGATTTCTCCTCCTCGCCGTCGTCGCCGGACTCGACCGTGACCTGGACATTGAAGGTGCGCTCCAGGCCGGTGCGAAAGAAGGTCACCTGCTCGCGATAGACCGGCTTGCCGGACTGCCGCCCGATCTCGAAGACGCGGCCGACCAGCGGCAGGACCGCCGAAAGATTCTGGCCGAGCGTCGCATTTGCCGAAATGGTCAGCATGGTCTCGGCCGAGCGATTGACGATGGTGATGGTGCCGTAGGGGTCGACGCCGATGACGCCGGCCGTGACGCCGGCGAGCACCGCCTCGGAGAAACGCCGGCGCTCGTCGATCAGGTCCTTGGCCGAGAGCAGCTCGTTGCGTTGCGATTTGAGCTCCAGGATCATGTTGTTGAAGGTCTCGCCGAGCGAAGCGACGTCGCCATCGGACTGGCGCACGGGAACGGCAACATCGAGATTGCCGGTCGCCACCTCGTCGGCCGCGCCGATCAGCTGGCGGATCGGCCGCACGATCCGGTCGGCGACCGCAATGCCTGTCCAGATCGCCGAAAGCGTGATGATCAGCGTGAGCGACAGATAAGGCAATGCGAAGGCGACCTGCGAGGTCCGGCGATTGTCTTCCAGGTTGCGGTATTCGTCGGTGTTGCCCCTGACGATCTGGCGCGCCTTGATCACGTCGGGATCGACCAGCCGGATTGTATAGAGGTAAAGCCCTTCGATCTCGCGCAGTTTGATGATGGCACCCATGATGTTGCGGGTGCGCGGCTCGATCAGCACCGGCTTGCCGTCGGCCGCGGTGTCGACGGCACCCGCGGGCGGCTCCGGCATCGGAAAATCGGCATCGGTCTTGGCGTTCATGACGAACGAGCCGTCAGGCTTGATCAGGGCCGCATGCGCCAGTCCGCGGCCTACGGCTTCCTTGTTCAACAGATCGAGGAAACCGCCCTTGTCGAGACCATAGAGCGTGCGCGAGGCATCGAGATCGTATGCCATGGACAGTGTCGTGCCCTGGAGGTTGCGCGCGTTCTCTTGCACATAAGCGTCGGCAATCGAGAGCGACGAGTTGACGATAGTCTTGGTGCGGATTTCGAACCAGCGGTCCAGGCCGATGTCGAGCGTGATCGAGGCGACGATCGCCACCATGATGGCCGGGATGGCGGCAACCAGCGCGAACATGGCGACGATGCGCACATGCAGCCGCGAGGCAGCCCTGCCGTGGCGCCGTGCCAAGACGATGCGACGTACCTCGCGGGCGATCAAGGCGATCAGGAACAGGACGAACACGGCATTGGCCGCGATCAAGGCCCAGGTCGCACCGGCGTTCGGTGCGATCGGCGTCGCGCCGACCAGGATGGCAAACGAGATGGCTGCCGTGATCATCGCGCCGGCAATGGCGACCACGCCGGGCAACGCCAGCAACCGTCGCCCGTCACGCGTGCCGGTTTGGTTGAAAAGCGGTTGGTTCAGGGTCGGAGCCTCAGCTGCCATGTCGCGGTACAGAGTCGGTCATCGCGTCGGATGTATGCAACGCATTGTGGCGATTATGCAACAAGTGTGGCCGGGAAGATAATCTTTCCCGGGCAATTCACCGAAATAAGGAGCGACGCTACGGCTGCCTAGCCGACTTGTAGACGTTGACGCCAAGCTCGCGGATCTTCTTGCGCAGCGTGTTGCGGTTGAGCCCCAGAAGCTCCGCCGCCTTGATCTGGTTGCCGCGCGTCGCCGTCATCGAAGCCAGCACCAGCGGATACTCGACCTCGGCGAGAATGCGCTGATAGAGCCCGGCTGGCGGCAATTCGCCGGCGAAGGAGGCGAAATAACGCTGCAGGAAATGCTCGACCGCCTGGCCGATCGACAGATCGTCAGGGATGAGCGCGCCGCCGTCCGGCACGACCGGCCTTTCGCCGGTCTTGAGCTCGGACTCGATGATCTCCGACGAAATTTCGTCCTGCGAATAGAGGGCGGCCAGCCGGCGCACCAGGTTTTCCAGCTCGCGCACGTTGCCCGGCCAGGGATAGCGCTTCATAAGCTCGATGCCGCCGGACGAAATGCGCTTGGTTTGCAGGCCCTCGCTGGCGCCCTGCTTGAAGAAATGCCGCACCAGGTCGGGAATGTCCTCGGAACGCTCGCGCAGCGCCGGCAGCCTGAGCGGCACGACGTTGAGACGATAGAACAGGTCCTCGCGGAACAGGCCCTGGTTGATCAGCGTGCGCAGGTCCTTGTTGGTGGCCGCGACGATGCGCACATCGGTCTTGATCGGCGTGCGGCCGCCGACGGTGGTGTATTCGCCCTGCTGCAGCACGCGCAGCAGCCGCGTCTGCGCTTCCATCGGCATATCGCCGATCTCATCGAGGAACAGCGTGCCGCCCTCGGCCTGCTCGAAACGGCCGCTGGAGCGGTTCTGGGCGCCGGTGAAGGCGCCCTTCTCATGGCCGAACAGTTCCGATTCGATGAGGTCGCGCGGGATCGCCGCCATGTTGATGGCCACGAACGGGCCGCCGCGGCGACGGCCATATTCATGCAGCGCGCGCGCTACCAGCTCCTTGCCGGTACCGGATTCGCCGCTGATCATGACCGTGAGGTCGGTCTGCATCATGCGCGCCAGCATGCGGTAGATATCCTGCATGGCAGCGGAGCGGCCGACCAGCGGCATCGTCTCCGGCTGGTCTTCCGCGCGGGCATCGAGCTTCGGCCGCTTCGGCTCGGCCAGCGCCCGGTTGACGATGTTGAGCAGTTCGGTCAGGTCGAACGGTTTCGGCAGATATTCGTAGGCGCCGGTCTCGGAGGCGCGGATGGCGGTCATGAAGGTGTTCTGGGCGCTCATGACGATGACCGGCAGCTCGGGCCGCGCCTTCTTGATGCGCGGCAGCATGTCGAAGGCGTTTTCGTCGGGCATCACCACATCGGTGATGACGAGATCGCCCTCACCCGCCGCCACCCAGCGCCACAGCGTCGAGGCATTCGAGGTTACGCGCACCTCATGGCCGACGCGTGACAGCGCCTGATTGAGCACGGTGCGGATCGCCGCATCGTCGTCAGCGACCAGAATATTGCCGCGAGCGCTCATGTGCGGTCTCCTTCAGCTTCGTCGCTCGAGCCTTGCGAAATCTCTTTCCAGGCCGGCAGCAGAATGCGGAACGTGGTGCCGCGCGGCGTCGAATCGCATTCGATGATGCCGCCATGCTCGCCGACGATCTTGGCGACCAGGGCCAGCCCGAGGCCGGAGCCGTTCGGCTTTGTGGTGATGAACGGATCGAACAGGATCGGCAGGATGTCTTCGGAAACGCCGGGGCCATTGTCACGCACGCAGAATTCCAGCGGCAGCGAGACTCGGTCCTGCGTGCCGGGCACGGAGACGCGGATGCCTGGGCGGAAGGCCGTCGACAGCACGATCTCGCCCTGCGGGTCGGCGCCGATCGCCTCGGCGGCGTTCTTGACCAGATTGAGGAAGACCTGGATCAGCTGGTCGCGGTTGGCGAAGACCGGAGGCAATGATGGATCATATTCCTCCAAAATCTTGATCCGCCTTGCAAAACCGTTCTTCGCAATCGCCTTCACATGATCGAGCACGACGTGGATGTTGACCGGATAGCGCTCGATCGGCCGCTCGTCGGAAAACACCTCCATGCGGTCGACCAGCGAGACGATGCGGTCGGTCTCGTCGGTGATCAGGCGGGTCAGCGCGCGGTCCTCGTCGGAAGCGGAAAGCTCGAGCAACTGGGCGGCGCCGCGGATGCCGGAGAGCGGGTTCTTGATCTCATGCGCGAGCATCGCGGCAAGGCCGGTGACGGAGCGCGCGGCACCGCGATGCGTCATCTGGCGGTCGATCTTGTCGGCCATCGACCGTTCCTGGAACATGACGACGACCGAGCCCGGAAACTCCGGCACCGGCGCGACATAGAGATCGACCATCTTCTCTATCCCGAGGCGCGGCGACGACACGTCAACGCGGTATTCATTGACCGGCGCGCGGCGCTCGCGTACCTGGTCGACCAGCGTCAGCAATGGGCTGCCGAAGGGCACCAGCTTGGCGAGCGTGTTGCGGGCAAGCATATTCGCGCTGGAGCGGAAGAAGTCCTCGGCATCGGCGTTGGCGAAAGTGATAAAGCCGTCGGGATCGACCATGATCACCGGGCGGCGGATGGTGTTGAGCACGATATTGGCGGCATCCGCCGTATCGGCCTGCCGGGGAACATCGGCCTTCATGCTGCGCTCCGCAAGCTGATCGATGGCAGGCTGTCGGCAAACACGCTGCGCAAGCCTGCAATGACCTCCCTCGGTTCGAAGGACGTGAGAATGGCTTTGCGCTGCTCGGCTGAAACATCGGGAGCATGGCGGTCGAGATACCAGCCGAGATGCTTGCGCGCCTGGCGCAGCCCGCTTTCTATGCCGTAGAGCGAGAGCATATCCTCGTAATGCGAGACGACGTAGTCGGCGAGCGCCTGCGGGGTTTGCGGAATGCCTTGAGCGGATGCACCAGTTGCGGCGGCCGCAATGTTGCCCGCGACCCAGGGGGCACCATAATGCGCGCGGCCGATCATCACCGCGTCGGCGCCGGATTGTTCGAGGATGGTCGCCGCCTCTTCCGGCGAGCCGACATCGCCATTGGCCACCACCGGGATCGAGACGGCTTGCTTGACGCGCGCGATGGCACGCCAGTCGGCCTTGCCCTGATAGAACTGGCAGCGCGTGCGGCCATGCACGGTCACCATCCTGACGCCGGCCTGTTCGGCGCGGCGCGCCAGCATCGGCGCGTTAAGCGCGCTTTCGTCCCAGCCGAGCCGCATCTTGACCGTCACCGGCACCGACACGGCGCCGACCACCGCCTCGATCAGCGACAAGGCATGGTCGAGGTCGCGCATCAGCGCCGAGCCGGCATAGCCGCCGGTCACCTTCTTCGCCGGGCAGCCCATGTTGATGTCGATGATATCGGCGCCCTCGCCAGCCGCGATTCGCGCGCCCTCGCCCATATGGATCGCCTCGCGGCCGGCGAGCTGCACCATATGCACCGGCAGGCCGGAATGGCGGATGCGCAGGTCGCAGCCGGCCCTGCCCTTGGCCAACTCGCCGCTCGCCACCATTTCGGACACGACAAGGCCGGCACCATGCGCATGGGCACGCTGCCGGAACGGCTCGTCGGTGATGCCGGACATCGGCGCCAGGAAAACCCTACTGCGGATTTTTATCCCGCCGACATCGAGTGGCGATGCCAATGTGGTCAGTTCAGCCATGCACAAAAACCAAGCATGTTCCATCGTTGCACATTCTCTAGCCAGAAGTGTGGCATTGTGCAACGCGCAATGACGTCACATTAAGGCGCATTTTGGAAAATGCTGGCCTTCGGCCATCACCCCGACTAGAGCATGATGCCGAACAGTGTGAGCGGTTTTCGGCCGACATCATGCTCTACTTCTTTGATTTAGAGACGGATTCAGATTTCAGGTCGAATCCACCTGAAATCATCCGGCTCTAGGACCGATCGGAATGAGCGAGGCAAGCGAAAAGCAAGCGGCCGCCCCAAGCGGCGGGATCGGGGTGGTGATCGTTGCTGCCGGCCGCGGCGCGCGCGCCGGGCAGGCCGACGGTCCGAAGCAGTATCAGCGCATCGGCGGCCGCGCCGTCATCGCGCACACGCTGGATATCTTCCTCTCCCATCCGAGGATCGGTCCAGTGGTCGTGGCCATCCATGCCGACGACGCCGAACTCTTCCAACGCGCGGCCGAAGCGCATGGCGATCGTCTTGTCGCCGTCATCGGCGGCCCTTCGCGCCAGGCGTCCGTCCGGCTCGGCCTCCTGGCGTTGAGGGACCAGGCACCGGCAAAAGTGCTGGTGCACGATGCCGTGCGCCCCTTCGTCGATACCGGGCTGATCGACCGCACCATCGAGGCCATCGGCGAGCGCCAGGGCGCGCTGCCGGCACTGCCCGTCGCCGACACGCTGAAGCGGGAATCGGCGGCCGGCATGATCGATGAGACGGTGTCGAGGGACGGCCTTCATGCCGCGCAGACGCCGCAGGGTTTTCCGTTCTGGCCGCTGCTCGCCGCGCATGAGAAGGCGCATCACCTGGGCAAGACCGAGTTCACCGACGATGCGGCGATCGCCGAATGGGCACAGATACCGGTCAAGATCGTTCCCGGATCGCCGGACAACGTCAAACTCACCTGGGCAAGGGACATCGCATTGGCCGACCAGCGGCTTTCGAGCGCGCAGCAGCGCTTCCCGGATATTCGCACCGGCAATGGCTATGACGTGCACGCGTTCGAGCCCGGCGACCAGGTAACGCTCTGCGGCGTCGCCATTCCCTATGAGCGAAAACTCTCCGGCCATTCTGACGCCGATGTCGGACTTCACGCCCTGACGGACGCGCTGCTCGCCACCTGCGGCGCCGGCGATATCGGCACGCATTTCCCACCGTCCGATCCGCAATGGAAGGGTGCTGCCTCGAAGATATTCGTCGAGCACGCGGCGAAGCTGGTGCGCGAGCGCGGCGGCCGCATCGCCAATGCCGACATTACGCTGATCTGCGAGGCGCCGCGTGTCGGGCCGCATCGCGCGGCGATGACGGAGGCGCTTTCCGCCATGCTCGGCATTGCGCCCGAGCGCATTTCGATCAAGGCCACGACCAACGAGAAGCTCGGCTTTGTCGGGCGCGGCGAAGGTATCGCCGCGATCGCCACCGCCAGCGTCGTCTATCCGGGCGAGGTGCCGGGATGAGCAACGCCGAACGCGCCATCGCTTTGCTCCAGGCCTGCCAGCAGCGCGGCATCATGCTGGCGACGGCCGAAAGCTGCACCGGCGGTCTGATCATCGCCGCGCTGACCGACATTGCCGGATCCTCCGCCGTGGTCGATCGAGGCTTCATCACCTATTCCAACGAAGCCAAGATGGAGATGCTCGGCGTTTCCGCGGCCACGCTCGATGCGCATGGCGCGGTCTCGCGCGAGACGGTGCTGGAGATGGCCGCGGGCGCGCTGGCGCACTCGCAAGCGAGCCTGTCGCTCGCCGTCACCGGCATTGCCGGCCCCAGCGGCGGCTCGGCCGATAAGCCGGTCGGCCTGGTCTGGTTCGGGATAGCGCTTGCCGGACAGCAGATCGTCGCGGAGCGGCAATTGTTCGGCCACAAGGGCCGCGAATTCATCCGGCATGAGACGGTGCGGCACGCGCTGCAACTCGGGTTGCGGGCGCTGGGCGAACGTTAGGCGGGCTTTACACCGTAAATCACGTTTGCCCGTTTCTCGAAGGCTTCCGAGAACATGCGGAAGGCACGGTCGAACATCGTGCCCATCACGGCGCCGAGTATGCGGCTCTTGAATTCGTAGTCGATGAAGAAATGCACCTCGCAGCCGGCGCCGGCGGGGTCGAAGCGCCAGATATTGCTGAGATATTTGAACGGGCCATCTATGTATTTGACGTCGATCGCTTTCTCGTCGGGCTTCAGCAGCACCTGTGTCGTGAAGGTCTCGCGGATTGCCTTGTAGCCGATGCTCATGTCGGCAACCAAGATCGTGCGGCCGTCACGCTCCTTACGCGAGCGCACGGTGAGCGATTCACACAGCGGCAGGAATTGCGGGTAAGCCTCGATGTCCGCCACCAGCGCGAACATCTCGTCGGGCGTATGTGCGACGCGGCGTGTCGCCTCGAATTTCGGCATCGAAGGTCAGCTGGCCTTCGCGAGCTGCGCCTCGCGCGCCGCACGCAGCCTGGCGAAATCCTCGCCGGCATGGTGCGAGGAGCGCGTCAGCGGGCTCGACGCCATGAGGAGAAAACCCTTCGTCTTGCCGATCGTCTCGTAGGACTTGAACTCGTCCGGCGGGATGAAGCGGATCACCGGATGGTGCTTCTTGGAAGGCTGCAGATACTGGCCGATGGTCATGAAGTCGACATTGGCCGAACGCAGATCGTCCATCAACTGCAGCACCTCGTTCCGCTCCTCGCCGAGGCCCACCATGATGCCGGATTTGGTGAAGATCGACGGGTCGAGTTCCTTGACCCGCTGCAAAAGCCGGATCGAGTGGAAATAACGCGCGCCGGGGCGAACCGTCAGGTAATTCGACGGCACGGTTTCGAGATTGTGGTTGAAGACATCGGGCTTGGCGGCAACGACGATCTCCAGCGCGCCGTCCTTGCGCAGGAAGTCAGGCGTCAGGATCTCGATCGTCGTCAAAGGCGTTGCCGTGCGGATGGCGCGGATGACGTCGGCGAAATGCTGCGCCCCGCCATCGGCCAGATCGTCGCGGTCGACGGAGGTGATGACGACGTGGCTCAGCCCCATCTGCTTGACGGCGTGGGCCACGCGCGGCGGCTCATCCGGATCGAGCGCGGTCGGGATGCCCGTCGCGACATTGCAGAAGGCGCAGGCGCGCGTGCAGATCTCGCCCATAATCATGAAGGTGGCGTGCTTCTTGTCCCAGCACTCGCCGATATTCGGGCAGCCGGCCTCCTCGCACACCGTCACCAGCTTGTGCGACTTCACGATCTCGCGCGTTTCGGCATAGCCCTTCGAAACGGGCGCTTTGACGCGGATCCAGTCAGGCTTGCGCAGCACCTCCTGGTCGGGCCGGTGCGCCTTCTCGGGATGCCGCGGGCGCGGCCGGTTGGCGATCGTGTCTACGACTGTGACCATCTCGAACCCTTCGCGGCCGGGATTCCGCCGGCCGCCTGTCTTGCGTCATCTAGGACTTTTCGGGACAAAGAAAAAGGCCGCGGCAGCGCATGCCGCCGCGGCCATTTTCGCATAACGGTGGCTTCGGGTCAGCGACGCACGAGCCGTCCGACGAAGATCAGCAGGCAGGCGCCGATGAAGCCGGTGATCAGATAGGCGACCCAGCCGACGCCGAACGACTGGATGTTGAGAGCCTGCAGGATCGCGTTCAGCACTATCGCACCGACGATCCCCATGATGATGTTCATGAAGATACCGGTGTTGCTCTTCATGACCATCTCGGCCAGCCAGCCCGCCAGGCCGCCGACGATGATGGCTGCGATCCAGCCGACGCCATTCATATGCATGTGCCAATTCCTCCTCGATCAGGTGAAAATGCATCCGGATACGAACCGCCTTGCCGTCAGCTTTCTCCGGCTGCCGCGTGTGAGACTCGCCCGACCACGTTAGCACGTATTGGCCATCGATCACCGATTGGTGACCTATCATGCGTTCAAAACGCGGCCATAGGCGTCGAGCACACTCTCCTTCATCATTTCCGACAGCGTCGGATGCGGGAAGATCGTATGCATCAGCTCTTCCTCGGTGGTCTCCAGGTTCATAGCCACCACAAAACCCTGGATGAGCTCGGTCACCTCGGCGCCGACCATATGCGCGCCGAGCAGCTGCCCGGTCTTCTTGTCGAAGATAGTTTTGACGAAGCCCTGGTCCTCGCCGAGCGCGATGGCCTTGCCGTTGGCGCTGAACGGGAAGCGGCCGACGCGGATATCCTTGCCTTCCGCCTTGGCCTTCGCTTCGGTCAGGCCGACGGACGCGACCTGCGGGCTGCAATAGGTGCAGCCGGGGATCTTCAGCTTGTCGATGGGGTGCACTCCTGGGAAATTGGCGATTTTCTCGACACAGACCACGCCTTCGTGCTCGGCCTTGTGGGCGAGCATAGGCGGGCCGGCCACGTCGCCGATCGCATAGATGCCGGGCACATTGGTCTTGCCGTAGCCGTCGACGACCACGCAGCCGCGGTCCGTCTTCACGCCAAGTGCTTCCAGGCCGAGATTCTCGATGTTGCCCTGCACGCCGACGGCCGAGATCATGCGGTCGGCGGTGATCTTCTCGACCTTGCCGTCCTTCATCTCGACGTGCGCGGTGACCGAATTGGCGCCCTTTTCAACCTTGGTCACCTTGGCCTCGAGGAGGATCTTCATGCCCTGCTTCTCGAACTGTTTTTGCGCGAATTTCGAGACTTCGGCGTCCTCTACCGGCATCACCGCCGGCAGCAACTCGACCACCGTCACATCGGCGCCCATGGTGCGGTAGAAGGAGGCGAATTCGATGCCGATGGCGCCCGAGCCCATCACCAGCAGCGACTTCGGCATTTCCTTCGGCACCATGGCCTCGAAATAGGTCCAGATCAGCTTGCCGTCCGGCTCGATGCCGGGTAGCGCGCGCGGCCTGGCGCCGGTCGCCAGGATGATGTGCTTGGCCGTGTAGGTGCCCTCGCCCTTGACGCCCTTCGGCACCGGCGGTTGCGGCTCCATTGCCTTCTTCGCGGTCTTCGAGACGACGACCTCGCCCGGTTTGTCACCGGCAGGAGCCTTCGAAAGCTTTGCCTCGCCCCAGATGATATCGACCTTGTTCTTCTTCATCAGGAAGCCGACGCCGGTATTGAGCCTCAGCGACACTTTTCGCGAGCGGTCGACCACGGCGGCGGTGTCGGGGATGATTTTACCGCCTTCAAGCTTCAGCCCGTAATCCTTCAGATGATCCGAATAATGCATGATCTCGGCGGAGCGCAGCAGCGCCTTGGTCGGGATGCAGCCCCAGTTCAGGCAGATGCCGCCAAGATGCTCGCGCTCGACGATTGCCGTCTTGAAGCCGAGCTGGGCGGAGCGCACCGCCGTGACATAGCCGCCGGGGCCTGAGCCGATGATGATGACGTCGTAGGATTCAGCCATTTTATGGTCCTTATTGAAGCGACGCTTTGCCGATAGGGGGCTTTGGTATCGCCCATGGCTCATGCATCAGCATTGGAGGCCTGAAAGTTGGCTCATGCATTAGTACCGACAGGGCGTCGAGAGCCCAGAGTCCCACAAATGCAGAGCCTGTAATCAGCCGACTTCGACGGCCTTGCCCACGCACAGCCAACCAAAGGCCAATGATCAGAAATGCATTGGCTATCATGTCGCTAACATCACGCGCACGAGCGGCGCCAGCGCCTGGCCGATCCGCCGCGTGTTCTCGGCATCGAGATGGACGCCGTCGAGCGGCGTGGTGGCAGCGACAGTGCCCGCGTCGAAGAAGCCGCAGCCGGCCTCGTCGGCCAGCGCGGAATATTGCGGCGCCAGCCGCTTGGACGCGTCGTCACCGCCGGCGAACATTTCCTTGAATTCGGCATTGTCGGTGCGTGTCACGACAGGCGGCGCGACAATGAGGATCTGTGGGGCCGGCCAGTCGAACGGATAGTCATGGCCGCGCACGATGTTGATCAGCCGCTCCATGCCCTGCTTGGCGGCGACCGGATTCCCGTGGATCCAGGGCTTCATGTCGTTGGCGCCGAGCATGATGATGATGAGATCAAGCGGCGCATGGCTGGTCAGGATCGTCGGCAGGATGCGGGCGCCGTTGCGATCGGCACCGGCCAGATGGTCGTCGAAGGCCGTGGTGCGGCCGTTGAGGCCTTCGGCGATGACCTCGACGTCACCCCCTAGTTCGGCCCCAAGAACGCTCGGCCAGCGGTCCTCGAGCGCATGGCGGCCGAGGCTGGCGGCATCGTAGCCCCACGTCAGGGAGTCGCCGTAGCAAAGAATTGTCTTCATGCGGTTGTCCCACCCTTGCCGAAAACTGGCTGCGAGCGCCTGCCGCGCCGGCGCGCGAAGAGCTCGCCGTCGGGATCGAAAATGATCAGGGCGAAAAGGCTGGTGAAGAATTTCCGCACCGCCTTTTCCTTCCTACACCAGCATGCCCATCGGATTTTCGATCAAGCGTTTGAAGGCGCCGAGCAGTTCCGCGCCAAGCGCGCCGTCGACGGCGCGATGGTCGGTCGATAAGGTCACCGACATCACGGTGGCTATTCTGATCTCGCCCTTCTTCACCACCGCCCGCTCCTCGCCGGCGCCGACCGCCAAAATTGTCGCATGCGGCGGGTTGATGACGGCAGCGAAGTCCTTGATGCCGAACATGCCGAGATTGGACACCGCCGTCGTGCCGCCCTGATATTCTTCCGGCTTCAGCTTGCGGCTCCTGGCGCGGCTTGCCAGGTCTTTCATCTCGTTGGAGATGACCGACAGCGTCTTTTCATCCGCATGCCGAATGATCGGCGTGATCAGGCCGCCGGGGATCGAGACGGCGACGCCGACATCGGCGTGCTTGTGCTTGACCATGGCGTTCTCTGTCCAGGAGGCATTGGCATCCGGCACCGCCATCAGCGCCATGGCCATGGCCTTGATCACCATGTCGTTGACCGAGAGCTTGTAGGCTGGAACCTCGCCCTTCTCGGTCTTCCTCATCGGTGCCGCGGCATTGAGCTGCGTGCGCAACGCAAGCAGCGCATCGAGCTCGCAGTCCAGCGTCAAATAGAAATGCGGGATGGTGGACTTCGCCTCGACCAGGCGGCGCGCGATGGTCTTGCGCATATTGTCGTGCGGCACGAGCTCGTAGGAGCCTTCGGCGAACAGCTTCAGCACCTGGTCGTCCGACATCGGCTTGGGTGCAGGCGCCGGAGCGGACGGAGCGCCGGCGGGCGCCTTCGCAGCTGGAACGCCGCCGGAAGCGATCGCCGCCTCGACATCGACCTTCACCACGCGGCCATGCGGGCCGGAACCGGTCAATGCCGTCACATCGACGCCGGCATCCTTGGCGATGCGGCGGGCCAGCGGCGATGCGAAGACGCGATCGCCGGCGGCGTGGCCGTTGGCGACGGGAGCAGGCTCGGCCTTCGCCGGCGCGGGCGCCGCAGCGGCTGCCGCTTTCGGCGCTTCCTTGGCCGCTTCAGGCTTCGGGGCTTCCGCTTTGGGAACTTCAGCCTTGGGCGCGGCATCGCCGCCGCCCTTGGCCGCGGCGCCGACATCCTCGCCCTCGCCGGCCAGGATGGCGATCAGCGCGTTGACCTTGACGCCCTCGGTGCCGGCCGGAACGACCAGCTTGGCGACCGTGCCTTCATCGACGGCTTCGACCTCCATCGTCGCCTTGTCGGTCTCGATCTCGGCGATCACATCGCCCGGCGAAACCTTGTCGCCTTCCTTGACCAGCCACTTGGAAAGATTGCCCTCTTCCATCGTGGGCGAGAGCGCCGGCATGGTGATGTTGATTGGCATGATGTCCTCCCGACCGGCTCAGCGATAGGTAACGGCTTTGACGGCCTCGACGACTTCACCGACGTTCGGCAGCGCCAGCTTCTCGAGATTCGCCGCGTAAGGCATCGGCACATCCTTGCCGGCGATGGTGATCACCGGCGCATCGAGGAAGTCGAAGGCGCGCTGCGAGACCTGGTTGGCGATGTGATCGCCGACCGAGTTTTGCGGAAAACCTTCTTCCACCACCACGAGACGGTTGGTTTTCTTCACCGAAGCGATGATCGTGTCGAAGTCGAGCGGCCGGATGGTTCTGAGATCGATGATCTCGGCATCGATGCCCATGCCGTGCAGCTCGGCCTCCGCCTTGACCGCATAGGTCATGCCGATGCCGAACGAGACGATCGTCACATCCTTGCCCTGCTTATGTATGCGCGCTTTGCCGATCGGCAGCACGAAGTCGTCGAGTTTCGGCACATCGAAGGAATGGCCGTAGAGGATCTCGTTCTCCAGGAAGATGACCGGGTTCGGATCGCGGATCGCCGCTTTGAGCAGGCCCTTGGCGTCGGCGGCCGTATAGGGCATCACCACTTTCAGGCCGGGAATATGGCTGTACCAGGCGGCATAGCACTGCGAGTGCTGGGCGGCGACGCGGGCCGCGGCTCCGTTCGGGCCACGGAAGACGATCGGCGCGCCCATCTGGCCGCCGGACATATAGAGCGTCTTGGCGGCCGAGTTGATGATCTGGTCGATCGCCTGCATGGCGAAGTTGAACGTCATGAATTCGACGATCGGCTTAAGCCCCGCCATCGCGGCGCCGACGCCGACGCCGGCAAAGCCGTGCTCGGTGATCGGCGTGTCGACGACCCGTCGCGGCCCGAATTCCTGCAGCAGGCCTTGCGTGATCTTGTAAGCGCCCTGGTACTCGGCGACCTCCTCGCCCATGACGAAGACGTCGCCGTCGCGGCGCATTTCCTCGGCCATTGCGTCACGCAGCGCTTCGCGCACCGTGGTCGAAACCATCTCGGTGCCGGCGGGAATATCCGGATCCGCCGCGATCTCCGTCTTCGGCGCGGCGGCCACGGGAGCCGCAGCCTGGCTCTTAGCTGTGGTAGGGGCCGGCGCCGGTGCGGCTTTTTCAGCCCTGGCGGGTTCTTCTTCGCCGATGCCTTCGCCTGCCTTGTCAACGTCCTCGCCGTCGACGGCGAGCACGGCAATGACCGCGTTGACCTTGACGCCTTCGGTGCCGGCGGGAACCACGATCTTGGCGAGCGTGCCTTCGTCGACGGCTTCGACTTCCATCGTCGCCTTGTCGGTCTCGATCTCAGCGATGACATCGCCGGCGACTACCTTGTCGCCTTCGCTCTTCAGCCATTTGGAAAGATTGCCCTCTTCCATCGTCGGCGAGAGCGCGGGCATGAGAATTTCGATCGGCATGTCCTTGCCCTCTCCTTAGAGTACGATGTCGGTCCAAAGCTCGGACGGATCCGGCTCGGCGTCGTTCTGGGCGAATTCGGCGGCGTCGGCGACGATGTCGCGGACATCCTTGTCAACGGCTTTGAGCTCGTCCTCGCTTGCCCACTTCTTGTCGAGCAGCCGCACCCGCACCTGCTCGATCGGGTCGTGCTCGGAGCGCATCTTCTGCACTTCCTCCTTGGAGCGGTATTTGGCGGGGTCGGACATCGAATGACCGCGATAGCGGTAGGTCTGCATCTCGAGGATCAGCGGGCCGTTGCCGGCACGGCACCATTCGGTAGCGAGATCGCCTGCGGCCTTTACGGCGCGAACATCCATGCCGTCGACCTGGATGCCTGGGATCTTGAAGGAGGCGCCGCGGTTGGAGAAGTCGGTCTCGGCCGACGAGCGCGACACGGACGTGCCCATGGCGTAGCGGTTGTTCTCGATGATGTAGATCACCGGCAGCTTCCACAACGAGGCCATGTTGAAGCTTTCATAGACCTGGCCCTGGTTGGCGGCGCCGTCACCGAAATAGGTCAGGGCGACGTTCTTGTTGTCACGGTAGCGGTTGGCGAAGGCGAGACCGGTGCCGAGCGACACCTGCGCGCCGACAATGCCGTGGCCGCCATAGAAATGCTTCTCCTTGGAGAACATGTGCATGGAGCCGCCCTTGCCTTTCGACAGGCCGCCGCGGCGGCCGGTGAGCTCGGCCATGACGCCGCGCGGCGACAGTTCCATCGCCAGCATATGGCCGTGGTCGCGATAGGCGGTGATCATCTGGTCGCCTTCGACCAGCGCCATTTTCATGCCGGTGACGACGGCCTCTTGGCCGATGTAGAGATGGCAG
Organism: Mesorhizobium sp. CA4; assembly: GCF_020165075.1. Lineage (NCBI taxonomy): Bacteria > Pseudomonadati > Pseudomonadota > Alphaproteobacteria > Hyphomicrobiales > Phyllobacteriaceae > Mesorhizobium > Mesorhizobium sp. CA4. The sequence continues at coordinate 37,873 of NZ_JAIUHK010000025.1, forward strand.
AAGCCGCCGATGAAGCCCATGCCGTAGAGCTGGCCGGCCTTCTCCTCGAAGCGGCGGATCAAGAGCATATGCCGGTAGGCGGAAAGCTCTTCATCCTTGGTGAAATCAGCGGGCTTGGGTGCTGACAGATTGGGCTGTTTGTCGGATCTGGATTTGGCGGGCGCTTTTTTGGCGGCGGTGGCCATGCGTCACTCCCTGTTGGCGTCTCTTTGCGGACATTCAGGGAGATCGATCGCCTCCCCACCGATTTGCGCGAGGCTAACATGCAAGGATGCATTGCGCCATGCTGAAAAATGCATGGCTGACATGCATCTAAGCGATTAGAATCATTGCAAATAAGAGCGATTAACCGAAATTCGGTTATTTTGTCGGAGCGGGCAGCATGATGGTGATTTCGTCGGGATGGGACAGATTGAGCGCCTTTCGGGCCTGCTCGTCAAGCATGTCCTTCTCCAGCGTGCCTTCGTGCATCAACTGGACACGGCGCTCGAAGTCGATCCGGCGCGCCTTCACGGCATCAAGCTGGGTCTGCAGTTCGACAGCTCGGGCCTCGAGCCGGTATTTGGAGTAGATGCCGAACTCGCCGTGATAGGCATGGAAGCCGAAATAGGCCAGAAAGAGCACGCAAAGCGAAGGGATGATCAGCCTGCCGGTGTTTCTTTGCTTGTGCTGACGTGTCCACATGACCCGAACCCTCGCGGCCGCGAACGCAAGCGACCATGAGTCGTATTTCGCCCGATTGTGCTTAATGGACGGTTACGGACGCCATTGCAGGATCGCCGGAAACGAAAAAGGGCGGGAATGACCCGCCCTTTTTCAGACTGTTCGAACGGGCCGGATCAGCCCTTGACCACCGATTTGCCGGCGTAGCGCGCCTGTTTTCCGAGCTCTTCCTCGATGCGGATGAGCTGGTTGTATTTGGCCATGCGGTCCGAACGCGACAGGGAGCCGGTCTTGATCTGCCCGCAATTGGTGGCGACGGCGAGGTCGGCAATGGTCGAATCCTCGGTTTCGCCGGAGCGGTGAGACATGACGGCGGTGTAGCCGGCCTTGTGCGCGGTCTCGACCGCGTCGAGCGTCTCGGTCAGCGAGCCGATCTGGTTGACCTTGACCAGGATGGAATTGCCGACGCCCATGCGGATGCCGTCGCGCAGCCGCGCCGTGTTGGTGACGAAGAGGTCGTCGCCGACGAGTTGGGTCTTGTTGCCGATCAGGTCGGTCAGGATCTTCCAGCCTTCCCAGTCGTCCTCGGCAAGGCCGTCCTCGATGGTAATGATCGGATAGTCGGCAGCCAGCTTGGCGAGATACTTGGCCTGCGCCTTCGGATCGCGGGTCTTCTTCTCGCCTTCATAGACGTAGTTGCCGTCCCTGAAGAACTCGGTCGCCGCGCAGTCGAGGCCGAGCGCAACATCCTCGCCTGGCTTGAAGCCGGCCTTCTCAATCGATTCCATGATGAAATCGAGCGCCGCCGGCGCGCTCTTCAGGTTGGGGGCGAAGCCGCCCTCGTCGCCGACATTGGTGTTGTGGCCGGCGTCCTTGAGCTTCTTGCGCAGCGTGTGGAAAATCTCCGAGCCCCAGCGCACGCCGTCGCGCAGCGTCGGCGCGCCGATGGGCAGGATCATGAACTCCTGGAAGTCGATCGGGTTGTCGGCATGCGCGCCGCCATTGATGATGTTCATCATCGGCACCGGCAAGATGTGCGCCTTGGTGCCGCCGACATAGCGGTAGAGCGGCAGGCCGGCGGCCTCGGCCGCGGCCTTGGCGACCGCCAGCGAGACGCCCAGGATGGCGTTGGCGCCGAGGCGGCTCTTGTTCGGCGTGCCGTCGAGCTCGATCATCGTCTGGTCGATATGGATCTGGTTCTCGGCTTCCATACCGCCGATCGCCTCGAACAGCTCGCCGTTCACCGCTTCGACGGCGCGCTGAACGCCCTTGCCGAGATAGCGTGGTCCGCCATCGCGCAGTTCGACCGCTTCATGCGCGCCGGTCGATGCGCCCGAGGGCACCGCGGCACGGCCCATGGAGCCGTCTTCCAGCACCACGTCGACCTCCACGGTCGGATTGCCACGGCTGTCCAGGATTTCACGCCCGACAATGTCGATGATGGCGGTCATTTGCGATGTCCCCGATTGATCGATTGAAGCGTCGCGCCCCTCTTAGCCAAAGCGGCGCAAAAGGCAATCGGCGCCGCCGCAATTATTGCCGCGGGCCGGATTCACGAAGCGCAAATTTCTGTCATCATAAGTCATGCGCATTGCGTGGCCTTCTCATCTATGGTCGCGTTCGCGCGGGGCGAAACAGGAGGAGTTTCGCCATGTCCCAGTTGAGCGGTATCGTGAGTTTGTTTCTGATCGCGGCGGCGTTCCTGACGTCCTGCGACGATCGGAAACCCCAACAGAGTTCGGCAGAGCTATCGACTCTCAACGCAGCGGAGTAGTTAAACGTCAAAGGCCCCCGGCTTTGTGTCGGGGGCCTTTCGATTTCCAGCTTGCCGATCGTGCGATCAATGCCAATAGGGCTTCACATGGTAATACTGGAATGAAGCATCGCGGGCGGCTTCGCCGTCGGCGCCGGTCAGCTCCTCGATCGAATAGGCGGGCGCAGCCTGGAGCTGCTCCTTGGTGAACGGCACGACGTAGCCGCCTTTGTCCTCGTCATAGTCGAGCGTCGCCCACGGAATAGCGTGGTACTTCTCGCCCATGCCAAGGAAGCCGCCGAAACCGATCACGGCGAACATGATGCCGTTCGACATCTTGTCCAGCATCACGTCCTCGATGCTGCCGATACTCTGGCCTTCAGTGTTGTAGACAGACGTGCCGATGACGCGCGAGGCGGCAATGGCTTCGGTATGCCCGGACGGGGTGGTCATGATGGTGCTCCTCTCGTTGAATGCATGCACTGACAATGAGAGGAGCGCGCTAAGGTTCCCGATGATTTGCTCAGCCTTCCGTGAGGTAGCGCTAGCTCCCCACAAGCCGGCGCAAGTTCGAGATCCGTCGCCGGAATCAGTGCCCTTTGGCGATCCGGTCGAAGGCTATGAGCTTTTCCAGCAGCGCCGGCATGTCCTTCAACGGGACCATGTTCGGACCGTCGGAGGATGTCGAATTGTCGGGGTCCTGATGGGTTTCGATGAAGACACCCGCCACGCCCACGGCAACGGCCGCGCGCGCGAGCGTCGCGACGAAGCGCCGTTCGCCGCCGGAGGAGCCGCCCTGCCCGCCCGGCTGCTGCACGGAATGGGTCGCGTCGAAGATCACCGGGGCGCCGATTTCGGCCATGACCGGCAGCGCTCGCATGTCCGAAACCAGCGTGTTATAGCCGAACGAGACGCCGCGCTCGGTGGTGAGCACATTCGGGTTGCCGGAGCCGGTGATCTTGGCGACGACATTCTTCATGTCCCAGGGCGCGAGGAACTGGCCCTTCTTCACATTGATGACCTTGCCGGTCCTCGCCGCGGCGACCAGCATGTCGGTCTGGCGCGACAGGAAGGCCGGGATCTGCAGGACATCGACATGGGGCGCTACGATCGCGCATTGCTCCTCGGTGTGGACGTCGGTCAGCACCGGCAGCGAGAACGCCTTGCGCAGATCGTCGAAGATCGGCATCGCCGCATCGAGCCCCGCGCCGCGCGTCGCCGATAGCGAGGTGCGGTTGGCCTTGTCGTAGCTGGTCTTGTAGACGAGGCCGATTCCCAGCCGTTCCGTCAGTTCCTTCAGCGCGCCGGCCATGTCGAAAGCGTGCTGGCGCGATTCAAGCTGGCACGGGCCGGCGATCAGCGACAGCGGCGCATTGTTGGCGAAGACGACCTTGCCGACGGTTACCGATGAATTGGGCGCCAGGGGCTTGCTCATGGGATCTCCCGGAAGATGAAGGCGGCGCCCTGCCCGAGCGCGGGTGGAACGACGATATCACCGCCGCTCATGTTGTGATCGGTGGCCCCGGCCGCAAGCGCGTGCGCAACTGAAGCTTTGTCGCGGATCGAGAAAACGACCGCCTGAAACCGCAAATGCGGCGAGGGTTTGGCCGCCAGACCAAAGTGCCGTTCGTAGCTCTCGTGCGTGAGGACACGCAGGATTGCGTTCGGCAACCGCACCGCATCGCCTTCGGCCTCCAACCCGTCCGCCTGCGCGCCTGCGGCGATCGCGATCAGTCCGATCTGCGCGGGCGGCGCGTCGCTGACGGCGATTACTTCGACGATGCCGGTTACGCCATTGGCATGCGCCTGGAGCGCCGTGCGATCGATCTTCGGCGGGTTCACGCGCTCGCAGGCGAAGAGGAGGGCGTCCCTCGCCTCCTTGTCGGCCGCGAAGGCCAGCTTGAAGGACGCCGTATCGCTCTTTCCGTTCGTATCGGTGAAGGCACGTGAAAAGCCCAGCATGTCGCCGGCCGACAGGCCGGCTTCGACGAAGCGCCTATGGTCGGCATCGGCATTGCCGGTTCCGAGCACGACGGCGGAAAAGCCCTCCTCGCCCAGCCATTGGCGATAAAGGCGGTCGCGCGCTACGAAGACATTACCGGCCGCAATCGCCTGTTCCGTCGACTGCGCATCTCCTACCGCCAACGGCTCGAGATAGGTCCCGTCGGCGAAAAAGACGCAAGCATTTTCCGTTCCGAAGGGATGGATGCCTGTGGGCGCGACGACAAAGCCGAGCGAGGTCAGACGCGACCGGACGGCATCGAGACTCGGTGTCGGCAGCACGAGATGGTCGAGCGGATGGGCGGAGCTTTCGATCATGCCGGCGCGGTGTGCCCCATTCCGGCGGGCGGTTCAAGTGCACCGAACCGTTGGCCGCGGCTTTGCCGGCTCAGGCGGCGGCCACAACATCCGCAGAATAGCGCAGTTCGCGCAGCGGCTTCACCTTGTTGGTCGTATCCGCGTAAATCGGATGCGCCTTGTATGCGGCAAGGGCCGCCTCGTCCTCGAACTCGGCATAGACGACCACGTCGATCGCGTTGGAGAACAGATCGACCTTGGTGTTGAGCGTCACCTCAAAATGCTTGGAGTGCGGAATCTTGCCGAGCGCCAGCAGGCCCGAGCGCACAGCCTCGACATCTTCCTTGCGCCGCACGCTGAAGAAAACGATGTGCCGGATCAAGCCAGCCTCCCTAAGCTTCGATTCAGCGGCGTTTTTGTGGGAGCGAGGCCTGGGCGTCAACCGGCACGATGTCGCGCCCGAAGCGCGTAAGCGGTCAAGGCCTCACCCCGTAACGAGGCGCGCGATGCGCGACATTTCCCGCACGGTCACATCGAGGTAGTGGCCGTGGTTGTAGAGGCCATCCCAGATCAGAAAGAAGGCGATGGCGGCGATGACGATCACATAACGCATGTCTAAAACTATCGCGTGTGGAAGTGCGGAACCAGAGGGGGGAGCGACGGCAGTTTTTCCAGTTCACCGCCTTTGCCTGGCTTTCGGCCAGCAGCGCCTGCGCCCATGAGCGCGAAGTCACGCTCGTGAGGCGACGAAATGAAACCGCGATCGGCCATCAGGCATCTCCTCTGCCGGCAGGCGACGGCCAGGGAATCAACTCTTGTCGTCGTCGCCCTGCGTGATCAGCCGCGCGCTGCGCTGGCCGGTAAGATAAATCCATAGCCAGCTAAGCGAGACCGCGAGGCGGTTGCGGAAGTCGATCAGGAAATAGATGTGCGCTATGCCCCAGAGCCACCAGGCGAGCCAGCCGGTGAGCTTGATCCAGCCGAAATCGATGGCGGCGGCGCGCTTGCCGATCGTCGCCAGGTCGCCGGCATGCCGGTACTGGAAAGGACGCGTCGTCGTGTCGCCGGCAAGCCGCGCCTTGATCGTCGCGGCGACATGTTTGCCCTCCTGCTTGGCGGAAGGCGCCACACCCGGCACCGGCTTCCCATCCGGCCGCAGCACATGCGCGGTGTCGCCGATGACGAAAATGTCGGGATTGCCAGGCACGGTGAGGTCCGGTTGGACGATCACCCTGCCCGCCCGATCGGCCGGCGCTCCCAGCCATTCGGCAGCCGGCGAAGCGGCGACGCCGGCCGCCCAGATAATCGTCCTTGCCGGCAGGCGCTTGTCGCCGAAGACGACGCCTTCGGCATCGAGGTTGGTGACGGGGCGCCCGAGCTCGACGGTGACGCCCAGTCGTTCCAGCGCCTTGCGGGCATAGTCGGAAAGCTGCGGCGCGAAATTGGCCAGGATCCGGTCGCCGGCTTCGATCAGCACGACGCGCGCCTGCCGCGTGTCGATATTGCGGAACTCGCCGCGCAACGTGTCATTTGCAAGCTCGACAATGGTGCCGGCGAGCTCGACGCCGGTCGGCCCGCCGCCGACAATGACCAGCGTCAGCAGCGCCTGACGCCTGGCCGGATCGGTTTCGCGCTCGGCCTGCTCGAAGGCGAGCAGGATACGGCGCCGGATCGTCGTGGCATCCTCAAGCGTTTTCAGACCCGGCGCAAACGGCTCCCATTCGTCATGGCCGAAATAGGCGTGGCGCGCGCCGGTGGCGAGCACCAGCGTGTCGTAGGGGATCGAGCTGCCGTCCTCGAGCAGCACGCGCTTGGCGGCGCGATCGATGCCGGTGACATTGCCGAGAAGCGTCGTCACGTCCTTGCGCCTGCGCAGCAGATGACGGATCGGCCAGGCAACCTCCGAGGTCGCCAGCGACGTCGTCGCCACCTGGTAAAGCAGCGGTTGGAAAAGGTGGTGATTGCGCTTGTCGATCATGGTGATGCGCACCGGGGCGCCAGACAATGCGCGGGTAAGTTCGAGCCCGCCGAACCCGGCGCCAACGACCACGACATGATGCTTGGCTTCGCTCATCTCATCCACCTCGCGACGTAAAGCTACCACACCGAGATGTAAGTATTTTTGTGCACTGCAACAACATCTTGCCGGGCAGGAAACATGCCCCAGAGTCGTCGCGTGGCGTCGTGAATGCACATGGAGCGCGCCCCGCCACAGGTATAGCGTGAGACAGCATTACAAGGACCCTATCATGGCTGATAATCGCGACGACGGGCCGGCCCAATACGCATCGCCGCCCTGCTTCATGCATGAACTCGACCCGCAATATCGGGAGCCGCTCTCCGACTGGACGGATGTCAGGCGATGGCGCAAGGCCGAGCGCGAGCGGCTTATCAATGCCCGCCTCGCCATTTCAGCCGACGCACGCGCCGCCATGTCGGCCCGCATCGCGGAAGGCATTGACGCGCTGATCGGCGACATAGACGGCCGGATGGTCAGCCTCTATTGGCCGTTTCGCGGCGAGCCGGATCTGCGCGGCTGGATGGCGTCGATCAACGAGCGCGGCGGCCGCACTGCGCTCCCTGTCGTCATCGAGAAGGGACAGCCGCTGGTCTTTCGCGCCTATAGACCGGGCGACCGGCTGGAAAAAGGCGTCTGGAACATTCCGATCCCGGCCGAAGGGGATCCGGTGCTGCCCGACATCGTGATCTCGCCGATCGTCGGCATCGATCCCGGCAGATATCGACTGGGCTATGGCGGCGGCTTCTACGACCGCACGCTGGCCGCGATGCCGTTCAGGCCGCTGGTCATCGGCGTCGGCTACGAATTGCAGCGCATCGCGACCATCTACCCGCAGCCGCACGACATTCCGATGACGACTGTGGTGACGGAGGCCAGCGCCTAAGCCATCTCGGGCCGCAACCCAACCGCCGTGCGATCGACGATCTCACGCAGCGCGAAGGACGAATTGATCTTGGTCACGTGCGGCATGGCCGACAGCCATTCTTTGTGGATGCGCTCATAGTCGACAAGATCTTTCGCCGCGATGCGAAGGATGTAGTCGTATTCGCCCGACATCAAATGGCAGGAGAGCACATTCGGGCAGCGCTTGATCGCTGCCTCGAAATCCGACAACGTCTTCTCGAATTGGCCCGACAGCGATATGTGCACGATCGCCGTCATCTGGTGGCCGAGCGCGGAATTGGACAGCCGCGCGTGGTAGCCGCGGATGGTTCCGGACTTCTCCAGATTGTCGAGCCTGCGCGAACAAGCCGATTGGGAAAGGCCGACCTTCTCGGCAAGCGCCGCATTGGGGATCCGGCCATCCTTCTGCAAAGTCTCTAGAATGGCGATATCAATCCTGTCGAGCCGCATTTTTCGTGGTTCCTGCGAATTTTCAGCCGTTTTACGCAACGACTATCGAAGAGCGACCATTGCTGCAAGTGCATTCGCAAACACATACGGAACGATTCGTGATTGACTGCCATTACTGCGTGTCCACCTCCGCGTTCGGAGCCGATGGCATGCGCGAGTGACAGGGAGAGCGCCTCTTGAAAAGGCGCGGACAGGAGAAGAAAGATGCGTGTCGGCTGCCCCAAGGAAATCAAGAACCATGAATACCGCGTCGGCATGACGCCCGGCTCGGTCCGCGAATATGTCGCGCATGGCCACGAAGTGCTGGTCGAGACCGGTGCTGGCGCCGGCATCGGTGCCGACGACAACGCCTATCGCGCTGCCGGCGCCACCATCGCCAAGACGGCCGCCGACGTGTTCGCCAAGTCGGACATGATCGTCAAGGTCAAGGAGCCGCAGCCCAACGAATGGGTCCAACTGCGCGACGGCCAGATCCTCTACACCTATCTCCATTTGGCTCCGGATCCGGAGCAGACCAAAGGTCTTCTCGCTTCGGGCGTCACCGCGATTGCCTATGAGACCGTGACCGACGATCGCGGCGGCCTGCCGCTGCTCGCGCCGATGTCGGAAGTCGCCGGCCGCCTGTCGATCCAGGCCGGCGCGACGGCGCTGCAGAAGGCTAATGGCGGCCGCGGCGTGCTGCTCGGCGGTGTGCCCGGCGTGCTGCCCGGCAAGGTCACCGTGCTCGGCGGCGGCGTCGTCGGTCTGCACGCGGCCAAGATGGCTGCCGGCCTCGGCGCCGACGTCACCATCATCGACCGTTCGATCCCGCGCCTTCGCCAGCTCGACGACATTTTCGGCGGCCGCGTCCATACCCGCTACTCGACCGTCGAAGCGCTGGAAGAAGAATGCTTCTCGGCCGACGTCGTCATCGGCGCCGTGCTGATTCCGGGCGCCGCTGCGCCCAAACTGGTGACCCGCGAAATGCTTTCCGGCATGAAGAAGGGCTCTGTGCTGGTCGACGTCGCGATCGACCAGGGCGGCTGCTTCGAGACCTCGCATGCCACGACCCACGCCGATCCGACCTATGAGGTCGACGGCGTGATCCATTATTGCGTCGCAAACATGCCCGGCGCCGTGCCGGTCACTTCGGCGCATGCGCTCAACAACGCGACGCTGCACTATGGCCTGCAACTCGCCGACAAGGGCCTCAAGGCGCTGGTCGACGACCACCACCTGCGCAACGGCCTCAATGTCCACAAGGGCAAGATCACCAACCGCGCCGTCGCCGAGGCGCTCGGTTACGAAATGGTCGAGCCGAAGGCCGTGCTCGCCGCCTGACATCCGGCCGGAAACTTCCTCCTGTCGCGCCCGCCGGGTCGTTCCGGCGGGCTTTTTTGCCCGCAGAACTGGCTCCGCACCGAAATCCGGACAACAAAAAAGCGGAGCAAAAGCCCGCTTCCTCGATGTTGCGATCTGTCGCCGGTCCATCCGCGGTCGACAATCCTCAACGATCACTGTTTAGCGCAGTAGTACGACGGGAATACGACAGTCTTGGAAGGCGCGGGTTTCATCTTCCCCGGCCATTATGCTCCTTGTGTGAAATGCTTCACATTCGCCCGACAGGAAAGACGCCTAGACACGCGGCGTTACTGGCGGCCTGCTGCTTGCCGAGTCGGACAAGTCCGGCCCGGACAGCGCTTGCCGGCAGCTTCTGTCAGACCCTCCAACGGCCCGCCTGACCATCGGCGGGCTTCTTTTTGGATTATGGCCGCTCGATGCGGCATTGATAGCAATTGTTCTGCGCCGACCGGACGTGGATATAGGCGATGTCGTCGCGCTCGAGCAGTGCTGTCGCGCGAGCTGCGATGTCGCCCGTCGGTGTGACCGCGCCGCTGCCGTAGACGATGCGATCGTCCTTGCCGTAGCCCCTGACGATATAGTCGCTGCTTTCGAGAATTTCCGGCAGCACTTCTCCGTCGGCGGCACGCTTGCATTCGTCGGCATGAAGGAAGATCGGGCCGGTTTCGGCATAGGGCTGCAGTTCCGGAAACGGCCGGTAGGCAACGATCAGATAGCCGTCACCCTCGGCGACGTTCCTGAGGCAATGCCTGCAGGGCACGCCGTCGCCGTCGGAAATGCGGTGCTCCGGGCTGCGGCCATAGGCATCGGGCCCTCCCCGCTGCAAGGCGCGCACGGCTTCGGTCGGCAAGGCTTTGAACTGGATGGTCATGGCAAATCTCCGGTGTCGATCTCCGGAAATTATGCCTTGGTGACACTGCCACCCACCCGATTCCTGACTGGCGGAACCGTTTCTCACCAGTCCTGGAATCGCTCTAGTCTCGCATGACACTGGCCGAGCGCTCAGCGAAGGTCAGCGGATGCACGACCTCCTTCTTCTGGGCCACCGGCGTGAAGCCGAGCTTCTGGTAAAGCGGCAGAGCCGCCGGATGGTCGAGCGTGCAAGTCTGCACGGTGACGCGCCTTGGCCCATGCGCCCAGGCCGCCGAGATCGCGGCGCCAAGGAACCAGCGGCCGATGCCCTGGCCATGCGCATGCTCCATCATGCCGAAATAAGCGAGCTCCACTTCGTCCGGAAGATGCGGCTTGAGGTCGAAGAAGCCGGCGGGAGCGCCGTCGAGATAGAGCACGCGGATATCGCGGTCCTCGCGATGCAAGCCGGCGGCGAGCTCCTCGTCGCTCAGCCTCAGCACATTGACCCAGTGCCATTTGCGCCCGACGCGATCCATCAAATAGCGGTAGAAATGGAGCGGAATATCTTTCGTCTTCAGCAGCGCGATCTGGCGATTGTAGGGGATCGGCGGCGAAACCGCCGGCGCCGCATGCATCTCCAGGAACGTGACCGTGACATCGATATCTTGCAGCGCGCCGTTTTCCATCATTCTTTCCCCGTCACCACCGGTGTGTCGCTGAGACTGCCCCACTCAGTCCAGGACCCATCGTAAAGCCGGTTGTCGGTATGGCCGAGCGTCTCCAGCGCCAGCGTGATCGCCGCCGCCGTGATGCCCGAGCCGCAGGACGTGATAACGGGCTTCGTGAGGTCGATGCCGGCATCCTCGATCACCTTGCGCAGGCGATCCTTCGGCAGCAATTCGCCATTCTCGGCAAGCGCCGTGATCGGGACATTATGCGCACCCGGCATATGGCCCGAACGGACGCCCTGCCGCGGCTCCGGATCGGTGCCTGCAAAGCGGCCGGCCGATCGTGCGTCGGCGATCTGGCTCTCTTGGCTGCCGACGATCCTGCGCATCTCGTCGAGACCGACAACCCGGTCCTTGTCGAAATCGGCATAGAAGACACTCGGCGCGATCTTGGTCGGCTCGGCCGTCACCGGCCGCCCCTCGGCCTTCCAGCGGTCAAATCCGCCATTCAGAATGTGGACCTGGAAGACGCCCATGACGCGGAACATCCACCAGGCGCGCGGCGCCGAGAACAGGCCGGGCCCGTCATAGACCACGATGGTGTCGTCGGCCGAAACACCCATGGCGCCGACATATTGAGCGAAGTGCTGCGGCGAGGCCAAGGTGTGCGGCAGTTTCGAATCCGGATCGGAAACCGCGTCCTGGTCGAGAAAGCGCGCTCCGGGGATGTGGGCGGCATCGTATTCGGCGCGAGCGTCGCGCTTTTGCGCCGGCAGATACCAGGAGGCGTCGATAATGGTGAGGCCGGGCTCGCCAAGCCGCTTCTGCAGCCAGTCGGCGTCGACGATGAAGGGACTGTCCTGGGCCATTCTGTTCTCCTGCCCCGCCTAGCTTTAACGTCAGTTCGCCGGCATCGGCCCGAAGCGGATGCGGAAGCGCCGGTTCTCGCGGCCTTTCTTCTCGATCTTGCCGATATGTATGTCGCCGACCTCGCCGGTCGACCTCACATGCGTTCCGCCGCATGGCTGGCTGTCGATCGAGCCGTTGTCGCCGATCAAGACCAGGCGGATCTTGCCGGTGCCGACCGGCGGGCGGACGTTCTTCGATTTGACAAGGCCGGGATTGGCGGCCAGCGCCTCGTCGGTGATCAGTCGAGTGAGGATCGGATGGTCGGCGCGCACCAGCTCCATCAGCCGAGCCGTCACATCCTCCCTGGTGAAGCTGGCGTCGGGAATGTCGAAATCGACGCGGCTGTCGTCCTCCGCGACCGCCGCTCCGGTGATCGGAAACGGACAGACCACGGTCAGCAGGTGGCAGGCGGAGTGCATGCGCATCAGGAGGTGCCGCCGCTCCCAGTCGATCAGAAGCTTCAGCCTTTCGCCGACCGCGGGAAGCGTCTGCTCGGGGGCCGGCACATGGATAATCTCGTCCTTGGTCTCGCCGGTGATGGTGGCTGCGATCGCGATGCGGCCGCCGTCTGCACGTTCGAGCATGCCGGTATCGCCCGGCTGCCCGCCGGACGTTGCATAGAAGATCGTGCGGTCGAGAAGGATGCCGCCACGATCGTTGATGGCGACGACCTCGGCCTCGGCCGTCTTCTGATAGGCGTCGTCGCGAAACAGCGCCTCGGTCTTGTGCGCCATCATGCTACCTTTTCGAACGGCACGGAAATGTTGACTTTCTCTTCCATCCAGCCCGGCACCGGAAGATTCTTGCCGCGCAGGAACTCTGGATTGAAGAGCTTGGACTGGTAGCGCGTGCCGTAGTCGGCAAGGATCGTCACGACGGTGTGGCCGGGTCCGAGCTCTCGCGCCAGCCGGATGGCGCCGGCGATGTTGATGCCGGTCGAGCCGCCGACGCAGAGCCCCTCTTCCTGAATCAGGTCGAAAATGATGGGCAACGCTTCCTCGTCCGGGATCTGGTAGGAGAAGTCCGGCGTGAAGCCTTCGAGATTGGCCGTGATGCGGCCCTGCCCGATGCCCTCGGTGATCGAGTTGCCATCCGATTTCAACTCGCCACTGGTGTAGAAACTGTAGAGCGCGGCGCCGAGCGGATCGGCGAGTGCGATCTTGACGTCCTTGCTCTTGCCCTTGAGGCCGAGCGCGACGCCGGCGAGCGTGCCGCCGGAGCCTACGGCCGAGACAAAGCCATCGACCCTGCCGTCGGTCTGAGCCCAGATCTCCTGGGCCGTCGTGCGGATATGACCGTCGCGGTTGGCGACATTGTCGAACTGATTGGCCCAGATCGCGCCGTTAGGCTCCGAGCGCGCCAGTTGCTCGGCAAGCCGGCCGGACAGTTTTATGTAATTGTTTGGGTTCTTGTAGGGCACGGCGGGCACCTCGATAAGCTCCGCGCCCAGGATCTTGATCACATCCTTCTTTTCCTGGCTCTGTGTGTCGGGGATGACGATGACGGTGCGGTAGCCAAGTGCCTTGGCGACCAACGTCAAACCGATGCCCGTGTTGCCAGCAGTCCCTTCGACGATAAGCCCGCCTGGCTTGAGCAGCCCGCGCTGTTCGGCGTCGCGGATGATGAACAGGCCGGCCCGATCCTTCACCGATTGCCCCGGATTCATGAACTCGGCCTTGCCGAGAATCTCACAGCCGGTCGCCTCCGAAGCCTTGTTGAGTCGGATCAGGGGCGTGTTGCCGATCGCTTCGATGACAGAACGGGGCATGCGGGATTCCTTCATGTGTGCGGCGAGACCCTAAAAACCGGACGCCGCGGTTTCAAGGCAAGATTTTGCCTGGTCCATTCGCATTCCGGATGGTGCAATGCTTGCAATCATTTCAACGCCAGGCGCAAAACCGCTCTTTTCAACTGATTTCTCCGCCGCTAGAGCAAACCGGAACATCCGCAGGACACCCCATGACACTCTACCGGGCCAATCCGAAAGACGGTGTCGCCTGGATCACGGGCGGCAGCAGTGGGCTTGGGCGCGCACTTGCCAAGGATCTCGCCAATCAAGGCTATGCCGTGGCGGTGACGTCGCTGCCAAACGATCCGGCCGAGACGCTGATCGTCGAAACGGCGCAAATGTCGGGACATGTGAGATCCTTTCCCTGCGACGTGACCGACGAGCACGGCATGGCGCGCACGGCCGCCGCGATCGAGGAACAGATGGGGCCGATCGTGCTTGCTGTGTTCAACGCCGGCAACTACATCGCCACGCCCGGCGAGAATCTGGTGGTGCGTGATTTCCACCGCTCCTTCGCCGTGAACTATTTCGGCATCGTCAACGGCGTGGTGCCCGTCGTCGAGCATATGCGCGTGCGCGGGCGCGGCCATGTCGTTCTGGTCGGATCGGTCACCGCCTATTCCGGTTGGCCGACGACGGCGGCCTATGGCGGCACCAAGGCCGCGATCAACATCCTGGCGGAATCGCTGAAATACGACTTCGACAAGATGAACATCCGTGTCCAGGTCATCAATCCGGGATTCATCGACACGCCTTTGACTGAAAAGAACAAGCTGCCGATGCCGGGCCTCATGCCTGTGCACCGCGCGTCGCGTCGCATGGCGCGCGGCATCCGAAAGGGCGGCTTCGAAGTCACCTTCCCGTACCACATAAGCTGGCCGTTGAAGCTGCTCGGCCTGCTGCCGCGGCCGGTTGGCCGCTTAGTCATCGGGCTCACCACCCACTGGTGGGGACGGCCATTGCATTTCGATCGCAGGCTGCCTGGCGACAAAAACCCATCCCGCGACAAGGCGGCATAAGCCGGCGAAACGGCGATTGCCTGCCGGCGGGTACGGCCATAGGTTGAGAATCATTGCTTGGAGACTGTAATGGGGCGGCGGATCGTGCTGGCGGTGCTTGGCCTTGCAGTCATCCTGGTCGCCGGCTTCTTTCTCGGACCGCGCGTGCCGGTCGACACCACAATCCATTTCAATCCATCGGTGATCGGCGATGATCCGCAGGCCTATCTGGCGCGTGAAGAGGCTGCCGTGCCCAACATCCGCGACGGCCTCGACAAGGAGATCATCTGGGCGAATCCGATGGTCCACGCCAAGACGCCTTTAGCCATCGTTTACATCCATGGCTTTTCCGCCTCGAAGGGCGAGGTTCGCCCCTTGCCGGACGATATCGCGGAGGAATTGGATGCCAACCTGTTCTACACGCGCCTGACCGGGCACGGCCAGGACGGCGCGGCGATGGCGCAAGGCAGCGTCAATGCGTGGATCAACGACTATGAGGAGGCCTTGGCCATCGGCCGCGCCATCGGCGACAAGGTGATCGTCATCGGAACCTCGACCGGCGGCGCGCTGGCGGCGTGGGCCGCCACGCAGCCGGGCGCATCCGACGATGTCGCGGCCATCGCATTCATATCGCCGAATTTCGGCGTGAAGGCCTCCGGCGCCGAGTTGCTCACCATACCCTGGGGCCGGCAGATCGCCGAGCTTGTCGGTGGCAAGGAGCGCAGCCTCCCTGCGCGCAACGCACTGCACGAGAAATTCTGGACCACCAAATATCCCATGAGGGCGGTGCTGCCGATGGCGGCGCTCACCAATCTTGCCTACGAGGCGCCGGTCGAGAAAGCGAAAATCCCCGCCCTCTTCATCTTCTCGGATTCCGACAAGGTGGTGCGGCCCGACCGGGCGCGCGAGATAGCCGGGCGCTGGGGTGCGCCGCATGAGCTGGTGCCGGTCGACGACACCGGCGATCCGGACAATCACGTCATCGCTGGCGATGTGCTGTCGCCGCAAACCACAGCCTTCCTCACCCAGCGTATCGTGGTGTGGGTGAAGGCGTTGATGCAGCAGCAGTCAGCCCAGTGAAATGGGGCAAATCAAATCAGACAGTGAAATGAAAACGGCCGAAGTATCGCTCCGGCCGTTCCTGTTCGCGTGATTCTGCCAGGCTCAAGCGGCCCGGTTCGCCGGACGCTTGCCGCCGAAGCGGCGCTTGTTATTGCCCTTGAAGCGCTTGAAGCCGTCGGGCTTGCTCGAGGCATTCGGCTTGGCCGCAGCCGGGCGTTCCCCCTGGGGCTTCGAAGCGCGCTCGCCATGGGGCTGACCGCCGAAGCGCTTGTTGTCGCTACCGTTGCCAGGGCGGCGGCCATCGCGGCGGGCGCCGTGATGCTCGCGGTCATTGGCCGGTTCGAAATGACGCTCGGTCTTTTCCCTGGGATCGCGCTGCGGGTCCGGGCTGCCGAGATGATCGGCGACGACCGGCAGCTTCATGCGGATGATGCGCTCGACCTGCCGCAGCTTGGCGTTTTCCGAAGGATCGCACAGCGTGATCGCAATACCGTCCCTGCCGTTGCGGCCGGTGCGGCCGATACGATGGACGTAGCTTTCCGCTTCGTCCGGCAGGTCGAAATTCACGACATGGCTGATGCCGGGCACGTCGATGCCGCGCGCCGCGATATCGGTCGCGACCAGGATGCGAACCGAGCCGTCGCGGAAATCGTTGAGCGCCTTCTGCCGGGCGTTCTGCGACTTGTTGCCATGGATGACGGCAGCCTCGAAACCGTCACGGGCAAGGTCCTTGGTGACGCGATCGGCGCCATGCTTGGTGCGTGAGAACACGATCACCGAGCGCATTGCCTCGTCGGCGAGCATCTTGGACAGCACCTGGCGCTTCTGCTTGGTGCGGGCGAGCACCACGCTCTGCACGATCTCGGCTGCCGCAGTGCTCTGCGGCGCGACTTCGACGCGGATCGGGTTCTTCAGAAGGCCCTTTGCCAATTCGGCGATTTCATTCGGCATGGTGGCCGAGAACAGCACCGTCTGACGGTCGGCCGCGGTCGCCTTGGCGATGCGCTTGACGTCGTTGATGAAGCCCATGTCGAGCATGCGGTCGCCCTCGTCCAGCACCAGCCATTTGGTGTCGGCAAGGATGAGGTCGCCTTCGCGGACCAGATCCGTCAGCCGGCCCGGCGTGGCGATCAGGATGTCGACGCCCGGCGCAACCTTCTTCACCTGGCTGAAGCGCGAGACGCCGCCCAGCACCAGCGCGGTCGAGACATGCGCGCCCTTGGCGAGGATCTTGATGGTGTCCTCGATCTGCACGGCGAGTTCGCGCGTCGGCGCCAGGATGAGCGCCCGCGTCGTCTTCGGCCGTCGCTTGGTGCCCAGGCCGATGATCTTCGAAAGGATCGGCAGCGCGAAGGCTGCGGTCTTGCCCGAGCCGGTCTGGGCGATGCCGAAAATGTCACGGCCTTCCATCTGCGGCGGGATCGCCTGCGTCTGGATCGGCTTCGGATCGGTGAAACCGGCGGCATGGGTTGCCTTGAGCAGCGCGCCCGAAATCCCAAGTGCTGCGAAACCGTTCAGTTCCGCTGTGTTTTCGTTGGTCAAAATATTCTTCTTTCACGCGACCTTGTGGCCGCAAACATCAATGGCGGCAGGGCGCAACCTGCCGTCGGATAAATTGTCATGGAACGACAAGGCGGCGGACAATCGTCCGCGCGGCTGCGCTGTCGTGCCCGCCAGCATCATGCCGCGGGGCTTTTTCGCCAGCTTGCCGATCGACCAGGGCCGATTTGCCGGAAAGAGGGAAAACAGACGCAACCAGTCTCATTCGTCGAGAAGGCCGGATTCTTCCCAGCCCAAGCGCCTATGCCGCTGCATATGGCTGAGTTCGTTCCGAAATGCAAGGGCTCCATGTTGCAATGCAGCAAAACAGGGGTGCTTGCGCTCCCCTGCCCGCGCGATTACCACAAATTTACTTATTGGTTTTGAGGACCGGCAATGAAGGACGTGCTGAAGGAACTCGAGCGCCGCCGCGAGACTGCCCGCATGGGCGGCGGCAAGGACCGCATCGAGGCGCAGCACAAGAAGGGCAAGCTCACCGCTCGCGAGCGTATCGAGATATTCCTCGACGAGGGCTCGTTCGAGGAGTTCGACATGTATGTCGAGCACCGCTCGACCGATTTCGGCATGGAGAAGACCAAGATCGCCGGCGACGGCGTGGTCACCGGCTGGGGCACCGTCAACGGCCGCCCGGTCTATATCTTTGCCAAGGATTTTACCGTGTTCGGCGGCTCGCTGTCGGAAGCGCATGCCGAAAAGGTCATCAAGGTCCAGGAGATGGCGCTGCGCAATCGCGCGCCGATCATCGGCCTCTACGATGCCGGCGGCGCACGCATCCAGGAAGGCGTGGCCGCGCTTGGCGGCTATGCCGAGATATTCCAGCGCAATGTGCTGGCATCCGGCGTCATCCCGCAGATTTCGTTGATCATGGGTCCCTGCGCCGGCGGCGACGTCTACTCGCCCGCCATGACCGATTTCATCTTCATGGTGCGCGATACATCCTACATGTTCGTCACCGGGCCGGATGTGGTGAAGACGGTGACCAACGAGACGGTGACCGCCGAAAGCCTCGGTGGCGCAAGCGTGCACACCACGAAATCCTCCATCGCCGATGGCGCCTATGACAACGATGTCGAGGCGCTGCTGCAGATGCGCCGGCTGGTCGACCTGCTGCCGGCATCGAACACGGCCGAGATTCCCGAGATCGAATGCTACCAGTCGGTGACGGATCATGACCTGTCGCTCGACCGGCTGATCCCCGACAACGCCAACAAGCCTTACGACATCAAGGAGCTGATCCTGAAGGTCGCGGACGAAGGCGATTTCTTCGAGATCCAGCAGAGTTTTGCCAAGAACATCGTCACCGGCTTCGGCCGGGTCGAAGGCCGCACAGTCGGTTTCGTCGCCAACCAGCCGATGGTGTTGGCCGGCGTGCTCGATTCCGACGCCAGCCGCAAGGCTGCGCGCTTCGTGCGCTTCTGCGACTGTTTTTCGATTCCGATCGTAACCTTCGTCGATGTCCCTGGGTTCCTGCCGGGCACCGCGCAGGAATATGGCGGGCTGATCAAGCATGGCGCCAAGCTGCTCTTCGCCTATGCCGAGGCGACCGTGCCGAAGATCACCGTCATCACCCGCAAGGCTTATGGCGGCGCCTATGACGTGATGGCCTCGAAGCATCTGCGCGGCGACATGAACTATGCCTGGCCAACGGCGCAGATCGCGGTGATGGGCGCCAGGGGCGCGGTCGAGATCATCTATCGCAAGGATATCGGCGATCCGGAGAAAATTGCCGCCCATACAAAGACTTACGAAGATCGCTTTCTGTCGCCCTTCATTGCAGCCGAACGCGGCTACATCGACGAGGTGATCATGCCGCATTCGACCCGCCGCCGCGTCGCGCGAGCGCTGCGCATGCTGCGCAACAAAGACATGCAGAACCCCTGGAAGAAGCACGACAACATCCCGCTGTGACAAGCTGCACCGACAAGAAATGCGCATAACCCTTGCAGCCCAGAGCCTTATTCCAGCGAAGGGGTATGGCGGCACACAGCGCCAGGTCGAATGGCTGATCACCGAACTGGTCAGGCTCGGGCACCATGTAGTCCTGATCGCCGCGCCGGGATCGTCGCATCCACTATGCGAGGTCAGGCATGCGATCAGCGATGCCGAATGCCGGGCGGCGATCCCACGCGACACGCAGATCGTCCATCTCCACGCCTGGAAGGTCGAGGTCCCCTTTCCGACGCTCAACACCGAGCACGGTCATCTTCCGGATTATCCGCGGCCGCAGCCCAACTGGAGCTTCCTCAGCGCACGTCATGCGGAGCTGCATGGCCGCAAGACCTTCGTCTACAACGGCTTTCCGGTGGACGCCTATCGCACGGCACCGTCGAAGAACGACCATCTGTTTTTCATGGCGGCCATCGCGCGGGCCGGAAAGGGGTTGAACCGGGCGGTGGAGTTGGCGAAAAAATTCGACTTCCCCCTCGATATCGCCGGCGGCTCGCGCTGGAAGCTGCTCGGCCGCAGCAAGACACGTCGCGAGGGCGTCTTTTTCAAGAGCCTTTCCGCGCGCTACCGCTTTCACGGCATGGTCGACGGCCAGGACAAATTGCGCCTGCTGGGTGAATCGAAGGCATTCCTCAACCCGATCTCCTGGGAGGAGCCGTTCGGCATGGCGCAGGTCGAGGCCATGCTGTGCGGCACGCCAGTGCTCACCACACCGCGCGGCGCGCTCGTGGAAACCGTCGACGCGGATACCGGCCGCTTCTTCGAGACCGACGAGGAGTTCGGGCGCGGTTTTGGCGAGGTCGGAGGCCTGCCGGCGCAGCGATGCCGGCAGTCTGCCGCGGACAGGTTCCCGATCGAGAAAACGGCAAAAGCCTATCTGGAACTCTATGCCCGCATCCTTGATGGCGAAGCGCTTCCGTGACAAATCACCGTCATGCTCGCCATTGGCAGCGGCCGTTCCGGATCGAAAAGGTAGCGCTTGTTGCGTCCCATCCTCGTCTTCTGCTTGCCGGCGATCGGTGATTTCATCCGTTGCCATTCGGCAATCCGGATACTTGCCGAGAAGTTCCCTGGGCACCCGATCGACGTCGCCACCTCGCCGCTTGCCGCGCCGCTGGCGCGGCTGATGCCGCATATCCGCAAGACGTGGGTCGTTGAGAAGCACTGGAAGCCCGGGCTGAAAGAGCGCGCAGGTCTGGCGCGCGAAATCCGCAAGGAGAACTACCAGGCGGCCTATATGCTCACCAGCAGCACCAAGGCCGCGCTTGTGCCATGGCTGGCCGGCATACCGGAGCGTATCGGCTATCCGCGCGAATTCCAGTTTGGCATCATCAACCGCCTGCCCGCCGGCTGGCCGAAGAGCTTCGTGGCGTTCGGCCCGCGCAAGACGAGATTGTTCGAGCAAGTCTGCGCGATCGCGATGCTGGGCGAGAAGCCTGGCGATCACATGCGCCTGCCTGCGCCGCAAATAGCGGTTTCAGCCGAGGAACTTTCCGATTGGCGCGTCCGGCATGGAATCGATCCGGCACGGCCGGCGCTGGCGCTTTACACCTCGGCTTTCAGCAATTTCCGTTCATGGCCGGCGGAGCGGTTTATCTCGGTAGCGCAGGATCACGCCCGGCGCGGCTGGTCGGTCTGGCTCATCGGCGGCCCGCGCGAACGCGAGGCCGCCGCCCAGATCCGGGCAGCGCTTCCGGAGGCGGTGGATTTCACATCGACGCCGCAACTGACCGACGCCATATGCCAGATCGCCGCCTCGACGGTCTTTCTTGGCGTCGATGGCGGGCTCTGCCATGCTGCCGCGGCCTTGGGCGGACCATGCGTGCTTATCTTCGGATCAAACCGCTCCTATGAGACCGGACCGGTGAACGACCAGGTGCGCTATCTCGAGCCGCCGATTTCGACGCCGAGCTGGGTCCAGGACACACGCGGTGTCAGCGAGGAACGCGTTCTTGCCGCTTTGGCCGACGCCGTGGGGCAGCCGCGCCCCAGCTAAGTTGCCTGACCTATTATTCTTCGGCTGCCGCGCCGAAGCCGGCGCCCATGCCGGCGCGCGCTGTGGTCGTCCACGGGGTGGCATGGTTGTCGATGCGCATCTGGAAGATGAAATAGGTCGGCGAACAGAAGCCGATGCCCTTGACCTTGGCCGCGCCCGGCGTGTCCGGCGGCAGCGACTGGCACATATAATCCTCGCGGCAGAAATGGTCGGCCGAGCAGGCCGGCCGGTTGCCGCGGTTGACCGCGCCGCCCAGACATTGGTCGAAATTGTTGGTGGCCACGCAGATGTCGAACTTCTTGCCGCCGACCAGGCCGCAGATTTCGCTGGGCATCGGCTTGCCGGGCTTGAAGGCGGCGAAGGCGCGATCCTTGTCATCGCAGGCGCGATACGCGAAGCCTCCCGGAACGCCAATCTTCGGTGGCCGGCAGGTATAGGCGGTGCGCGAGATCGAAGGCGCGGGAGCGGCGAACTGGCCGCTGATCTTGTAGCGGTCGTTGAACGGCTGCGTCACGTTGCTGGCGATCGAGCCGGCGAGGCAAGGATGGCCCGAAAACATCGCGGGACTGTCTTTCGGCAGCAGGCATTGCGCCAGTTTGGTCCTCACCCCCGAAGCGGTCGCGATCGGTGTGCAGACCGTTCCGGCGCCGCATTGCCATGTGCCGCCGAAGCGGCTTGCGTCTTCCGGCATAAGGCATGGCATCGCCGTTTCGGCCGGCGCATAGGCAGGCCCGCCGGTATCCTTCCAGGCGGCGGGCGGCGCGAAGGAGAGCGGGCGAAAACGATTGGGCTCCCTGCCCTCGGCGGTTGCCCTGAGCCACGCTTCGCGGCGCGGGATATCGGCGTGGAGATGCGGCGAGATACCGACTTCGATGCGGTTGAGCGGCGAGGTCGTGGCGTCGTCGAGACCGATGAAATGGAAGCCGGCGGTCGAGCCTGCCTGATGGCAGCCCTGGCAGGCACCGTTGTCGAGCCGCTCGACCAAAGCGTCCGGCGTTCGCGCCAAGGAAAACTTCGAATAGTCGAGCCCGGCGAACTCCTTTGGCTCGAACAGCGGGGTGAACGGATGATTGGCTTGCCTTACGCTGCCGAAGGTCGACCAGGAGATGACTTTTCGGGCGAGGAACTCATCCGGGATTTCGTAGACGCCGAGATCGACCGCCGCGGCATTGGCGCGAACATAGTCGGCAAGCCGCGCCTTCAGATCGGCGTCCTCGGCAAGCCGGGCCGTGTCCGGCGTATTTTCCAGCGGCTTCTCGCCGACCGTCGCCCCAACGATGCTGAAGATGCGCATCAGGTAAGCGGCCTGGCCGCCGAACTCGGTTTCCTGGCCGGAAGGAAAGCGCACCACCTGCGCGTTGAGCTCGAGCTGCTTGAAAGATAGCGAGGCCTTTTCGAGCGGTCCACCGGTCAGCCAGCCGGCGTCGACCGCCTCGTCGATTTGCGGCGTCCAGCGGCCGGCAGCGCCCACGCAGCCGCCGTCGGCGTCCGAAGCGACGCGATATATGGCGCTGAAGTTGAATGGCAGGCGCGAGGCCAGGAGCTTGGCGTTCTTCTTGAAGCTGTAGGCCAGGCGATAGATGAACCGCACCTCGCCGCAGCTCGTCTCGTTGCCAAGCGCTGGGAAATCGCGCCGGTCGAGACGGTTGGCGACACCGACCAGACGGAAGCGCGCGGCGTTCGTTTTCAGCCAGCGCATGTCGATGATGCGGCCGACATTGCCGTCGGTGACTTCGTAGAGGGTACGGCGGCCCGCCTTCATGTCGGCGCGCAACGCGGCGACGTCAGCGGCCACGGTTTCGACGATGGCGTGACAGGCCGGCGCGGTGTCGTAGAGGGATTTCAGGTCGTCGTTGCCGTCGACGCCGAAGAGGCCGGCGAAGCCGTATCCCTTGGCATCGAGCGCGGCGAGCACGCGCGGGTCGTCGACGATGGTGACCGGGCGACCGGCGGCGCGCGCCGCCTGTGCGGTGTAAGCCGCGAGGAGAACGACAGCGACAAGGAAGCCCAAGCGCTTCATTGGACAGCGCACTCGGTCAGTTCGCGGAGGACCGGCACCATCGCCAGCGGCAGGTCTTCGGCAATCAAGCCCGGTCCGAATCGGCTGCCGGCTGCGGCATGAATCCAGACTCCGGCGCAAGCCGCTTCGAAGGCCGGCATGCCTTGGGCGAGAAGCCCGGCGATGAGGCCCGCCAGCACGTCGCCTGAACCGGCTGTTGCGAGCCAAGGCGCGCCATTGCTGTTGATCGCGGCGCGGCCGTCCGGCGAGGCGATCACGCTGTCGGCGCCCTTGTAGATGATCATGGCGTTGGCGCGCAGCGCGGCTTCGCGCGTCTTGGCCAGCTTCGACAAGGCATTGTCAGCGGCAATGTCGGCAAACAGCTTGCCGAACTCACCCTCATGCGGCGTCATGATCAACGCCGGCGCGTCCGGTCTGGCGGCCGCCTCGAACAGCGTCGAGGCCGCGTCGCGAAAAGACGTGATGCCGTCGGCGTCGAGCACGAGGCCCTCGACGCCGCCGTCCTGGCGGTTTTTGGCCAGCACGGCGAGCGTGAAATCGCGTGCCTTGTCGCCGATGCCGAAGCCGGGGCCGAGAACGAAGGCGGACGGCCGGCGATCGCCGAGAAGGTCGTGCACGTCTTCGATCGCGTCGACCTTGCGCAGCATGATCGAGGTCAGATGCGCCGCGTTGACCTGCATGGCGTTCGCCGGCGACAGCACGGTGACGGCCCCTGCCCCGCTCCTTGCGGCCGCAAGCGCTGCGAGGCGCGCCGCACCCGTCGCGGATGGTCCGCCTGAAAAGACGCTTGCATGGCCGCGCCTGTACTTATGCGTGTCGACGGCGGGCGCGGGGAAGTTCGCGATCCAGAGCCTAGGCCGGTTCTCGAAGGCTCGCGGCGCAATCGCGTCGATGATCTCGTCACGAATGCCGATGTCGGCCAACACGATCTCGCCGCATCGCTCACGGCCAGGCAGAAGCAGGTGCCCAGGCTTTTTTCGCGCGAAGGTCACCGTAACGGCCGCGCTAAATGC
The DNA here is from genome assembly GCF_020165075.1 of Mesorhizobium sp. CA4. NCBI lineage: Bacteria > Pseudomonadati > Pseudomonadota > Alphaproteobacteria > Hyphomicrobiales > Phyllobacteriaceae > Mesorhizobium > Mesorhizobium sp. CA4. The sequence continues at coordinate 62,115 of NZ_JAIUHK010000025.1, forward strand.
CGAGCCGAGGATTTCGCCGCTTTCGCCGGAAACGCCCGAAGGCAGGTCGATCGCGATAACCGGCAGGTTCAGCCTGGTCACGGCGTCGACCGCGCCTTTGGCGTCGCCGGTGAGAGGCTTCGACAGGCCCGCGCCGTAGATCGCGTCGACAACCAGCGAGCCGGCTTCCGCAGTGAAGGCCGAAAGCGGGTGCCGCTCCAGAGCGCAATCAGCCGCCGCAAGCGCGGCGTCGCTGCCTGCCCGCGGTTTGCCGGATTTCCACAGGGCCACGTCGACACCGGCCTCGGCCAGCAATCGCGCCACGACATAGCCGTCGCCGCCATTGTTGCCGGGGCCGCACAGCACATGCACCCTCTTCGCGCCAGGGTAGCGCGCCAGCACGACGGCAGCGACCGCCTCGCCGGCACGTTGCATCAAGCGATAGCCGTCGAGCGGCCCGGCCGCGATCGCCAGTCTGTCGGCCTCGGCCATTTCGGCCGGCGATAGAAGTTCATTGCGCATGGGATTGCCGATCTCCATGCGATCAAGCATTGTCCAGTTTTCGGTTCGAAGCAAACCAGCGCGATTGCGGCATTATCTTGCACATGCGGTCGCGTAGGAGAGGGGTTCTGCTTGCAAGTTGCGCTGTCTGCCCACTTTTTGCGCAGACGTGAGGAGGGGCGATGTATAGGGTTTGGGCGTCCATGACGCATCCGATGCAGCGGATGACGCGAATTTGCATCCGTGTGCGGCAAGGGCTCGAAAACGCCCCTCACCGCCTGCACTCCTCACGATTGGCACGCTTCGTGCTTGATGAAGGCGCAAGCGGGGCACACAACCCGTCTTCTTGGCAGTGGAGGCCACTTTTTACATGAAAAAGATCGAAGCGATCATCAAGCCATTCAAGCTGGACGAAGTGAAGGAAGCGCTTCAGGAGGCCGGACTGCAAGGCATCACCGTCACCGAAGCCAAGGGCTTCGGCCGCCAGAAGGGTCACACCGAGCTTTATCGCGGCGCCGAATATGTCGTCGACTTCCTGCCTAAGGTGAAGATCGAGGTGGTGCTTGGCGACGAGGCCGTCGAAGGTGCCATCGAGGCCATCCGCAAGGCGGCGCAGACCGGCCGCATCGGCGATGGAAAAATCTTCGTCTCCAACATAGAGGAAGTCGTTCGCATCCGCACCGGCGAGACCGGCATCGACGCCATCTGACCTTCACCCCATTCCAGACGTCATCACACAGGGAAGAAACAACATGACGACAGCCAAAGACATCATGAAGCAGATCAAGGACAACGACGTGAAATTCGTCGACCTGCGCTTCACAGATCCGCGGGGCAAGCTGCAGCATGTGACGATGGATGTCGTCGAGGTCGAGGAAGACATGTTCGCCGACGGCGTCATGTTCGACGGCTCCTCGATCGCCGGCTGGAAGGCGATCAACGAGTCCGACATGGTGCTGATGCCCGACACCGACACCGTCCACATGGACCCGTTCTTCGCGCAGTCGACCATGGTCATCCTGTGCGACATCCTCGATCCGGTCTCGGGCGAGGCCTATAACCGCGATCCGCGCGGCACCGCCAAGAAGGCCGAAGCCTATATGAAGTCGGAAGGCATCGGCGACACGATCTATGTCGGCCCGGAGGCCGAGTTCTTCGTGTTTGACGACGTCAAGTACAAGGCCGATCCGTACAACACCGGCTTCCGGCTCGACTCGACCGAACTGCCGTCCAACGACGACACCGACTACGAGACAGGCAATCTCGGCCACCGCCCGCGCATCAAGGGCGGCTATTTCCCGGTGCCGCCGATCGACTCCTGCCAGGACATGCGTTCGGAAATGCTGACCGTGCTTGCCGAAATGGGCGTGCGGGTCGAAAAGCATCACCATGAGGTCGCCGCCGCACAGCACGAGCTCGGCATCAAGTTCGACACGCTGGTGCGCAACGCCGACAAGATGCTGATCTACAAATATGTCGTGCATCAGGTCGCCAACGCCTACGGCAAGACGGCCACCTTCATGCCGAAGCCGGTGTTCGGCGACAACGGCTCGGGCATGCATGTGCACCAGTCGATCTGGAAGGGCGGCAAGCCGACTTTCGCCGGCAACGAATATGCCGGTCTGTCGGAGAGCTGCCTCTTCTACATCGGCGGCATCATCAAGCACGCCAAGGCGATCAACGCCTTCACCAATCCGCTCACCAACTCCTACAAGCGTCTGGTGCCGGGCTATGAGGCGCCGGTGCTGCTCGCCTATTCGGCGCGCAACCGTTCGGCTTCCTGCCGCATTCCGTTCGGCTCGTCGCCGAAGTCGAAGCGCGTCGAGGTTCGCTTCCCCGATCCGGGCGCGAACCCTTATCTCGGCTTCGCCGCCATGCTGATGGCCGGTCTCGACGGCATCAAGAACAAGATCCATCCGGGACAGCCGATGGACAAGGATCTTTACGACCTGCCGCCGAAGGAACTGAAGAAGATCCCGACCGTTTGCGGCTCGCTGCGCGAAGCGCTGCAGAGCCTCGACAAGGACCGCGGCTTCCTGAAGGCCGGCGGCGTCTTCGACGACGACCAGATCGACTCCTATATCGAGCTCAAGATGGCCGAGGTCATGCGCTTCGAAATGACCCCGCACCCGGTCGAATACGACATGTACTATTCGGTCTAAGCCGCTACATTTTCGAAAAAGGGCCCCGGCAAAAAATTTGCCGGGGTTCTTTTTTGGTCAGACGCATGGAAGCCGCAATCGGCCTGGCACGATGTCCATAGAAAAAGCCCCGGTGGTTCCGCCGGGGCTTTTTTCGTCGATAGGCTGACTGCGGACCGCAGCTCGCGCCGGTAGGGGATCAGGCCGCAGCCGAGACCTTCGCGTCGGTCGAAACCTGCGAGACCGTCTTCAGCACCTGCGAGGCGATCTGGTAGGGGTCGCCCTGCGAGTTCGGACGACGGTCTTCCAGGTAGCCCTTGTAGTCGTTCTTGACGAAGGAGTGCGGCACGCGGATCGAAGCGCCGCGGTCGGCGACGCCGTAGGAGAACTTGTTCCACGGCGCGGTCTCATGCTTGCCGGTCAGGCGCTTGTCGTTGTCCGGACCGTAGACGGCGATGTGATCCATCAGGTTTTTCTCGAACTGCGCCATCAGCGCCTCGAAATAGGCCTTGCCGCCAACTTCACGCATGTACTTGGTCGAGAAATTGCAGTGCATGCCCGAGCCGTTCCAGTCCGTGTCGCCGAGCGGCTTGCAGTGGAATTCGATGTCGATGCCGTATTTTTCGGTCAGGCGCAGCAGCAGATAGCGCGCCATCCAGATCTGGTCGGCGGCCTTCTTCGAGCCCTTGCCGAAAATCTGGAATTCCCACTGGCCCTTGGCCACTTCGGCGTTGATGCCTTCATGGTTTATGCCTGCGGCGAGGCAGAGGTCGAGATGCTCCTCGACGATCTGGCGGGCGACGTCGCCGACATTCTTGTAGCCGACGCCAGTGTAATACGGGCCCTGCGGGGCCGGATAGCCGCTCTCGGGGAAGCCGAGGGGGCGGCCGTCCTTGTAGAAGAAATATTCCTGCTCGAAGCCAAACCAGGCGTCCTCGTCGTCGAGGATGGTCGCGCGGCTGTTCGATTCATGCGGGGTGACGCCATCGGGCATCATGACTTCGCACATGACCAGAATGCCGTTGGTGCGGGCCGGATCCGGATAAAGCGCGACCGGCTTCAGCACGCAATCGGAGCTGCGGCCCTCAGCCTGGTTGGTGGAGGAACCATCGAAGCCCCATAGCGGCAGCTGCTCGAGCGTCGGGAACTCGGCAAACTCCTTGATCTGGGTCTTGCCGCGCAGATTGGGGGTCGGGGTGTAGCCGTCGAGCCAGATATACTCGAGCTTGTATTTGGTCATTCCAGTGCCTCTCGTTGCTTGATCACCGCCACACGGTGGCGACGCTCGGCCGGCTGGAGCCGGCCTGCCGACGATTAAAAAGCAATTCGTATGCCACTCGGCCTTCATCGGGTGCGGCAAAATGGTCATGGCAACGCGTTGATTTTGCTGAGCCGCCTCAACAATGCGCCTGGATCGTTCAGGCGCCAATTTTGCTTACAAAATAGGCAATTGCTGATCTTTTTGTAAGCATATTGCCTAAAGGAATCGCAGGGCATATTTTGATGGGAAAGTGAATCGGTACGCTCCCGAAAAGACGAGGAGGTCGGCAATGCAAGTCACGTCATCGCGGCCGTCGGCGAAAATCCTGCTGTTCCCGCTTGCAGCACGCAAGCCTGCCTCAAATTTAGGCGCCAAGGCCAAATTCGCGGCAGAACTTGCAGCACTTCGCGGCGAGCACGCCGACTTCGACGGCTGGTACCACGAAGCGGCGATCGAGGAAGAGAACCAGCAGCGCAAGAGCTGAGCACCACTTTCCAGTCCGACACGCGAAAAAGCCCGGCATGATTGCTCACGCCGGGCTTTCTGTTTGAAGGGATGACCGAGGTCATTCCTTGGCGTGCAGGTCGGTGCCGAGCGTATCCCTGACGAAGATCATGCCGATGATAAGTGACATCGCCGCGATGATCACCGGGTACCAGAGACCGTAATAGATATCGCCTTTATAGGCGCTGAGGGCGAACACCGTCGCCGGCAGCAGGCCGCCGAACCAGCCATTGCCGATGTGGTAAGGCAGCGACATGCCGGTGTAGCGGATGCGGGTCGGGAACATCTCGACCAGGATGGCCGCGATCGGCCCATAGACCATGGTGACGAACAGCACCAGGATGAACAGGATGCCGATCGTGAGCGGCCAGTTGATGGCCGCCGGATCGGCAGTCATGGCGAAGGCACCGCCGCCCGGGATGGTGTAGACGGTAACTTCCGGCGCGCCGGCCGCCTCATCCTTGGTCAGCAGCTTGTCGGCGATCGCCTTGTCGGCCGGAACCGTCGCCTTTTCGCCGCCGCGGATGGCCGTGGCATCGAGCTTCAGTTCCGGATTGGCCGCGATGAAGGCGTCGAGTTTCTGGTCCGGAACCTTGGCCGCGGCGCGCTTCAGCGGATAGCCGCCGTCCTGCAGCGCCATGTTCACCGCTTTCTGGAAGGCCGCCTCCTTGGCCTTGGCTTGATCGCCAGCGGCAACGGCGTCATAGGACGCCACCGTCTCGTTGCCGATCTTGACCGTGGCAGCCGTGCCGGGCGCCGCCGTCGCAACGACGTCGTAAGGCACCGAGTTCTTCGTCAGGAACGACGTCGCGATGTCACAGGATGTCGTGAACTTCGCCGTGCCGACCGGATTGAACTGGAACTTGCAGTCGCCGGGCGCCGCCGTCACCGTCGCGCGGGTGTTCTGCTGCGCGGTGGCCAGAGCCGGATTGGCGGCCCAGGTAAGCGCCTTGAACAGCGGGAAAGTGCAGACGATCCCGAGCGCAAGGCCCGCCATGATGATGGGCTTGCGACCGATTTTGTCCGACAGCCAGCCGAACACGACGAAGAAGATCGAGCCGACGGCAAGCGCGATAGCGATCATGACGTTGACCGACCATGCGTCGACCTTCAGCACGTTCTGCAGGAAGAACAGGGCGTAGAACTGCCCGTTGTACCAGATCACGGCCTGGCCGGCGGTAAGGCCGAGCAGCGCCAGAAGGGCGATCTTGGCGTTCTTCCACTGACCGAAAGCTTCCGTTAACGGCGCCTTCGAGCCCTTACCTTCCTCCTTCATGCGCTGGAAGGTCGGCGACTCTGAAAGCGACAGCCGGATCCAGATCGAGATGGCGAGGAGTAAGAACGAGACGATGAAGGGGATGCGCCACCCCCAACTGGCGTAGGTCTCTTTGCTGAGCGAGCCCTGGACGATCAGGATGACGATCAGCGACAGGAACAGGCCGAGCGTCGCCGTGGTCTGGATCCAGGACGTGTAGTAGCCGCGTCGGTCGTCCGGCGCGTGTTCGGCGACATAGGTCGCGGCGCCGCCATATTCGCCGCCAAGCGCAAGGCCCTGCAGCATGCGCAGCCCGATCAGGATCACTGGCGCCGCAATGCCCCAGCTGGCATAGCCGGGCAGCAGGCCGACCAGGAAGGTGGACAGGCCCATGATCGTCATGGTGACGAGGAAGGTGTATTTGCGGCCGACGAGATCGCCGATCCGGCCGAACACCAGGGCGCCGAAGGGACGCACGAGGAAGCCTGCAGCAAAGGCCAGCAGCGCGAAGATGTTGCGCGTCGCCTCGGGAATCGCCGGACTGAAGAAGGTCGAGCCGATGAAGGCTGCCAGCGAGCCGTAGAGATAGAAATCATACCACTCGAAAACGGTGCCGAGCGATGAGGCGAAGATGACCTTCTTCTCCTCCCGCGTCATGCCGCGGCTGGTTCCGCCGGCGGTCGAAGCCATTGCCATTTATATATCCTCCCGTGAGATCCCGTCTGTCCTCGATGGCTGCGCGCCACCGTCCACAACTCCTCCGGACGCGGACTCAAAAAACGCAGCCAACGCAGAAAAATGACAGAAAGCGCCGGTGAAAGGCACCGCGACGATGGGATTATGACTTTGGTATTAGGTGCGCTGCGAAAGCGGCGCGACGCTTGGAGCGGCTCAGCTTCGCGCAATTCTTGGCCAGAAGCCGCTGCCCACCTCCTGCAATTGCTTTAGCCTTGCAGCGCCTCGAGCAGGCTGACCGCCGCCATCATGTCGCGCTTGCGCGCCGAGCGACGCGCCACCGCCTCGGCATCCTGTCCCCAATGCTCGATCTGCCAGTCCTCGTCGACATGGGCCGCCGCCCAAGCTTCCTCGGCGTCGAGCTCGCCGAAATCGACGGCTAAAGCCAGCAGCGCCGAGCCGGTCAGCGCCGTCATGACATGGATGGCGGCCAGCCGCATCGGCTCGGAGCGTTGGCCAAGATGCGCGCCGAGGACGGCGATGGTTTCGCGCGGCTGCTCGACATGGATGACGCCTTCGGCAAGATTGAAGCGCGCGCCGAGGCTGCTGCGTGCCCAGTCGAGCACCGGATCCCAGAGTTTGTTCTGGCGATCGATGAGTCCCTGCGGCCCATCGGCCCGGTAGCACAAAAGATCGGACGAGGCGAAGCGCAGCACGTCCTCCAGCACCGCCTGCGGATCGGAGGCGACGCCGTCGACGGCGGTGTTGACGAGACGCATGACGGGCATCGTCATCGGATCGATGACCTCGGTTTGCGCGCTGAATTCATCGGCCACTAGGGCGGCGGCCTTTTCGGTCGGCAGCACCATCACGGCCTTGCCCGGCGTGCGCACCGGCCGTCCGTCGAGATGGATGGCAAAACCGTTCTCGACGGGAGCCACCGAAACGGCCTTGTAGAAACGCTTCGGCAGCGACGTCTTCATCTGGATCTGGGCGCGGCGCACGGGATCGGGATCGGACAGCAATTTGCCGGCTTCGAGGTCTTCGAGGATGTCGCGCATGCCGAACTCCTTAAAGCAATTCCAGGAAAAGTGTGAAGCGGTTTTCCGTCCGGAATTGCGTCAAAACAAAGAGATAGAGCAGCTTGCTGTTCGGCGAGCTGATCTATGCTGTTGGCTGCCTGCGCGCCGGCCGGTTGACGATAATCAGCCCGGCCGCGATCAGGCCGAGCGCCACGATTATCCTGACCGTCGGCGGCTCGCCCAACAGCAGCGCGCCGCACAGGACGCCGAACACCGGCGACAGGAAGGCGAAGCTCGACAGGCTTGCTGCCGGATAGCGCGTGAGCAGCCAGAACCACAACACATAGGTGAAGGCAACGATATAGAAAGACTGGAACAGCAGCGCCAGCGTCGGCAAAGCGGCAACCGCGCGGATCGGCGGACCGGCGAAAGGCATCACCAAGGCACCCACAATGGCAGCGCCGGCCAGCTGATAGAGCAGCAGCTTCTCCGCGCGCGTCTCAACCAGCTTCGATCGCTTGATGACGATGCTGGTCGCCGCCCAGAGAATGCCCGAACCGAGACTGAGCAGATCGCCTGTCAGTGTCGCGTCGCTGCCGGCAGCGATGCCGTCGGCGAAAACCGCCGCCAGGCCGCAGAAGGCGAGAACAAGCCCACCGAGTTTGCGCGCGTTGATGCGCTCGCCAAGCAGGAAATGGCCGCCGATCAGCACCCAGAACGGCATTGTGTTGACCAGGAGCGTGTTGCGGGCAACGGTCGTGTATTCGAGCCCGATATAGAGGCAGAGGAACTCGACGCCGAAGAGCACGCCGACGATGATGCCGGCACTAAGCGTCCCGTCCGCTTCGAAGAGCTTGATGCCGCGCAGCCGGCACCAGGCGAATACGCAGGCTCCCCCGATGAGCGAACGTGCGATCGAGACGAAGACTGGGTCGTAGCCCGCATAGGAGACCTTGGCGGCAACGTAGTTCAGGCCCCAGGAAAAGGTCAGCCCGACCATGATGGCCGCCGCCGCCATGTCGACCGCATCGCGGCGATCCAATGCGGGGGCGACAGCCAAGTCAGTCTTCCGCTCTCTGGTCGTCGAAGCCGATCAGGTTCCAGCTCTGGCGCATATGTGGCGGCATCGGCGCCGTCACGTCGATGGTACCCTGGTCGGGATGCGGGATGATTATGCGGCGCGCATGCAGGTGCAGGCGGTTCTGAATGCCGCCCGGGAAGTCCCAGTTGGTATCGGCCTCAAAATATTTGGGGTCGCCAATGATCGGGCAACCTATGTAGGCGGCGTGAACGCGAAGCTGGTGAGTGCGGCCGGTATAGGGCTCCATCTCAAGCCAGGTCATCGTCTGCGCCGCCTGCTCGATGACACGGTAGTAGGAGACGGCGTGGTCGGCGCCCTTCTCTCCATGCGCGGCCACGCGCACGCGGTCGCCATCCTCCGTCGGCTCCTTGATCAGCCAGGTCGAGATCTTGTCCTCGCGCTTGGGCGGCACACCCTTGACCAGCGCCCAGTAGGTTTTCTTGGTTTCGCGCGCGCGGAACGCTTCCGAAAGCTTCATCGCGGCAAGACGGGTGCGGGCAACCACCAGCACGCCGGACGTGTCGCGGTCGAGGCGATGGACGAGGCGCGGCTTCTCACCCTTCTGGTTGCGCCACGCCTCCAGCATGTCGTCGACATTGCGAGTGACGCCCGAGCCGCCCTGCACGGCGAGGCCGGCGGGCTTGTTGAAGACGAAGACCTTCGGATCCTCATGCAGAAGCATCTTGGCGAGCACGTCGGCATCGCCTTGATTGCGGATCGAGTGGCCGGTGAGCGGCGCATCCCCCTTCTTGTCGACGTCGAGTGGCGGAACGCGGACAGACTGGCCGGGCTCGACGCGCGTGTCGGCCTTTACCCGGCCGCCGTCGACGCGGATCTGCCCCGAACGCAACAGCTTTTGCAGGTGGCCGAAGCCGAGGCCCGGGTAATGCACCTTGAACCAGCGGTCGAGCCGCATGCCCGCCTCGCCGGCCTCAACCGTGATCTGTTCAACACCTGCCATGGCTACGCTTTTCCGTTTGAAAGCGGGGCCATAGCACTAAGGCGAGCATGTTGCGAGCCAAAGACCCAACAAAGCCGGATGATTACCCCAATCGCAGCCATCCGAGGTTCGGCCGCACGCCGGCCGAACCACCGATTGAAGAAGCGCGGTGATCAGTTGGCAGCGGCCTTCGGCTTGGACGAACCGATCATCTTCCAGTTCTTGTAGAAGATGGAATTGATGCGCTCCACGCTGACCGAGACGATGGCGAGAAGGCCCGCGATCAGTTTTGGGAACGGAGAAGGCCGGATGATGTCGACGAAGACGCAGTAGCGGCGGCCGTCATATTCGTTGACCGAGCGGTGGAACAGCGTGTCGTCGAAGATGAACAAAGGGTTGTCGTACCAGTAGTTCTTCTTGCTGCCGCACTGGACGAAAATCTCCGCCTGCACCGGAATCAGATTGTAGAGGATGCGCAGGCTGAGCCGGAGCGGACCGAAATGCCAGGATGTGGATTCGCGCTTGCTGAAAACGGATACCGCGATCGTCTTGATGTATTTGTAATCCCTGCTGAATTCGGGAACATTGTCGATCTTGTGCTTGCCGTACCACTGGTAGACATACATGCCGCGCCGGCCGGCGCCGAAATTGGCGTCGATGTCGGCGATGATCTCGTCCTTGCGCTCCTTGAAGACGCCCAGGACCTCGTTGATCTCGCGCTGATAGTCCTCAGGGAACTGCTCTGGTTTCCAGACGCCGGGGTTGCGGTAGCAGAGAAGGTCGACGACCAGATTGAACGGCGACAACAGCCAGGTGAACAGGCCATTGCCGAGGAAATAACGTTCGAACAGGTTCCGGTCCTTCTGGTCGTTGCGCATGACATCGATCAGGCCGCAGACGACCCAGATGGCGGTCAGGATCGGGATGAAATAGAAGGCGAGCGCGAGGACCACGACCGCGATGGCGGCCTTGCGGAGCGTCTTGACGGTTTGCTTTGTCATTGTCATGCGCGCGGGAGCGCGGTCCTGTTGCGTTTGCCAAATCACGGCGACCCCCGCCAGCCGTGCGTCTTGATAGGATTTTTTGTTTCCCGGCACAATGCCGCAGCAGGTGTGGTCCACCATCGCGTTGCTTGGCGACGAAGCGTGCCGACCGCCGGGCCGCGGAACTCAGCTGTTCCGTTCGCTGCGCAGCTTCGCCCAGTATTCCAGCCGCTTGCGGATATCGCGCTCGAAACCGCGTTCCGGCGGATCGTAGAAAGTGTGCCGGCCCATCTTCTCCGGAAAATAGTCCTGGCCTGAAAACGCGTCCGGCTCGTCATGGTCGTAGCGATAGCCGGCGCCGTAATCCTCCTGCTTCATCAGCTTGGTTGGGGCATTGAGGATGTGCTTGGGCGGCAGCAGCGAGCCGAACTCCTTGGCCGCCGCGGTCGCAGCCTTGAAGGCTGTGTAGACTGCGTTCGATTTCGGCGCCGTGGCGAGATAGACGGCGGCCTGGGCGAAGGCGAGTTCGCCCTCGGGCGAGCCAAGATAGTCATAGGCGTCCTTGGCCGCATTGGCGACGACAAGCGCCTGAGGATCGGCGAGCCCGATATCCTCCACCGCCATGCGCACCAGCCGGCGGCCAAGATAGAGCGGATCCTCGCCGGCATCGAACATGCGGGCAAGATAATAGAGCGCCGCATCCGGATCGGAGCCGCGCACCGATTTCTGCAGTGCCGAGATCAGATTGTAATGGCCGTCCTGGCCCTTGTCGTAGATCGGCGCTCGGCGCTGGATGACGCGTTGCAGGCCTTCCGGGCCGAACACCTCGCCCTTCTTTGCGGCGCGCCAGACTTCCTCGGCCAGCGTCAGCGAGGCGCGGCCGTCGCCATCCGCCATGCGGATCAGCATCGCGCGCGCCTCTTCGTCGAGCGGCAGCGCCCTGCCCTCGGTTTCTTCCGCCCGGGCCAGAAGCTTGGCGATGCTTTCCTCGCTCAGCGAACGGAACACCAACACACGCGCTCGCGACAGAAGTGCTGCATTCAGCTCGAAGGACGGGTTCTCCGTGGTGGCGCCGACCAGCACCACGGTGCCGTCTTCCATCACCGGCAAAAAACCGTCCTGCTGGGCGCGGTTGAAGCGATGGATTTCGTCGACGAAGAGCAGCGTCTGGCGGCCGCTGGCGCGCCTGAGCTTCGCCGCCTCGAACACTTTCTTGAGGTCCGCGACGCCGGAAAACACGGCAGAGATCTGCTCGAAGGCAAGGTTGGTCTCACCGGCGAGCAGCCGCGCCACCGTCGTCTTGCCGGTGCCGGGCGGACCCCAGAAGATCATCGAGCCGAGCGAGCCGGAATCGATCAGCCTGGTCAGCGCGCCGTCCGGGCCGGTCAGATGCTCCTGGCCGACGACCTCGCCGAGGTTTTTCGGGCGCAGCCGATCGGCCAGCGGCCGCCCGGGCGGCGCCTTTTCCGGCTCATCGGAACTGAACAGATCGGCCATGCAAGTCTTTTGGTTGAAACGCGATTCCGCCGTTTTGAGAGCATTATCTTGTCCGAACACCGGTTCCGGCTTTTTGCTACGCGGGCCTTCGGTTCGGGATCATGCTCTAAATGGGCAGATCGCCTCAATAACGCAACACCTGGCGCAGTATCTGCCCGCCGCGCTCGACGGTAAAGCGCCACCAGCGCGTGTCCTGCTGGGCAACCTGCGCCAGCGTTGCCGCGGTCTCGATGGTGGTGCCGTTCACCTCGCGCACGATGTCGCCCGGCTGGAAGCCGAAATCGGCGGCCGGCGAATCGCGGCTGATATCGATGACGGTGACGCCCTTGAGATCGGTGCGCAGGCCAAGCCGCTGGGCAAGTCTGGGCGAAAGCTCCGCGACTTTGGCGCCGGAAAAGGGGCTGCGGCCACGCAGAGTGACCTCACTGGGCTTGGCGCCTTCCGGCGCGCGCTCCAGCGGGATTTCCAGCGTCGTCTGCTGCCCCTTGCTCAGCACGCCGAACGTCGCCTTGGTGCCGATCGACAGCGTCGCCATGCGGTAGTCGAGCGCCTCGATGCTTTCGACCGGCGTGTTGTTGAGCGACAGGATGACGTCGCCAGGCTTCAGGCCAACCTTGCCGGCAGGCCCGGCTGCGTCCACGGACGACACCAGGGCACCGGTCGGCTTCTCCATGCCGAGCGATTCCGCGATCTGCGGGGTCACCATTTCGAATTCTGCGCCGATATAGGGACGCTCGAAGAAGTCCAGCCCGGCCTTGGCGGCGTCGGCGAAGGCGCGCACCATGTTCGAGGGGATGGCGAAGCCAATACCGATCGAGCCGCCGCTGCGGCTGTAGATCGCCGTGTTGATGCCGACCAGCTGACCGCCCATGTTGATCAGCGCGCCGCCCGAATTGCCCGGATTAATGGCCGCATCGGTCTGGATGAAATAGCCCGAATCCGAGACGCCGATATGGCTGCGGGCAAGCGCCGAGACTATACCGCTGGTGGTGGTCTGGCCGACGCCGAACGGATTGCCGATGGCGAGCACCAGGTCGCCGACCTCGAGCGCGTCGGAATCGCCGATGGCAATCACCGGGAACGGCTTGTCGGCCGAGATCTTGAGCACGGCGAGATCGAGCGTTTCGTCCTTGAGCATGACCTTGGAGGTGAATTCGCGTCCGTCGGCGGTCGCGACCTTCACCTCGTCAGCATCTTTGATGACATGGAAGTTGGTGACGATGACGCCGGTCGGATCGACCAGAACGCCGGAGCCCAGCGAGGACTGCGCGCGCGGCTGGGCGCGGCCGAAGAACTCCTCGAAGAAGGGATCGCCCTCGAAAGGCGACGTCACCTTGGCGGTCTGCGAGGCATAGACATTGACGACGGCCGGGGCCGTTTGCTTGACCAGCGGCGCAAAGGAGAGTTGCACCTCCTCACGGCCGAACGGGACGCGCTTGTCAGGTCCGGACGTGCCGTTCTCGCCTTCGACGCCATGCAGCAGGTCGGTCAGCACATCGGAGAGGCCCGGATCGGCCGGCTTGGCGGCATCCTCGGCAAAAGCCTGTCTTGCGGCCGGTGCCGCGGCGAAGATAGCCAGCGCGGCAACAAGAAACACTCGTTTGAGGTGCATTTTCGAATCCCTCCAGATCGGGCGCCATTGTCTCGACGAATGTGCAGAATGAAAGGCTAATGCACACAAATGCGACACTTGTCGCGCAAAAGCTTGAGCCTGGGCGTGAAATTCCGCTCACTCGGCTCAAACCTGCTCCAAATGCAAAAGGGGCCCGTAGGCCCCTCGAAGTCATTGGCGAAACAGCGGCCTCAGGCGGCCGCGGTTTCCTCATTGGCGCCTTCCGCCTCGATACGGGCGCGGTCGGCGGCGCCCTTGGCCGAGGTGTCGCGGTCGACGAATTCGATCACCGCCATCGCGGCGTTGTCGCCCTTGCGGAAGCCCGCCTTCATGATGCGCAGATAGCCACCGTTGCGCTGCGTGTAACGCGGCGCAAGCGTGTCGAACAGGCGCTTCACGACCAGCTCGTTGCCGATCTGGGCGATGACCTGACGACGGGCGTGCAGGTCGCCGCGCTTGCCGAGCGTGACGAGCTTCTCGACGATCGGACGCAGGTCCTTCGCCTTCGGCAGAGTGGTGACGATCTGCTCGTGCTCGATCAGAGACACGGCGAGGTTGGCGAACATCGACTTGCGGTGGCTTACGCTGCGGGCGAAGCGACGGCCTTTGAAACCATGGCGCATGGCTCTTTTCCTTCTTCAGTTGTTCAAGAGGCCATGGCCTCTGATGGTTTTCCGCATGACCGTCGGATCGAGCGGCTCTCGCCGCCGATCCTTGGAATTCATGCTCAATATTGGTCTTCGTAACGCTTGGCGAGGTCTTCGATGTTTTCCGGCGGCCAGTCCGGCACTTCCATGCCGAGGTGCAGACCCATGGCGGCCAGCACTTCCTTGATCTCGTTCAGCGACTTGCGGCCGAAGTTCGGGGTGCGCAGCATCTCGGCTTCGGTCTTCTGGATCAGGTCGCCGATATAGACGATGTTGTCGTTCTTCAGGCAGTTGGCCGAACGCACCGAAAGCTCGAGCTCGTCGACCTTCTTGAGCAGCGCCGGGTTGAAGGCGAGCTCGGTGACGGCTTCGGCTGCGACTTCCTTCTGCGGCTCGTCGAAATTGACGAACAGCGCGAGCTGGTCCTGCAGGATGCGGGCGGCGAACGCGACTGCGTCCTCGCCCGAGATCGAGCCGTTGGTCTCGATGGTCATGGTCAGCTTGTCATAGTCGAGAACCTGGCCCTCACGGGTGTTCTCCACCTTGTAGGAGACCTTCTTGACCGGCGAGTAGAGGCTGTCGACCGGGATCAGGCCGATCGGCGCGTCCTCGGCGCGGTTGCGCTCTGCCGGGACATAGCCCTTGCCGGTGTCGACGGTGAACTCCATGCGTATCTCGGCGCCCTCGTCCAGCGTGCAGATGACGTGGTCGGGGTTGAGGATCTCGACGTCGCCCACGGTCTGGATGTCGCCGGCGAGCACGGCGCCCGGGCCCTGCTTGCGCACGACCATGCGCTTGGGACCATCGCCTTCCATGCGGATGGCTATTTCCTTGATGTTGAGCACGATGTCGGTCACGTCCTCGCGCACGCCGGCGATGGACGAGAATTCATGCAGCACGCCGTCGATCTGAACGGCGGTGACAGCCGCGCCGCGCAGCGAAGACAGAAGCACGCGCCGCAGCGCGTTGCCCAGCGTGAGACCAAAGCCGCGCTCGAGCGGCTCGGCCACCAGCGTGGTCAGCGTCTTCTTCTTCGACGAGAACTCGATCTTGTTCGGCTTGATCAGTTCCTGCCAGTTTTTCTGGATCATAAATATCTTCCTTCCTTTGCCCCGCCACCATCCAATCGTGGCGGGCGACACGGAAAACCGCGGAGGAACGCCGTGGCGTTCGCGCGGCGTTTAAAAAATCAGACGCGGCGCTTCTTGCGCGGACGGCAGCCATTGTGCGGGATCGGCGTCACGTCGCGGATCGAGGTGATGGTGAAGCCTGCGGCCTGCAGCGCGCGAAGAGCCGATTCACGGCCGGAGCCGGGTCCGCAGACCTCGACCTCGAGCATGCGCATGCCGTGTTCCTGCGCCTTCTTGGCGACGTCCTCGGCAGCCATCTGGGCAGCGAACGGGGTCGACTTGCGCGAACCCTTGAAGCCCTGCGCACCGGCCGACGACCAGGCAATCGAATTGCCCTGCGCGTCGGTGATGGTGATCATGGTGTTGTTGAAGGTCGAATTGACGTGGGCGACGCCCGACGAGATGTTCTTGCGTTCGCGACGGCGAACACGAGCGGCTTCCTTGGCCATGGTAGTCCTTTCAGTTGATCTCTACACCGCCGTAATGCCAGCGGCTCCACCTTGGGAAGGCAGTAGGGGAGTAAGGCAGTAAGGGAGTAGGGAAAACGCAATCCCTATTGCCTTACTGCCCTACTCCCTTACTCCCTAAATTACTTCTTCTTGCCGGCGATCGCCTTGGCCGGACCCTTGCGGGTGCGCGCATTGGTGTGCGTGCGCTGGCCACGGACCGGCAGCGAGCGGCGGTGACGCAGGCCGCGGTAGCAGCCGAGGTCCATGAGCCGCTTGATGTTCATCGAGACTTCGCGGCGCAGGTCGCCCTCGACCTGGTAGTCGCGGTCGATCGTCTCGCGGATCTGCAGCACTTCCGCGTCGGTCAGCTGGTTGACGCGGCGGTCCGCCGGGATGCCGACCTTATCGACGATCTCTTGGGCAAATTTCTTGCCGATGCCGTGAATGTACTGAAGCGCAATGACGACGCGCTTGTTGGTCGGAATGTTGACGCCGGCTATACGAGCCATTTTCTTCTCTTTCTCCATGTGGGCCGGGCATGCCCGGCGCTGTCGAAGTTGCCCCGCGTCCGGTGGAGGCCGGCCCTTGCGGGAGTTTCCTGGTTCAAAGCGGATGCCTTGCCCGCAAGGGCAAGCAAAGTCCATGCCTGATAGGAAGACGGGCCGCCATACCCCAACGCCCCCCTCCAGTCAAGCGCAATCGTCAATTGTCGCCAAGCGCAATCGTCAATTGTCTGCGCAGCCTACTTCGCGGCGGCCGCGAGCACCTTGCCGATCTCGGCGGTCACGGCATCGATACTGGCCATGCCGTCGACGGTCTTGAGCTTGCCCTTGGCGTAGTAGTAACCGGTCAGCGGCGCCGTCTTCTTGTAGTATTCGCGCAGGCGTTCCTCGAACACCTCCGGATTATCGTCCTTGCGCACCGGCTGGCCGGCAGCCTTGGCGTCCTCGGCGCGTTTGACGATTCGGCCAACCAGCGCCTTGTCGTCGACGACCAGCTCGATGACGGTGTCGAGCGCAATGCCGCGCTCGGCAAGCATCGCCTCGACAGCGTCCGCCTGGACCAGCGTGCGCGGATAACCGTCGAGGATGAAGCCCTTGGCGCAATCCGGCTGATCGATGCGTTCGGCGACGATGGCGTTGACGATCGCATCCGAGACCAGCTCACCCGCATCCATCACCGCCTTGGCGCGCTTGCCGACCTCGGTTCCGGCCTGGACGGCGGCACGCAGCATGTCGCCCGTCGAGAGCTGCGGGATGCCGTATTCTTCTACCAGTCTTTGTGCTTGCGTCCCCTTGCCCGCTCCTGGCGGCCCAAGCAATATCAGCCTCATCTGCTCCTCTTACCCCCGCGCAACTTCGACTTCTTGATCAGGCCCTCATACTGGTGCGCGATCAGGTGGCCCTGAATCTGCGCCACCGTGTCGAGCGTGACACTGACCACGATCAGAAGCGATGTGCCACCGAGATAGAAAGGTACGCCAGTCGCCGAAATCAGGAACTCTGGCAGCAGACAGACCAGCACCAGGTAAATGGCGCCGACGACGGTGATACGCGTCAGAACATAGTCGATATAGTCGGCCGTGCGCTCACCCGGACGATAGCCCGGGATGAAGCCGGAATGCTTCTTGAGCTGGTCGGCCGTGTCCTTCGGATTGAAGACGATCGCCGTGTAGAAGAAGGCAAAAAAGACGATCATGCCCGCATAGAAGATCATGTAGAGCGGCTGGCCGTGGCCAAGCGAGGCCAGGATCGTGCTTGCCCAGGCCGGCATGTTGGTCGCCTGCGAGAAGCCCGCGACGGTGGCCGGCAGAAGCAGCAGCGAGGACGCGAAGATCGGCGGGATGACGCCCGAGGTGTTGAGCTTCAGCGGCAAATGCGAGGTATCGCCCTGAAACATCCGGTTGCCGACCTGGCGCTTCGGATACTGGATGAGCAGGCGGCGCTGCGCGCGCTCGAAGAAGACGATGAGCGCAATGACGATAATGGCCAGAACGATGATGGCGAGGATGAGGCCCGTCGACAGCGCGCCGGTGCGGCCGAGCTCCAGCGTGCCGGAGATCGCCCGCGGCAGGCCCGCGACGATGCCGGAGAAGATGATCAGCGAAATGCCGTTGCCGATGCCGCGCGCCGTGATCTGCTCGCCGAGCCACATCAGGAACATGGTGCCGCCGACCAGTGTGACGACGGTCGAGATGCGGAAGAACATGCCGGGATCGTTGACGATGCCGTTGCCGCCTTCGAGGCCGATCGAAATGCCGTAGGCCTGGATCAGCGCCAGAAGCACGGTGCCGTAGCGCGTGTACTGGTTGATGATCTTGCGGCCCTGCTCGCCTTCCTTCTTCAGCGCTTCCAGCGACGGGATGACCGAGGTCATCAGCTGCATGATAATGGAGGCGGAGATGTAGGGCATGATGCCCAGCGCGAAGATCGCCATGCGCTGCACGGCGCCGCCTGCAAACATGTTGAACATGCCGAGCACGCCCTTGCTCTGCGAGGAGAAGGCCTGGGCGAAAGCGTCGGGGTTGATGCCGGGAAGCGGGATATAGGTGCCGAGGCGGTAGACGAGCAGCGCGCCGATGGTGAACCAGATGCGCTTCTTGAGATCCTCGGCCTTGGCGAAGGCCGCGAAATTCAGATTGGAGGCTAGTTGTTCAGCAGCCGAAGCCATGCCTGATTCTCCGCTAGAGCATGACCCGAAAAATATGGAGCGGTTTTCGGACGATATCATGCTCTACTTCATTGATTTCTGTGTCACGCTCTATGCCCGCAGCTCAGGCGCGCGTGTCACCGAAGCTCACGAGATAAGCTCCGGACCTTAAACATGCAAGCGGCCGCGTTGACGCGGCCGCCCAATTCATCTGGTCAAAGCGCGGTTCGACGGAAAATGCGAAATCATCCCGCTCGGCCGCGCTTCAAATCGCCGTTACTCGGCGCCGGCCGCTTCCGGCAGCTTCACCGAACCGCCGGCCTTCTCGATCTTCTCGATCGCGGCCTTGGAGGCGCCGGCGACGTCGAAGGAGAGCTTGGCCTTGAGCTCGCCGTCGGACAGCACGCGCACGCCGTCCTTGGCGCGGCGGATGACGCCGGCGGTAACCAGGGCCTCGGCCGTCACGGCCGCCTTGGCGTCAAGCTTCTTGGCATCGATCGCTGCTTGGATCTTGGCCAGCGACACAATCGCGAAGCTCTTGCCGAACAGGTTGTTGAAGCCGCGCTTCGGCAGGCGCCGGTAGAGCGGCATCTGGCCACCCTCGAAACCGTTGATGGCAACGCCCGAACGGGCCTTCTGGCCCTTGACGCCGCGACCGGCGGTCTTGCCCGAGCCGGAGCCGATGCCGCGACCGAGGCGCTTCTTGGAGTGCGTGGCGCCGTCCTTGTCACGCAGATCGTTGAGTTTCATCATTCTTCTCCTGCGCTTCCGTTCAGGCCTCGTCCACGACGCGGACGAGGTGCTGGACGGCGGCGATCATGCCGCGCACGGAAGGGGTGTCTTCCAGCGTGCGCCGCTTGTGCATCTTGTTCAGGCCGAGGCCGACCAGCGTCGCGCGCTGCTCCTTCGGCCGGCGGATCGGGGACCCGATCTGCTCGACGGTAATGGTCTTGGTAGCTTTCTTGGCCATGGTCGAAATCCCTGGTCAGCGTCGACTATTCTTCAGCCGCGACGGCGGTGCCGCGGCGGGCCTGAAGGGTCGAGTACTTGATGCCACGCGCGGCAGCCACATCCTTCGGATGCATCTGGCTCTTCAGCGCGTCGAAGGTGGCGCGAACCATGTTGTAGGGGTTCGACGAACCCATCGACTTGGCGACCACGTCATGCATGCCGAGCGTCTCGAAGACGGCACGCATCGGGCCGCCGGCGATGATGCCGGTACCCTGCTTGGCGGCGCGCAGCAGAACGCGTCCGGCGCCCCAACGGCCCTCGACGTCGTGATGCAGCGTGCGGCCCGAACGCAGCGGCACGAAGATCATGTCGCGCTTGGCCGATTCGGTCGCCTTGCGGATGGCTTCCGGCACTTCGCGCGCCTTGCCGTGGCCGAAGCCGACGCGGCCCTTCTGGTCGCCGACGACGACGAGAGCGGCAAAGCCGAAACGACGGCCACCCTTCACCACCTTGGCGACGCGGTTGATGTGGACGAGCTTGTCCACCATGCCGTCGTCACGCTCTTCGCGTTCACGCTCTCGGCCGCGGCCGCCTTCTCTACGTTCCTGTGCCATATCCTAGTCCTTGTTCTTTTCCGGAAGCACGGGTTGCTAATTACTGACGCCGCCTTGGGGTCGTCAGCGGCGAAAAATCAGAAGCTGAGGCCGCCTTCGCGAGCTGCCTCGGCCAGCGCCTTGACGCGGCCGTGATAGATATACGGGCCGCGGTCGAAGACGACTTCCTTGACGCCCGCCTTGGCGGCGCGCTCGGCGATCAGCTTGCCGACCGCGGCCGCGGCAGCGGTGTCTGCGCCGGTCTTGAGCGAACCCTTGAGGTCCTTCTCGAGCGTCGAGGCGGCGGCCAGCGTGTGGCCGTTGGCGTCGTCGATCACCTGAACGTAGATGTTCTTCGATGTACGGTGCACCGAAAGCCGCGGACGCTCGCCGGCGACCTTCTTCAGCTGGCGGCGCACGCGCTGCGCGCGGCGCTGGATGGTTTCTTTGGGGCTTGCCATGATGTCAGTTCCTTGCCTTCAGAAAACGGGGGCAACCCTGTGCGGTAGGCCAAGCCTCCCGCGGCCGCTCCCCGCGGCGTTACATTTCTCCGGCTTGGCCTTTCGGGGCCAGGCTGATTACTTCTTCTTGCCTTCCTTGCGCACGATGCGCTCGTCGGCATAGCGCACGCCCTTGCCCTTGTAGGGCTCGGGACCGCGATATTCGCGGATCTCGGCGGCGACCTGGCCGACCTGCTGCTTGTCGATGCCCGAGACCGTGATTTCGGTCGGCTTCGGCACCGTGATGGTGATGCCCTGGGGCGTCTCATAGACCACGTCGTGGCTGAAGCCGAGCGCCAGCTGCAGGTTCTTGCCCTGCAGCGCCGCGCGATAGCCGACGCCGGTGATCTCGAGCTTCTTCTCGAAGCCGTCCTTCACGCCCTGCAGGATGTTGACGATTTGCGTGCGCGACATGCCCCACTTGGAGCGGGCGTTCTTGGTCTGGTCGCGCGGCTCGACGGAGATCTCGTTGTTCTCCATCTTCACCAGCACTTCGTCGTTCACCACGAACTTCAGCTCGCCCTTGGGACCCTTCGCCGTCACGGTCTGGCCGTTGACGGAGGCGGTCACGCCCTGCGGCAGCGAAACGGGTTTCTTTCCGATACGAGACATTTTGTTGTCCTCGTCACTTCTTTGGTTTCAGGTTCCAGTTCCCGGGCGCGATCCCGAGAACCGAAGCCCATTCATCAATCTCGCGCCGGATCAGAAGATCTGGCAGAGAATTTCGCCGCCGACATTCTGCTCGCGCGCTTCATGGTCGGCCATGACGCCCTTCGGCGTCGAGAGGATGGCGATGCCGAGGCCGTTGGCGACCTGCGGGATCGACTTGGCCGAGACATAGACGCGGCGGCCAGGCTTCGAGACGCGCTCGATCTCGCGCACCACCGGGGCACCGTCGAAATACTTTAGCTCGATCTCGATTTCCGACTTGCCGTTTTCGAAGTCGGTCTGGCTGTAGTCGCGGATATAGCCTTCCGACTTCAGCACCTCGAGGACGCGGGCACGCAGACGCGAGGCCGGGGTCGAAACGCTCGACTTCTTGCGGCCATAGGCGTTGCGGATGCGGGTCAGCATATCGCCGAGAGGATCGCTCAATGACATCTCAGTGTCTCCTTACCAGCTCGACTTGACCAGGCCCGGGATCTGGCCGGTATTGCCCAGATCGCGAAGCGCGATACGCGAAAGCTTCAGCTTGCGATAATAGGCGCGCGGACGGCCCGTCACCTCGCAGCGGTTGCGGATGCGGATCTTGGCCGAGTTGCGCGGCAGCGCCGAAAGCTTCAACTGGGCGCGGAAACGCTCTTCCATCGGCTTGGACTGATCCATGATAATGGCCTTGAGCGCCGTGCGCTTGGCGGCGTACTGGTCGGCGAGCTTGCGGCGCCGGTTGTTCTTCTCGACTGAGCTGGTCTTTGCCATTTCAGATTTTTCCTTTTTCGCTGCCGTTACTGGCGGAAGGGGAAGTTGAAGGCCTTGAGCAGCGCTCTGGCCTCGTCATCCGTCTTCGCCGTCGTACAAACGATGACGTCCATGCCCCAGACCTGATCAACCTTGTCGTAGTTGATCTCCGGGAACACGATGTGTTCCTTGATGCCCATGGCGTAATTGCCACGGCCGTCAAAGCTTTTCGGGTTCAGTCCGCGGAAGTCGCGAACGCGCGGCAGCGCGATGTTCACGAGGCGGTCGAGGAACTCGTACATGCGTTCCTTGCGCAGCGTGACCTTGGCGCCGATCGGCATGTTCTCGCGCACCTTGAAGCCGGCGATCGAGTTGCGGGCGCGGGTGACGACGGCTTTCTGGCCGGCGATCAGCGCCAGATCCTCGGCCGCGACCGAGGGCTTCTTGGAGTCTGCGGTTGCTTCGCCGACACCCATGTTCAGCACGATCTTGTCGATGCGCGGAACCTGCATGTCGTTGTCGTAGCCGAACTGCTCCTGCATCGCCTTGCGGATGGTCTCGTTGTAGACCTTCTTGAGGCGCGGCTCGTTCTTGGCAGTTGCCTGCTTGGTTTCAGCCTTAGCCATTGATGACTTCTCCCGAACGCTTGGCGACGCGCACCTTCTTGCCATCCTTCTGGATGGTGAAGCCGACGCGGGTCGGCTTGCCGTCCTTGGGGTCGGCCAGCGCGATATTCGACAGGTGGATCGGCGCTTCCTTGGTGATGATCCCGCCCTCTTGGGACTGGGTCTGCTTTTGGTGACGGCGAATGAGGTTCACGCCGCGGACAACCGCGGTGTCTTCCTTCGGCTGTACCGACAGGACTTCGCCCGAACGGCCCTTGTCCTTGCCGGCAAGCACGACGACCTTGTCGCCTTTTTTGATCTTTTGCATTGGTCCGGCTCCTTACAGCACTTCAGGCGCGAGCGAGATGATCTTCATGTGGTTCTTGGCGCGCAATTCGCGCGGAACCGGTCCGAAGATACGGGTGCCGATCGGCTCTTTCTTATTGTCGACGAGAACGGCCGCGTTCTTGTCGAAACGGATCACGCTGCCGTCCGGGCGGCGGATGTCCTTGGCCGTGCGAACCACGACCGCCTTCATCACATCGCCCTTCTTAACGCGGCCGCGCGGAATGGCTTCCTTGATCGACACCACGATGATGTCGCCGACGGAGGCATATTTCCGCTTCGAGCCGCCCAGCACCTTGATGCACATGACACGACGGGCGCCGGAATTGTCCGCGACGTCGAGGTTTGTTTGCATCTGAATCATGACTGGCCGCCTTCTTCTTTTCTAACGGGACGGGTTCTTCACCCCTCCCCGGTCTGTCCAAAATTCGGTTCGTTCGCCCGGATCAAGCCTGATCCGAAGAGACGACAACCCAGCGCTTGTCCTTCGAAATCGGCTTCGATTCCTGGATGAACACCTGGTCGCCGACCTTGTGAGCGTTGTTCTCGTCGTGCGCCTTGTACTTCTTGGTCATGCGCACGGTCTTCTTCATCACCGGATGGGTGAAGCGACGCTCGACCTTGACCACGACCGTCTTCTCGTTCTTGTCGCTGACGACGGTGCCCTGCAGGATGCGCTTTGGCATGGTTCTCGTCCTTAACCCTTCTTGGCCGCGGCTTTTTCCGCGGCGATGGTCTTGATGCGCGCGATATCCTTGCGGACCTGCTTCACGCGCGCGGTCTTTTCAAGCTGGCCGGTGGCCTTCTGGAAGCGCAGGTTGAACTGCTCCTTCTTGAGAGCGGCCAGGTCGTCGGTCAGCTGATCCTGGGTCTTGGTCCGGATGTCTTCGGCTTTCATGATCGCCTGTCCTTATTCTGCGATGCGCTGCACGAAGCGCGTCTTGACCGAGAGCTTGGCGGCGCCGAGGCGCAGCGCTTCACGAGCGGTCTCCTCGCTGACGCCGTCGATCTCGAACATGATACGGCCGGGCTTGACGCGCGCCGCCCAATAGTCGACTGCGCCCTTGCCCTTACCCATGCGAACTTCGGTCGGCTTCGAGGTGACCGGCAGGTCCGGGAACACCCGGATCCAGACGCGGCCGGCGCGCTTCATCTCGCGGGTGATCGCGCGGCGGGCCGCCTCGATCTCGCGCGCGGTGACGCGGTTGGGCTCAAGCGCCTTCAGCCCGAAACCGCCGAAATCCAGGCTGGTGCCGCCCTTGGCGGTACCGTGGATACGGCCCTTGAACTGCTTGCGGAACTTTGTGCGCTTTGGCTGCAGCATCGTTCTAACTCCAAATTCTCAAATGTCTCAGGCGTTCTCGCGACGGCGGCCGCGTTCGCGCTCGCCACCAGCACCGCCGCCGCCATGCGCGGCATCACCTTCGGTTGCACGGCGCTCGGAAGCCATCGGGTCGTGCTCGAGGATCTCGCCCTTGAACACCCACACCTTGACGCCGCAGATACCGTAGGCCGTGTTAGCCTCGGCCGTGCCGTAGTCGACATCGGCGCGCAGCGTATGCAGCGGCACGCGGCCTTCGCGGTACCACTCCATGCGCGCGATTTCGGCGCCGCCGAGACGGCCGGAGCAGTTGATGCGGATGCCTTCGGCGCCGAGACGCATGGCCGACTGAACGGCACGTTTCATGGCACGGCGGAACGCGATACGGCGCTCGAGCTGCTGGGCGATCGACTGGGCGATCAGCGTCGCGTCGATTTCCGGCTTGCGCACTTCAACGATGTTGAGATGCGTTTCGGATTTCGTCATCTCGGTCAGCTTCTTGCGAAGCTTCTCGATGTCGGCGCCCTTCTTGCCGATGATGAGGCCCGGGCGCGCGGCGTGGATGGTGACGCGGCACTTCTTATGCGGACGCTCGATCACGACCTTGGAGATCGCGGCCTGCTTGAGTTCCTTCTCAAGATACTTGCGGATCTTGATGTCCTCATGCAGCAGCTGGCCGTACTCGCCGGTGTTCGCGAACCAGCGCGAATCCCAGGTACGGTTGATGCCGAGACGCAGCCCGATCGGATTGACTTTCTGGCCCATTATGCGGCCTCCCCTTTTTCCTCGACTTCACGAACGACGATCGTGAGGTGCGAGAACGGCTTTTCGATACGGCTGGCGCGACCGCGGCCACGAGCGTGGAAACGCTTCATGACGATGGACTTGCCGACATAGGCTTCCGCCACGACCAGCGCATCGACGTCGAGGTCGTGATTGTTTTCCGCGTTGGCGATCGCCGATTCCAGCGTCTTCTTGACCGTGCCGGAAATCCGCTTGGCCGAGAATTCGAGGTCGGAAAGCGCTGTCGCGACCTTCTTGCCGCGGATCAGCGCGGCAACCAGGTTCAGCTTCTGCGGGCTGATACGGATCGTGCGCAGAACGGCACGCGCCTCGTTATCAGCAAGCCTGCGCGGAGCTTTGGCCTTGCCCATGATTATTTCCTCTTCGCCTTCTTATCCGCGCCGTGACCGTAATAGGTCCGGGTCGGAGCGAATTCACCGAACTTGTGGCCGACCATGTCCTCGTTCACCGAGACCGGGACGTGCTTCTGGCCGTTGTAGACACCGAAGGTGAGGCCGACGAACTGCGGCAGGATGGTGGAGCGACGGCTCCACATCTTGATCACCTCATTGCGACCACCTTCACGAACCTTGTCCACCTTCTTGAGAAGGTAGCCGTCGATGAAGGGGCCTTTCCAAATCGAACGAGTCACTTGGCGTTACCTCTTCTTAGCTCTTGCGCTGATGGCGCGAGCGCAGGATGAACTTGTCGGTCGCCTTGTTGGACCGCGTCTTCTTGCCCTTGGTCGGCTTGCCCCAGGGCGAAACCGGATGACGGCCACCCGAGGTGCGGCCTTCGCCGCCGCCATGCGGATGATCGACCGGGTTCATGGCCACGCCGCGATTGTGCGGGCGCTTGCCGCGCCACACGGTGCGACCGGCCTTGCCGTCGTTGATGTTGCCGTGGTCGGGGTTCGACACGGCACCGACGGTGGCCATGCAGGAGCCGTGCACGACGCGCTGCTCGCCCGAGTTGAGGCGAAGGATCGCCATGCCCTGGTCGCGGCCGACGAGCTGGGCGTAACCGCCAGCCGAACGGGCGACCTGGCCACCCTTGCCCGGCTTCAGCTCGATGTTGTGGACGATCGTGCCGACCGGCATCGAGGCCAGCGGCATCGCATTGCCCGGCTTCACGTCAACCGCTTCGCCGGCCACGATCTTGTCGCCGGCAGCCAGGCGCTGCGGAGCCAGGATGTAGGACAGCTCGCCATCGTCATACTTGATCAGCGCGATGAAGGCGGTGCGGTTCGGATCGTATTCGATACGCTCGACCGTGCCGACAACGTCGTACTTCTTACGCTTGAAGTCGATGATGCGGTACGAACGCTTGTGACCGCCGCCGATGAAGCGGGCCGTGATGCGGCCGTAATTGTTGCGGCCGCCCGACTTGGTCAGGCCTTCGGTCAGGCCCTTGACGGGCTTGCCCTTATAGAGACCCGAGCGGTCGACGATGACCAGCTGGCGGGTGCTCGGCGTTACCGGGTTGAATTTCTTAAGTGCCATTGTCCTGTCCTCGCGGCCTTGCTCAGAGACCCGTCGCGACGTCGATCGACTGGCCGTCGGCCAGCGTCACAACCGCCTTCTTGACATCGCCCTGGCGGCCAACGGTGCCGCGGAAGCGCTTGATCTTGCCCTTGCGGACGAGCGTGTTCACAGCCGTCACCTTGACGCCGAAGAGAGCTTCCACGGCAGCCTTGATTTCCGGCTTCGACGCCTTCTTGGCGACGTTGAAGACGACCTGGTTCTGCTCGGAAGCCATGGTCGACTTTTCGGTGATCGCCGGCGAGACGATCACGTCGTAGTGACGGAGGTCGGTCATTTAAAGCGCTCCTCGAGAGCCTCGACGGCGGCCTTCGAAAGGACCAGCGTGCCGCGGCGCAGAATGTCGTAGACGTTGATGCCCTGGATGGGCAGCACGTCGATGTTCGGAATGTTGGTCGCGGCCAGCTTGAAGTTCTGGTCAAGCTCGGCGCCGCCGATCACCAGGGCGTTGGTCAGCCCCAGCGTCTCGAGGTTCGCCACCAGCGCCTTGGTCTTGGCGTCGGCGAGCTTCAGCTCGTCGACGATGATGAGCGAAGCGCTCTTGGCCTTGGCCGAGAGAGCATGCTTCAAGCCCAGCGCACGGACCTTCTTCGGCAGCTCGTGCTCATGGCTGCGAACGACCGGGCCGTGTGCCTTGCCGCCACCGCGGAACTGCGGAGCGCGAGCCGAGTGGTGACGGGCGCGGCCCGTACCCTTCTGCTTGTACATCTTGGCGCCGGTGCGTGCGATTTCGGCGCGGCCCTTGGCCTTGTGCGTGCCCTGCTGCTTCTTGGCGAGCTGCCAGCGCACGACGCGCTGCAGGATGTCTTCGCGCGGATCAAGGCCGAAAATCTCCTCGGAGAGTTTCACCTTGCCGGCGTCCTTGCCGCCCAGCGTTGTGATCTTGAGATCCATTATTCGGCTCCCTCAGTGGCCGGGGCTTCGTTCTTGGCGGCAGCGGCACGGATCGCGGCCGGCTTCGGCGCATTGGCCGGCAGCGCAACCTTGGCGGCGTCGCGAACCAGGATCCAGGCGCCCTTGACGCCGGGAACCGCGCCGCGGATCAGGATCAGGCCGCGATCGGCGTCGGTCGAGACGACTTCGACATTCTGCGTGGTGACGCGGGTGTCGCCCATGTGGCCGGCCATCTTCTTGCCCTTGAACACCTTGCCGGGGTCCTGGCGCTGGCCGGTCGAACCGTGCGTGCGGTGCGAGACCGAGTTACCGTGGGTCGCGCGGCCACCACCCATGTTGTGCCGCTTGATCACGCCCTGGAAACCCTTGCCCGTCGAGGTGCCGGTGACGTCCACCTTCTGGCCGGCGACGAAATGCTCGACGGTCAGCTCGGCGCCGACGTCGATCATGTTGTCGGCCGACACGCGGAACTCGGCGAGCTTCGCCTTCGGCTCGACGGAAGCGGCGGCGAAATGGCCGCGCATCGCCTTCGACGTGTTCTTCACCTTGGCAAGGCCAACGCCGAGCTGGACGGCGGTGTAGCCGTTCTTCTCCTGCGTGCGCTGAGCCACGACCTGGCAGTTCTCCATCTGGAGAACGGTGACGGGAACGTGTTCCCCGGCATCGTTATAGATGCGGGTCATTCCCACCTTCTTTGCAATCACACCTGAACGCATCGGTTCAATTCCTTTAGAGTTCCGGGCCGGGGGCAACGCCCCTTGCCGCGCTCCATTCCTTAGAGCTTGATCTCGACGTCGACACCGGCCGCCAGATCGAGCTTCATCAAAGCATCGACCGTCTGCGGGGTCGGATCGACAATGTCGAGCAGCCGCTTGTGCGTGCGCATTTCGAACTGCTCACGGCTCTTCTTGTCGACGTGGGGCGACCGGTTGACCGTGAATTTTTCGATCCGCGTCGGCAGCGGAATGGGGCCGCGGACGTTGGCGCCGGTGCGCTTGGCGGTCGACACGATTTCGCGCGTCGAGGCGTCGAGCACCCGGTGGTCAAACGCCTTAAGGCGGATGCGGATATTCTGTCCGTTCATGCGTCAATTCCTTGTTCTGGCGCGGCGCGGGCAGCTCCCGCGCCCGCGACAGATCCGTTTCAGTCCAATTATTCCTTGATGGTGACGACGATGCCGGCACCGACGGTGCGGCCGCCTTCACG
>NZ_JAIUHK010000026.1:0-86320 GCF_020165075.1 Mesorhizobium sp. CA4
CGCCCCGCCCGCCAATCATCGTGCGGTAATGGTCGGCATATCGGGCCGCATGCTCGAACATGGCTGCGCTAAAGCCTAACGGATCATCGTGCGATGCTTCGGCTCGGGCGCTCGCCGCCGACTGCGCCTCCTTGAGCTCCTCCCGAAGCATCTGGAAGCCGCTGCGCAGCAAGTCCTCCTTGCCGGTATAATGCGCATAGAATGTCGAGCGGCCGACATCGGCTTCGTCGATAATGTCCTGCACCGAAAGGGCCTCGTAGCCCTTGCGCAGCATCAGCACCAGCAGCGCCTGATGAAGGGCCCTGCGGGTGCGGGCGGCTCTCCGGTCGATTTCCCGAGGCATTGGGTTCGCTCCTTTGCTGTCACACGGATTGGGCGACTTTTCCGGGACAGCGGGCTCGAATTGTCCGCTAACGAACGTTCCCTCCGCTTCTTCCGTCGAAAAACCCGAACAAGCTGTCCATTATTATACGAGCTGTTTCGAAACTGCGCCAGCCGCAGCCCTATGCCGGTATCCGGCCCGGACCTTGCGCTGCTGAAGAAAGGACGTGACGAACATGCATCATATGCGAAGCGAAGCACACGCGGGGGCCGCGATCGGCCCTGAGGCCAACAGGGGCATCGGCTTTCCGCGCCTCTATGATCTGCTGGTGCTGATATTGACCCGCGGGCGCGACAGGGCCTATCGCGAGGCCCTGCTCGATCTTGCCGGCCTGGCGCCGGGCTTCCACTTGCTGGACGTCGGATGCGGCACCGGCACTCAGGCGATTTCGGCCTGGCGCCGCGTGCAGCCCGGCGGATCGGTGGTTGGCGTCGACGTTTCCGAAAAGATGCTTGCCGCCGCGCGCCGCAAGGCGAGCCGGGCCGGCCTCGATATCCCATTTCATCATGCTGATGCGGCCGAGCTGCCGTTCGAGGAAGGTCGCTTCGATGTAGTCACTTTCACGACGGTGCTGCACATGGTGCCGGAGGCAAGGCGCGGTTTTTGTCTGCGCGAGGCCGCGCGCGTTCTGCCCCCCGGCGGGCGGCTGCTGGTGATCGACTACGCCGGACCGGCGGGCGAGCGCAGACACCTGTCGGCAAAGCACGGCCTGCATGGCCAATTCGACCTGCACCGCCTTCGCGAACCGCTGGCAGCAGCCGGGTTCGAGCGCATAGAAGGCGGCCCACTCAACTGGTTGGGCCTTCATTACCTGCGGGGCATCAAATCATGAACACTGCTGTCGTGCTGATGGTTACCCCTTGATCGCGGACCCCACGATCGAATCGACGAAGAAGCGCTGCAGAAAGACGAAGAGTACCAGCGGCGGCAGCACAGCGAGCGTGGCGCCGGCCATCACCAGGCCGGTGTTGATTGCGCCCCTGTTGTAGCTCAAGAGTCGGCTCAGGCTGATGACGATCGGATAGGCGTCGGCATTGCCCTGCAGCACGGTAAGCGGCCAGAGATAGCTGTTCCAGTGATAGACGAAGGCGAAGAGCGCGAGCGCCGCAATCGCGGGTGCTACGCTCGGCGCCACGATCTTGAACAGGATGAGCAACTCGGAGGCGCCGTCCATGCGGGCGGCGTCGATCAGGTCATCCGGCACACCGGCGATGAACTGGCGCATCAGGAAGATGCCGAAAGCATTGGCAAGGTTGGGCACGATGATGCCGGCAAGGCTTGCGCTCAGTCCCATCGATCCGACCATGCGATAGAGCGGGATCAGCGTCACGATCGGCGGCAGGAACATGGTGGCGATCAGCAGCGCGAAGAGCAGCGAGCGGCCGGGGAAGGAATATTTGGCGAAAGCGTAACCGGCCATCATGCTGGTGACCAGGATTCCGGCGGTGGTGACCGTGGCGATGACCAAGGAATTCCACATCGAGCGTCCAAGATTGATGACGCCGGCGACCTTGCCATAGGCCTCCAGCGTCGGCGTATGCGGGATCCACACCGGCGGCACCTGCATGGTCTCGGCCGACGTCTTCAGGCTGGACAGCACCATCCAGGCCAGTGGGAAGGCGGATGCGACGGCGACCAGAAGCATTGCGGTCGCAAGCAGCGCCTTGCGGCCCGACGGGCGCTCGCGCGACAGCGACCGGGTTGCCGCGCTCATTCGCTGTCCTTGCGATCGACGAAGGCAAACAGCGCCGAAACGCAGACGATCAGCGATAGCATCAGCATCACCGCCATGGCGGAGCCCAGCCCGCCCTGCGCGCGTTCGATGCCGACGCGGCGGATATGGTAGGTGAGCACGTTGGTCGAGCCCACCGGTCCGCCTTGCGTGATCAGCGCCACCGGCTCGAACACCTGCACGGCGTTGATGATGGCGATAACGGCGCTGAACAGAAGCGTGCGGCGAAGCAAGGGCAGGGTGATGAAGCGGAACTGTTCTCGGCCGTTGGCGCCGTCGAGCGTCGCCGCCTCATAGAGGCTGCCGGGGATCTGTATCAGCCCGGCGATGGCGAGCACCGTGAAGTAGCCGACCTGCTGCCAGACATTGAGGAAGACGATGGAGAGCAACGCCGAGCGCGGCGAGGAGAGCCAGGGCTGCGGACCGATGCCGACGAGGCCGAGCAACTGGTTGAGCGGTCCCTCGCTCGGCGAATAGAGCTTCGACCAGACGAGCGCCACCGCGATCATCGGCACCATGTAGGTGGAAAACAGCACCGTGCGCAGCGCCGTGCCGCCGGCGACCTCGCGCTGATAGACCATCAGGCCGAAGGCGACCGACAAAGGCAGGATGAGGATGACCGAGAGCGCAGTGTAGATTGCGGTATTGAGCAGCGCCGTCTTGAAATCGCGGCCGACCGAGGTCGGGCCGAAGATTTCTTGGAAATTGTCAAGCCCGGTGAAGCTCGCCTCGGAAAAGGGCGTGTGCGTCGACCAGTCCTGGAACGACAGCCAGATGGTGAGCAGCATCGGCACGAGAACGAACACGCCGATCAATGTCACGGCGGGCGCAAGCATGATGCCCGCCGAGGCACGAAAAGCTCTGGCCATTCACCTGCTTCCGGTCAGGAACCCGAACTTACTTGGCAGCGCGCTCCAGGATCGACGTGGCGTCGGCCTGCGCGTTCGCCTGCGCATCCTTGGCCGAGACCTGTCCATACTGCAACGCCTCGAGCGTCTGCTGCAGCGATTCCGAGAATTCCTGGCCGCCGGGCACGACCGGGAAGGGCCGCGCATCGGCAAGCACCGAGACATAGCCGGACAGGAATTCGGAGCCGAGCTTGTCCTTATGCGCTTCGACGTCGGAAGTGCGTGACGGCAGGATGCCCATAGACATCAATATGTCGGACATGGCCGAGGCGCCGTTCTTGCCCGATTTCGGGTTGTTCAGCCAGGCGAGGAACTCCCAGGCTGCCTTCTGCTCGGCTTCGCCCGCCTTGGCGTTGACGACGGTCATCCAGGAATAGGAGATCGAATGCGGCTTGTCGCCGTGCGGGCCGACGGGGATCGGTGCTGTGGCGACGTTGGCGAACTTGTCGCCCATGCCGGTCTTCAGCGCGCTTTCCCACCAGTTGGCCATGATGATCATGCCGGTCTTGCCGGAGACGAAATTGTCGAGGAACGGACCGGTTGTGTTGGCGTCTGCCGTCGCCATCGCCGGATTGCTCGCGCCGGATTTTATCAAATCTTCATAGAGCGCGAAGGTTTCGGCGGCCTGGGGACTGTCCAGCGCCGGCTTGCCATCCTTGACCAGATTGCCACCATTGGAGACGAGCAGCGAGGCGAAAGGATGGACCACCCCCGCCGCCCATGAATTGATCATGCCGAAGCCCTGTTGGCCCTTGTCCTTATTGGTCAGCTTCGCGGCGGCATCCTTGAATTCGGCCCAGGTCTTGGGCGGAGCGGCGATGCCCGCTTCCTTGAATAGTTCCTTGTTGTAGTTCAGCGCGTAGACGTCGATCTCGTTCGGAATGCCGTAGAGCGTGCCGCCGACCGAGGCGGCGCTGACGACGCCCGCCGGCCAGGCGCTCTTCACCTCGGCTGCCACCGCGTCGGGAGCAGGGGCGACGAGCTTGTCCCGCGCCAGTTCCGGCAGCCACAGATCGTAGATGCCGCCGATCGTCGGACCGTCGGAGGAGCCGCCCTGCGAGCGCAGCGTTGTCAGCAGATCGCCGAACGGAACCGCGCGCACGGTGATGGCGACATCCGGGTGCTCCTTGGAAAAATCCTTGGCTGCCGCTTCGAGCAGGGCCACCGTCTCCGGCGACCAATGCGTCAGATAGGAGATGTTCACCGATTGCGCCCAGCCGCTCGCGGGCAGGGCAACGAGCCCCGCGGCGAGAGCCAGTTTCGAGATCCGGGCCAGCGACATCGGCATCCTCCACTTAACCGTATCAGAGCGGATGACGTTATGACAAGTTTGAGCAAAGGCGCAAGGCCTCTCGCAAATGGACGTGCGGATCCTGTTTGCAGATGAAAGCCTCGATGATCTCGATGCAGTTAGATAACATAAACAAATCATCGAGATAAGATGCAGCTTCCTGGCCGATGTCCGATCGATCGATAGCCATCAACGTCTTTGCGGCTCTTGCGGGTGGCATCATGTCGTTATAATGACATTTGAAAAGATGCTGATCGGAGCCACGAGAGATGACACGGGTTCTCGCCATCGATCTCGGCGGCACCAATCTGCGCGCCGCCGTCCATACGGGCGATATCAGCGCCCTTGCGCCGCAAGTCCGCGAGCCGGCGCCGGGCAGTCTCGATGCGTTCGAGACGCGTATCCGCGCGCTTGCGGCCGCGGGCGAGGCCGAAGCGCTCGGGCTTGCTGTCCCGGGCCTTGTCGAAGGGGCGGTCTGCCGCTGGATCCCGAACCTGCCCTGGCTCGACGGCGTCGATATTGCGGCGCTGTTTCCCGACCTTCGCGTGGCGGTCGGCAATGACGCGCAGATCGCGCTGCTCGCGGAAGCGGCGCAAGGCGCGGCCAAGGACGTGTCCGACGCGATCCTGCTGGCAATCGGCACAGGCATTGGCTCGGCGGTGCTGGCCAATGGCCGCATCGTCGCCGGCGCGCATGGCGGCGCCTGCTCCTTCGGCTGGGCCAGCGCCGACGTCAAGGACCACGGCGAGGATCGCAGCGGCTGGCTGGAACGTGTCGCCTCCGGCCGCGCGCTGGACGCCCTTGCCGCACAGATCGGACTGGCCGACAGCCGCCAGCTGATCGCCGCCGCCAAGGCAGGCCAGCTTGCCGCGCAGACCCTGCTCGAGGTGCCGGCGCGCCAGCTCGGCACGGCGCTCGCCGGCGCCGTGGGGCTGCTCGATCCGGGTATCATCCTGGTCTCGGGCGGTCTGGCGGACGCGCTGGATGTGATCGCGCCGCCTTTGCTTGCGGCGCTACGGCGTCAATTGCCGCCGCATCTGCGCGGCATCGAACTTAGGCCTGGAAAATTCGGCTCTCGCGCCGGCCTGGTTGGGGCCGCGCTTGCCGGACAGGCGGGAAGCGGGTGGAGGCAGATCCGATGAACGAAGCGAGCTTTCAGCAGCCGGACCGCAGGCGACCGGAGCCGCTCTGGTACCAGGTCGAGGAGGCGATCCGCGCCATCGTCAAGAGCGGCGAGTGGGCGACCGGCGACCAGATCCCGGCCGAGGACCGGCTCTGCGCCTTGTTCGGCGTCAGCCGCATCACGCTGCGCCACGCGCTGCGCAATCTGGAGGAAAGCGGGCTGCTCAGGCGCGAACACGGACGGGGCACTTTCGTGCGCTCGGCCACGCTGGTCGCCGGCACACGCGAGCTCACCTCCTTCACCCAGGAGATGGGCAATATCGGCGTGGTCGCCGGCTCGCGCCTGCTCGATTGCAGCCTGACGACGGCGAATGCGGCGGCGGCCGGCGCGCTGGAGATCGAGGAGGGCGATCCTATCGTGCGGATCAGGCGACTGCGGCTAGGCAACAACGAGCCCATCGGTATCCAGACGGCGCAATTGGCAGCCGCGCGCGTACCGGGCTTCCTCGACGCCGGGCTGCTCAAGGGCTCGCTCTACGAGGCGCTGGAGCGTCAGTACGGCATCGTGCCGGTCGAGGCGCGCGAGAACTACCGCGTTGGCGCGGTCAGCGCGACGGACGCCGAGCTCCTCGACCTGCCCGCGGGCAGTCCCGCCTTCGTCGTCGAGCGCATCACCATCGACGAGCGCGGTCCGTTCGAATTCACCGTCTCCGTCATGCGCGGCGACCGCTACGAAATACGCTCGACGCTGCGCGCCAGCCGCCTCCCGAACACCAGAAGCTGACACGATCAACAGGAGTACCGAAGTGTCCGATCTCTACATCCCCCGTCTCGTCGCCCTCATCGAACAGGCATCGAAGGCCAATGAAGAAGCCTTCGGCCAGGCGGCGAGCCGCTTCGCCGACACGCTGCAAAATGGCGGGCTGGTCCATCTCTACGGCTCTGGCCATTCGGTGCTGCCGGCGCAGGAGATGTTCCCGCGCTACGGCAGCTTCGTCGGCTTCAACCCGCTCACCGACCCGCGCGTGATGTGGCACAACGTGCTCGGCGCCGGCGGCGTGCGCGAGCTTTTATGGCTGGAGCGGACCGAGAAATATGCCGAGAAATTCTTGGACCATCAGCCGCTGAACGAGGGAGACTCCATCATCATCTTCGGCCATAGCGGCCGCAATTCGTCGGGCATCGACACCGCGCTCTACGCCAAGAAGCGCGGCATCTTCGTCGTTGCCGTCACCAGCAAGAACAATCTCGACAAGCCGGCCACGCACTCCTCCGGCAAGCGGTTGGCGGACGCGGCCGACCTCGTCATCGACACCTGCTCCCCGATCGAGGACGCGGTGGTGCCGATCGAAGGCTGGAGCCGCCCGGTGGCCGGTTCCTCGACGGTGCTGGCGATGATCATGGCGCATGAATTGCTCGCCCGCACCGCCGAGCAATTGTCGAAGCGCGGCATCGAGCTGCCGGTCTTCGCCTCGCCGACCATCGCGGGCGTCACGCTGCACGACACCGACGTCATCTACGGCGTCTACCGCGAGCGCATGATCGAGGCGCAGAAGAGGCACCTGCCCACCTTCCAGGCGACGATGCGCGGGGAATGATGATGGCTCATGGGAGGAGCATTCGGCGCGCCTCCCGCAAGGCTATCAACGCCGGCGAGGCTTGGTTACGGAATGCTTGGGCGGCGCGTCATTCTCGTCGGGATTGGGGATCGGCTCCTCGTCGGGCAGCCGGTCCGGATCCGGCTCGCGCACCGGCTTCGGCTCCGGGATTGGCGGCGGGGTGGGCACCGGCGTGGGGGATGGGTCCGGATTGGGGAGAATGGCCATCGCGTTTTCCTTCCGCTCTGTGCCCGACAAGCTTTGCTGCGATCCAAAAACCGGGATCTCCTGCCCGACCTTAGCCGACGGTGTGATCTCCGCCGCATTCAGACGCTTCGTCGGGAGGGATCGGCAGCGCAGGCTGGCAGAACGGCCACGCCCGCGGATGGTTCCGACACGATCGCGCCGCGCCATGACGGCAAGTGGCGATCAAATGATTCTGCGCGCCTGTTCCGGCTCTTGCCGGCGACTGGCCGTGCCTTAGTTCCATTGCCAGCGGGTGGCCAATTTGCCGATACAGGAGACGGCCGTGAAGCACCAAACCCTTGACCAAATCAACGCCGTTGCCGACGTTCATGCCGAAGCACCGGCTCTCATCGCCAATCGTGGCCAGCGCCTTGAGCGCTGGGCGCAACTTCTCGAACAAGACCCCGGCCGCCGCCTAACGGCGCTGACGGGCACCGAATACGCTTCGCCTGATGTGCGTCAAAGAATGCGCACGGACGGATCGGCGATCACCGTCGCTTTCGAGGATCCGATCTTTCGCGCGCAAGGCTTGCGGGACGACACCTACGGTGAAGCCAGGCGCTTCTTCGAAATGAGCGACTGGCAGCTGCATGAGGTCGTCTGCCATTGCCACGTCGGCGCCAACATGCCGGCCCGCTGGGCGGCATCGCGCGTGCGCGCGGCGATCTCTCCGGGAGCGGGCATTTTTGCCTGGCTGAGAGCGGTGTTCATGCATTAGAGCGGTTGCGTCGGCGGGATCGCGTCGGACTCGACGGTTGACGGAAACGAAGGAGAGGCGCCGGGCTCTCCTCCGCGTTAGCGGTCGATCTCGCCGAAGACGATGTCGAGCGAACCGATGATCGCCGCGACATCCGCCACCATGTGCCCGCGCGACAGGAAATCCATCGCCTGGAGATGGGCGAAGGAGGGCGCGCGTATCTTGCAGCGATAGGGAATGTTGCTGCCGTTCGAGACCAGATAGACGCCGAACTCGCCCTTCGGCGCCTCGACGGCCGCATAGACTTCGCCAGGCGGCACGCGGTGGCCTTCGGTATAGAGCTTGAAGTGATGGATGGTCGCCTCCATCGAGCGCTTCATGATGGCGCGCCGCGGCGGCGTGATCTTATGGTTGGGCACCGCGACCGGACCCCGGCCATCGGCCGAGCGGAGCTTTTCCAAGCACTGCCGCATGATCCGCACGGACTGGCGCATCTCCTCCATACGCACCAGATAGCGATCGTAGCAGTCGCCATGCTTGCCGATGGGGATGTCGAAATCCATCTCCGAGTAGCATTCATAGGGCTGCGCCTTGCGCAGGTCCCAGGCGGCGCCCGAGCCGCGCACCATGGGGCCGGAGAAGCCCATGCCCCAGGCGTCGTCGAGCGAGATCACGCCGACATCGACATTGCGCTGCTTGAAGATGCGGTTGTCGGTGAGCAGGCCTTCGAGATCGTCGCAAGCCTTCAGGAACGGATCGCAGAAATCCCAGATGTCGTCGAGCAGCTTTTCCGGCAGGTCCTGATGCACGCCGCCGACACGGAAATAATTCGCGTGCATGCGGGCGCCGGATGCGCGTTCATAGAAAACCATCAGCTTCTCGCGTTGGGCGAAGCCCCAGAGCGGCGGCGTCAGCGCGCCGATGTCCATGGCCTGCGTGGTGACATTGAGAAGATGCGACAGGAGCCGGCCGATCTCGCAAAACAGCACGCGGATCAACTGGCCGCGCCGGGGCACGGACAGTTCGAGCAGCTTCTCGGCGGCGAGGCA
Organism: Mesorhizobium sp. CA4; assembly: GCF_020165075.1. Taxonomy (NCBI): domain Bacteria; kingdom Pseudomonadati; phylum Pseudomonadota; class Alphaproteobacteria; order Hyphomicrobiales; family Phyllobacteriaceae; genus Mesorhizobium; species Mesorhizobium sp. CA4. The sequence goes on from NZ_JAIUHK010000026.1 coordinate 9,026, forward strand.
GAAGGCATGCTCCTGATTCATCGGCGCGACATAATCGAGCCGGTCGAAATAAGGCAGGGCCTGGAGATAGGTCTTGTATTCGATGAGCTTCTCGGTGCCGCGATGCAGGAGCCCGATATGCGGGTCGGCACGGTCGACGATCTCGCCGTCCAGTTCGAGCACCAGCCTGAGCACGCCATGCGCCGAAGGGTGCTGCGGCCCGAAGTTCAGCGTGAAGTTGCGGACCGCGGATTCGGTCATGACGGCCTCCGCAAAAGTGAGGATCGAATGCGGACCGCGGCCCGTCGACCGCCGTCCGGCCAGGGCATGCCTCCCTGGTCAGGCCGTCGTCTGGATGATCAGCGTCAGCGTGCCGTCACCGTCGATGTTGGCGGCGACGACCTGCGAGGAGTTCAGCCCGTTCGCGTGCAGGACCGACGTCGCCTCGGGCGAGGCGTCGACCGAACTCTGCAGCTTGGCCAGTTCCTTGGCCGTCGTCCTGGTGACTATGGCTTCGGCCTGCGCCTTCACTTCCGAAGGCAAGTCCTCCATCGCCACCACGACGATGTTAGTGACATTCTGGGCAGCGGCGTCCTGGCCGGGCTGCGGCTGGCCGGGGATGGGCTCCTGGGCAGGAGGCAACGCTTGCGGCGGCTGCGGATCGGCGCGTTGAGCGGAAGCGGGCTGCGCCAATGCCATTGCCGACAGCGTCAGGACCATCGTCAACATACGCATCGTCTTTCCTTTCGATCTCGAAATTCTGACGACACAACCCCGCGGGTCCGGCGATGGTTCCCGGATAGTCGCCGGTGCGGCTTAAAGAGCCCGCATTGTCCGCAACGTAACCGAATAGCGATGGCGTTCGACCGGCGGGATGGAGTGTTCCCACTCGTTCCGCGCCGGGCCGGCCATGAGATAGATGGATCTGGGCTCGACCTCGATCGTTTCACGGTCCCATGCCGCGCCGTTCTTGCGGCGCAGCCGGAAGTTGCAGGGCGCCAGGAGCGAGACGCCCGCAACGAGCTCGAAATGCGGTTTGTCCCGGTGCCAGCCTATGCCGGCGCCGAGACGATACTCGTTGACCAGCACCTGTGCGAATTCGGCTGCCGGGACGCCCGCGAAGGCGGCGACCTTCGCCCGAAGCGGCAGCAGGAAGTCCGGAATCGGTGGCGCTTCGAGCACTTGGCGGCGCTCATAATCATAGCGCAGGCCGAAGCCGACGACCTGTCTGTTGGCAAGATGGCCGTGGAAATCGAACGGCTTGAAAGGCAGGTGCTGGATGTGACCGACGAGTTCATCTTCCTCATCGCGGGTAATCAGGTCCGGCTGGTAAGAGAAGCCTTCAGGCACGCTTGCGGGCGGCAGGCCGGTGGGCGCACCGAAGAGATCGCCCTGGAAAGCGCCCCCGCCGGTTCGGTTCCTGACTGATGACATGGCGCTGAGATAGGCAATGAGAGCGCTTCTGCAAGGCCGGTCAGGCATGTGGAACCGAGGGGCGCACGAAGGATTAAGAGTTGGAAGAAGGATTAAGAGTTGGAAGCAGGAGGCGGCACATGCCTTCCACCGCGATCCGGAATATCCATTACGATCCGTCGAGGCGGATCCTTTCGGTATGGTTCGTCCCAACCGGCAGGCAATACAACTATGAGGACGTGGGGCCCGAGGTCTATACGGCTTTCAAGGCGGCGTTCTCGAAAGGGCAATTCTTCAACGAATTCGTGCGCGATCGTTTCAGATATCACCTGGTCGAGCACGAAGGTCGTCATTGAGCGCTATGGCCGGTGCACGGAGGGTTGGCTCGGAGTTGCAGCGGCCAGCCGGGCGACGCTATTGGATGGGCGGCCTGTCGGGCGAGGCTAGGTTCAACTCAACGGCCAGAATGGGCATGGGGACTCGGATACGCTCGTTGCTTTGATAGACGACACCGACGCAATTGCGGTGCCGGTCAAAGCATCGAAGTTCTGGCGCCATATGGGCGCTGCGATGAATCCCAGGCCTTGTCGGGCTCGGTGCGAACGAGTTGCACGCAGCCATGTAGCCCTCCGGAAATGTTGGAGCGGTTCGCGCTGCCTTGCGGACAGGTGGCGGGGCAGCGCCAACCCGGCGAACGGATGCCATTGCCCACCGCTCGCCGAGAATTGGCGCCGCGCCGCTACTTGTTGGCAGTGGTGTCGCCGCCCAGATCCTTCTTGAACTGCTCGAAGTCCACCTGCATGCCGTTGAAGATCGTGCTCCAATGCCGTGTGATGGCCGCCATCGCCACCGCCTCCTTGATTTCGGCGTCGGTGGCGCCCGCCTGCCGGGCCGAGACCGTGTCGGACCAGATGCAGTAGTTGCAAGGGATCTGCGCCGATACGGCGAGGGAGATCAGGGCTTTGGTCTTCACGGTCAGGGCGCCGTCGCTGAACTCGAGAGCCTTGGTTTCCGCCCAGGCTCCGGGCAACCCGCTGTCGGGAAGCGCCTTGAGGAAATCCGGCACCTTGCCGAAGGTCTGTTCGATATCCTTATGGGTTGTGGCGAGGGCATTGGACGCATCGTCGGCATAAGCGGACGATGGAACATAGATTAGAAATGCAGCGGTGCCGCCGGCGGCCAGCACCCGCGCGAAGGTGGAAAGCAAAGCGGTCATCATGGAACTCCTCCCGGTCTGGGGACCACTGCGGTCCCTATGGGAAAGAGATGCATTCGCAGCCGCAAAAGTTCGCTCGGCGAGAACGAGCGATAGTTCGTCGGCGTCAGTCCATCGGAAACGGAGGACGCGCAGCCATATGAAGGTAGAGACGCTCCACCTGCGCTGCGCCCTCCTTCATGACCATCACGACGCCGGGCGGGCAGAGATAGGGCGTTTCCGGCGGATTGGCGATCGCAGCCTCGAGCACGGTGATGTTGTCGCTCGCCATGATCCGCTTCGGCTGGACCCGCACGCCCGTTTGCAGATCGGAATCCATCTCCGCATCGAAATGTTCCCGGCCGCGGAAGCGGTTGCCGGTGGTTGACCAGATCAGTTGCAAGTCGTCGGAGAAATGCGAGAGGAACTTGTCGCGCTGCCCGCAATAGAGCGTGCGGAAGGCGTCTTCATAAAATGACCGGCGTTCCGCCTGGAGTTGCTCGTGCGTCTCGTCGCGGTCGCCTGCGGCGGACAGGAGCAGCTCGGACAGTCTGATCTTGGCATCGAACAGCCGGCTCCGCACGGTACCGACCGGAACACCGAGGATGGTCGAAACCTCCTCATAGGAATTGTAGAAGCTGAAATAGCGCAGCATGACCGTGGCGCGATGTTCTTCCGGCAGCTTCCGCAATGCCGCCCACACCCAGTCGCGCAGTTCGCGAGTTTCGATGCCGGTCTCGATCCGCTCGTCGTCCGGCATGTCGCGGAAATGCTGCTCCGCCTGCGCGCCGCCGATCTGCGGCCGGCGCTGCCGCCGCTCGATCAGGCAGCAGTTTCTGAGAATCGCGTGAAGCCATCCGCCTACGGCCGCGGGCTCGCGCAATTGGTCGAGCCGCGCGAGAGCGGTCAGGAAAGTGTCGTGAACGGCATCCTCGGCATTGCTCGTGTAGCCGAGCAGCGATACGGCTGCCGCATAGAGCTGCGGCCGGTGGCGTTCGAACAGCAGACCGAGGCTGTGCACCTGGCCATTCCTGGCCTCCATGACCAGCGCCGCATCGCTGGTTCCTTTCCGCTGCGCAAGGCTCACATGCTCCATACGCGCCTCCGGATTTCGACAATATCATCATCCAAGATGCCTGGCGGAAAGGAAAGTTCGCTTGATGGTCGAGATTTCTGCTCGGATGGGCAGCAGTTCGCGTTCGCCCCGCACTGATACCAGCGGTTTCGGCGATTTTTGCCCGGCGGTCTGAATGGGGCGGAGCTTAACAATCGAGCAGCATCGGAGCGACACAGGCGGTACCGGCGTGCAGGCACCGCTGTGGGGCACGATGACAAAAAACTAATTCAACGCTTAGGAGCCCGATGCAAGGTTGGCGGAGAGAGCGGGATTCGAACCCGCGTTACGGTTTCCCGTAAACACACTTTCCAGGCGTGCGCCTTCAACCACTCGGCCACCTCTCCGTCGTTGACATCTCGCGCTGCCGGTTTCGCCGCGCGGGTTGGGGAGATGCTCCCATGGGAAGTCCTCAACGGATATGTGGTGTGCCTTCAACCGGCAGGCAACCCTTCCCTGCGCCGGTAGCCGTCTAGGCAAACAGGCGCGGGGCTCATCTAGTCGATCCGAAAGCGAATGCCAAGCCATAATGGCGTTGCCGCGGCTTTTGCCGCGGAGCGAGCCGAGGGCGCGGGTCAAGAGGGGCGATCCGTTCGAATGATGTGCACAGGCCCATCGTGCCGCGCCGGTGATGCTTGACTTCACCTCCGCCCGGCTGTCGACTGCGCTAAATCTTTGTTTTCATGCAACCCCGGTGAACGGTTGCGAGCGTTCCCTGGAATTGCCAGTTCGGTTTTTGCAATTTCCGACGAAAAGCCGCCAGGCGGCCTTGCCGGAATTGCTTGGGCGAGGGGCATCGTCCTGGCATGGCGTCGATCGACCAGCAACCCGCGGGGCGACCGGACAGCGGACTTTCCTTCATCCCGGTGGCGTGGCTCGTCATCGTCATGGGCTTGTCGGCCTATGGCCTGATTGCGAACTGGCGGCTGATCGGCGACTTCAGCCTGCCCGAAAATGCATTCCTGCTCGTCTATGGCGGCTTGACCGGCGGCGTGATCACCATCCTGTGGGGATTGTACCTGCTTGGCCTTGCCTTCAACCGCTCGGCCCGCTTCCCGCGCCATTACACGATCTGGCAGATCGCTATCATCATCTGGCTCGTCCTGCGCCAGGCCTATGTGTCCTACGCCTTCGTGTTCTCGGTTGAGGCACTGGGCTTCACCGTGGCCGAGATCGCGATCGGCCTGCTCTGCATCTATCTCCTGCGCAACGGTTCGGGCTCCGAGACCGTCTATGCCAATCCGGAGACCGAGCGGCCGCCGGTCCTGGTCTCGATCCTTGCCGCGCTGCTCGGCATCCTGCTTGGCGGCGCGATCGGCGCCTGCGGCGGGTTCTTCGCCGGCTCCCTGATCGCGGACCTGACGCATATGAGCTGTTTCGAGGGCGCCTGCGGATTTTTCGCGGCTTTTGTCGGCCTGGGCGGCCTGATCGTCGGCGCGATCGCCGGCGGCATTTTCGCCATCTGGCGGGTGAACCGGCGCAAGCCGGCGCGGGCTCGCTAATTTCACGGGCCGCGATTGCGCGGGAACCACGCACGCTCTATGTCGATTGCGGGCTAGACGGGAGCGTTCCCGGGGAGAGCGTCGATGTTGCGTTTCATCTTTCGGCTGGCAGCCATGATTGCGCTGTCGATCTCGGTCATCATGGCGGTGATCGACACGACACGCTCTGTCGCAGCATCGGCGCTGGTGATGACGCCGCTCAACACAAGCTGGCTGGCTGTCTCGCCGGATACCCACGCGGCCTTCGAGACTTTCGTGCGCGCCAAGACAACCTCGCTGGTCTGGGACGGCGCCGTCGCCTGGGTGCTCGCGCAGCCTGGTTTTGCCGTGTTCGCGGTGCTTGCCTTCCTGCTCTACGCCATCGGCTATCGGCGCAAGCGCCGCGGCGCGGAATTCGCCCCAAGTCCCTGAAGGCCCTAGTTTTGACGCTGCTGCGGACGGGTCGGCCACGGCGAAACGCAGAGTCCAACCGCCGGTAACCGCTTTTTCCAACAGGTCAAAATTCCACGTGAATTTTGTTTCGCGCCGTGCCAGATTGACCGCGAGCGGGAGGGGAAAAACACTTCCTGCCTGGCGCCGCAAGCCCGCCGGAGAACCGGGCGGGCAGGCGGTGCAAAAACGGAAAAATAACCGACAGGGTGTGGATCACATGAAACGTATCGTTCTCGGCCTTCTGGCCGCAACCGCAATGGTTCTTCCGGCTTTCGCCGCGGATGTCCAGCCGGCTATCCTTTATGATCTGGGCGGCAAGTTCGACAAATCCTTCAACGAGGCCGCCTATCATGGCGCGGAGAAGTTCAAGGCCGAGACCGGCATCCCCTATGTCGAATTCGAGGTCTCCAACGCCTCGCAGCGCGAGCAGGCGCTGCGCCGCTTCGCCGAGGACGGCCGCAACCCGATCGTCATGGCGGGCTTTGCCTGGGAGGACGCGCTGAAGAAGGTCGCGGCCGAATATACCGATCTCAACTTCGCCATCATCGACGATGCCGTCGACCTGCCCAATGTCCGCTCGCTGGTGTTCAAGGAGAATGAAGGCTCATACCTCGTCGGCATCCTGGCGGCGATGGCGTCGAAGTCGAAGAAGGTCGGCTTTGTCGGCGGCATGGACATCCCCCTGATCCGCAAGTTCGAATGCGGCTATGTCGGCGGCGCCAAGTCGGCCGGCGCCACCGAGGTGATCCAGAACATGACCGGCGACACGCCGGCCGCCTGGAACGACCCGGCCAAGGGCGGCGAGATCGCCAAGACGCAGATCGACCAGGGCGCCGATGTGGTCTACGCGGCTGCTGGCGGCACCGGCGTCGGCGTGCTGCAGGCGGCAGCCGATGCGGGCAAGCTCGGCATCGGCGTCGATTCCAACCAGAACGGCCTGCAGCCCGGCAAGGTGCTGACCTCGATGCTGAAGCGCGTCGACGTTGCCGTCTACAACGCCTTCATGGACGGCAAGAACGGCACCTTCAAAGGCGGCGTCGAAAATCTCGGCCTGAAGGAGGGCGGCGTCGACTACGCTATGGACGACAACAACAAGGCGCTGGTGACCGATGAGATGAAGGCGGCCGTCGAAAAGGCCAAGGCCGATATCATCGCGGGCAAGGTCCAGGTCCACGACTATACCGCCGACAACAATTGCCCGTATTGACCGGCAGTTGAACCAGAGCGGTTCAGCGATTGAACCGCTCCGACTTTTTGTCTTCACCGCCGGGCCAACGCCCGGCGGTTTCATTTGGAGACGGTGATGCAGCCTGCAATTGAAGCGATGGCCGAGGACGACCTCGAACCAATGGCGCGGCTTCGGCTCAAAGCTTTCTTCGAGGGCACGGATCGGACACTCGACGAGGACAGGCCGGCCTGCGCGGGCTGATCGCCGGCGATGGCTTCGAGGCCGCCTTTGTGGCCCACGATCGTGGCCGGCCGGTCGGGAGCTGCATGCTCGTCCGCGACGAGATCAGTTCGCCGCATAATCTGACGCCATGGCTGGCCGGACTGGTCGTCGAGGAAGCCTATCGAAGCGGCGGTGTCGGCACGGCGCTGGTCAGAACCGTAGAGGCCCATGCAGCGACGGCCCGCGTCGGAACGCTCTATCTCTACACCTGGCAGGCGCGCGGCTTTTACGAAGCGCTCGGGTGGTCGGCAGTCGAAACTTTCGAGCAGGACGGCGCGCCGATGCTTCTGATGTCACGCGACCTATAGCGTGCCGGCGAGATAGCCGAGCGCAAAGGCCGCCATGAGGGCAAGCGCGATGACGAAGCCCAGCCTGCCGCCGAGCGAATGCAGGCCGGCCCCATAGGGCTTGCGCTCGAGCCGATGGATCATTGGCGGCGGCGGTTCCGTCTCGCGGGCGGCGACGCCGGCCAGCCGCGGCTGCATCTGCGGCAGTTCGGCAAGGCGTTGCGTGACCAGCTCCCAGCGGTTTTCGCGCTCGTCGGGCCCCGCGGGATCGAAGGCGCGCAAGCGCTCGGCCAGCCGCAGCACCGTCTCGCGAAAGGCGGGATCGATCTCGAGGTCGCGCTCGGCGCGGGCGCGTTCCCTGTCGTTCATCAGGCCAAAGACATAATCGCCGGCCCTGGCGACATTGTCGCTTTCAGTGGACATGGCCGTCTTTCCCCATGGCTTCTCACCAATGCGGCGGCTTGGTCACCGGCACGTCGGAGGCGGTCTGCTCCTCCAATTCCAGGAAACGGTCGGCGAGGGCTGCGAGCTTGCGCTCCATGCGCTCGATCACCTTCCACTGTTCGGCAATCTGGCCGGACAGTTCCTCGATGGTCTTTTCCTGCTCGGCGGCGCGGATTTCCAGCGTCGTCAACCGATCGTCAGGTATTGCCATGCAAAACCGACCCTTCGAATGTGGAGCCTCCACCCAAGCAGATATTCGTGGGATGCCCACAAGTATCTGCTTATGCTCTGTTGGTTCCCGCAGATTCTGATTGCAAACGGTGGAGACTTTTGCGGAACCTGCTCAGGTTCGAAATTGACAAGGGCGCGGGGATTTGTCGAGAGTGAATGGCGTTCCGGCCAATTGGCACGGGCGGGGCATCATGCTAGGCATTTTGACCAAGCGATAAAAAAATAACGAGTGGGACAGGCTGCATGGCGCAAGCCGCAATCGAGCTCATAGGCATCAACAAGAGTTTTGGCGCCGTACGCGCCAATCGCGACATCAACCTGGAGGTCGCGCGCGGCACGATCCACGGCATTGTCGGGGAGAACGGCGCCGGAAAGTCGACGCTGATGTCGATCCTCTACGGTTTCTACCAGGCCGACAGCGGCGAAATCCGCGTCGGCGGCAAGCCGGTGTCGATCAACACCTCGAACGACGCCATCGCGCTCGGCATCGGCATGGTGCACCAGCATTTCATGCTGGTCGACAATTTCACGGTGCTGGAGAACGTCATCCTCGGCGCCGAGAACGATGTGCTGCTGAAAAGCAGCATCGCCAAAGCGCGCTCGGAACTCGACCGGCTGGAGCGCGAATACGGGCTCGAGGTCGATCCCGACGCCATCATCGAAGAGCTGCCGGTCGGCCTGCAGCAGCGTGTCGAAATCCTCAAGGCGCTCTATCGCGGCGCCGAGATCCTGATCCTCGACGAGCCGACGGGCGTGTTGACGCCGGCCGAGGCCGACCACCTCTTCCGCATCCTCAAGCAATTGAAGGATCAAGGAAAAACCATCGTGCTCATCACGCACAAGCTGCGCGAGATCATGGCGATCACCGACACGGTTTCGGTGATGCGCCAGGGCACGATGGTCGCGACCCGCGTGACGAAGGAGACCACGGTCGGCGAACTGGCCGAGCTGATGGTCGGCCGGCGCGTGCTTCTGCGGGTCGAGAAGGGCCAGTCGGAAGCTGGCGCCGTAAAACTCTCGGTCAAGAACCTGACGGTGAAGGATTCGCGCGGCGTCACCATGGTCGACAACGTCTCCTTCGACGTGCGCGGCGGCGAGATCGTCGGCATCGCCGGCGTTGCCGGCAACGGCCAGTCCGAGCTGTTGGAGGCAATCTCCGGCATCCGGCATGCGGTTTCCGGCGAGGTGATGCTGGAAGGCAAGCCGATCGATCTCACCGGCAAGGCCGATCCCGGCGAATTGCGCGACCGGGGGCTCGCCCATGTACCGGAGGACCGCCACCATGTCGGACTGGTGCTCGCCTTCGAGGAGAACGAGAATTCGATCCTCGGCTATCATGACGACGAGCGCTATCTGAAGGGGCCGTTCCTCGACGTCGATGCCATCATGGCCGACGCTAAGGACAAGATTGAGAAATACGACATCCGCCCGGGCAATCCGCGGCTGAAGACAGCTAATTTCTCCGGCGGCAATCAGCAGAAGATCGTGCTGGCCAGGGAGATGGAGCAGGATCCGGGCGTGCTGATCGTCGGTCAGCCGACGCGCGGCGTCGATGTCGGCGCCATCGAATTCATCCACAAGCGGCTGATCGCCATGCGCGACCAGGGCAAGGCGGTGCTGGTGGTCTCGGTCGAGCTCGACGAGATCCGCTCGCTGTCCGACCGCATCCTGGTGATGTTCGCCGGCCGTGTCGTCGGCGAGCGCGGCCCTGACGCGACCGAAGGGGAGCTCGGCCTGCTCATGGCCGGCGTCGAGCACCAGGAGGCCGCCGAATGAGCACGCCTTACGCCAAGCTGCCGGCCTGGGCCGATTATGGGTTGATTCCGGTGATCAACCTGGCGGTCGCCTTCATCGTCGCCGGCTTCGTCGTCATGCTGGTCGGGGAAAATCCGTTCCGTGCCGCCGTCATCCTGGTCGAAGGCGCCTTCGGCAAGGGCACAGGCATAGCCTTCACGCTCTTCTACGCCACGACCTTCATCTTCACCGGGCTGTCGGTGGCGGTGGCGGCGCATTGCAGCCTTTTCAACATCGGCACCGAGGGCCAGGCCTATATAGGCGGCCTGGGCATCGCGCTGGTGTGCCTGAGCTTCGACAGCGTGCTGCCCTGGTGGGTGATCTTTCCCATCGCGATCATTGCCGCGGCGGCGTTCGGCGCGCTGTGGGGCCTGATCCCGGCCTATCTGCAGGCCAAGCGCGGCTCGCACATCGTCATCACCACCATCATGTTCAACTTCATCGCGGCCTCGGTGATGGTCTATCTGCTGGTCGGCCCGCTGAAGCCGGCCGGCTCGCAGGCGCCGCAGACGCGCAATTTCCTCGCCGGCGCCGAACTGCCGAAGCTCAACTGGATCATCGAATTGTTCGGCGCCAAGATACGTTCCGCGCCGCTCAACATCTGCTTCCTGCTGGCGCTGGTCATGGCCTTCCTGGTCTGGCTTTTGATCTGGCGCACCAGGCTGGGCTATGAGATGCGCACCTATGGCCACAGCCCGAAGGCGGCGCGCTACGCAGGCATATCGGAAACGCGCATCATCATCACCGCGATGATGATCTCGGGCGCCTTGGCCGGCATGATGGCACTCAACCCGGTGATGGGCGATCAGCATAATGTCGCGATCGATTTCGTGTCCGGCGCCGGCTATGTCGGCATCGCGGTGGCGCTGATGGGCCGGCTGCATCCGGTCGGCATCGTCTTGGCGGCGATCCTGTTCGGCATGCTCTACCAGGGCGGCGCCGAGCTTGCCTTCGAGATGCCGGCGATCAGCCGCGACATGATCGTCATCATCCAGGGCTTGGTCATCCTCTTTGCCGGCGCGCTGGAACACATGTTCAGGCCTTACATCCAGGCGCTGTTTGCCTCGGTCAGTCCGAAGTCGGTCGGCATGCGGGCGGTCAAAGGCACGGGGGCCTGAGATGGACATGTTCAACGCAATCGTCCAGGTGCTCGATTCGACGATCCGCCTTTCGGTGCCGCTGCTGCTCGCCTGCCTGGCGGGCCTCTATTCGGAACGGGCCGGCATCTTCGACATCGGGCTCGAAGGCAAGATGCTGGTCGGCGCCTTTGCCGGAGCGTCGGCCGCCGCCGTCTTCCACTCGGCGCTGATCGGTCTCGGCACGGCGGTGCTGATCTCCGTCGCCTTCGCGCTGGTGCACGGCTTCGCCTCGATCACGCATCGCGGCAACCAGATCGTCTCCGGCGTGGCGATCAATTTCATCGCCGCCGGATCGACCATCATCCTCGGCCAGGCCTGGTTCCAGCAGGGCGGGCGCACGCCGGCGCTGCAGCCGAGCGAGCGCTTCGAGGCGATCACCTGGCCCGGCGCCGACGCGGTCAGGGATGTGCCGGTCATCGGTCCGATCTATGGCGAGCTAATCTCCGGCCATTCGATCCTGGTCTATTTCGCCTTTGCCATGGTGCCGTTCACCTGGTGGGTGCTGTTTCGCACCCGCTTTGGGCTGAGGATGCGTGCCGTCGGTGAAAACCCGGCCGCCGTCGATACCGCCGGTATCTCGGTCGCCTGGCTGCGCTATCGCGCGCTGATCTGCACCGGCATTCTCACCGGGGTCGCCGGCGCCTATCTCTCGATGGTGCAGAATGGCGGCTTCGTGAAGGACATGACTGCGGGCAAGGGCTATATCGCGCTGGCGGCGCTCATCTTCGCCAAATGGAAGCCGGTCAACGCCATGTTCGCCTGCCTTTTGTTCGGCTTCCTCGATGCCGCAGCGATCCGCCTGCAGGGCTCGCCGCTGCCGATCATCGGCAAGGTGCCGGTGCAGTTCATGCAGGCGCTGCCCTATGTGCTCACCGTCATCCTGCTCGCCGGCTTCATCGGCAAGGCCATTCCGCCGCGCGCCGGCGGCGTGCCTTACGTGAAGGAACGCTAAGGCGCAATTTCGTCCAGCGGCGACCGGCATTTGAACAAGATCGTGGGAGAGAAGAACCGGATGTCGCATGATCTGTTCGAGGCGGCGAAGACGGCGATGGCCAAGGCCTATGCGCCCTATTCGAAGTTCCCGGTGGGCGCAGCGCTGCGCACGGAGGACGGGCGCGTCTTCACCGGCGCCAACATCGAGGTGGCGTCCTATCCGGAAGGCTGGTGCGCGGAGACGACGGCGCTTGGCCACTACATCATGGGCGGCGGCGGCAAGATCATCGAGATCGCGGTGATCGCCGAACGCATGGCCAAATGCTCGCCCTGCGGCGGCTGCCGGCAGCGGCTGGCGGAATTCTGCCGGCCGGAGACGAAGCTCTATCTGTGCGACAATAGCGGCGTGGCCGAGACGGTGACCATGGGCGACATGCTGCCCTACGGCTTCAGGGGCGACATATTGAAATGAAGAGCGGGGCTGAAATGAAGGAAGCGCTGGATCATCTGGTCGAGAAGCTGGACGGGCTAGCGCCCACAGTGGCGCTCGTGCTGGGCTCGGGCCTCGGGGGGCTGGTCGATCAGGTCAAGGATGCCAGGCGCATTTCCTATGCCGAATTGCCGGGATTCCCGCGCAGCGGTGTCTCCGGCCATGCCGGCGAGGTGGTGGCCGGGCATTTCGCCGGCACGCCGGTGCTGATGTTGTCCGGCCGGGCGCATTATTACGAGCATGGCAACGCGGCCGCGATGCGTCCGGCGCTTGAGGTGCTTGCCGGCATCGGCATCTCGCACCTCATCCTCACCAATGCCGCCGGCTCGGTGGACCCAGAAATGGGACCGGGCTCGGTGATGCTGATCACTGACCACATCAATTTCTCCGGCTCCAACCCGCTGATCGGCGAGCCGAGCGACCGCCGCTTCGTCGGCCTCACGGAGGCCTATGATGCGGGCCTGCGCAAGGCGATCGAGAAAGCGGCGAAGGCAACGGGAACCGCGCTGCATCAAGGCGTCTATATGTGGTTCTCGGGACCATGCTTCGAAACGCCGGCCGAGATCCGCATGGCGCGCGTCATGGGGGCCAACGCCGTCGGCATGTCTACCGTGCCGGAGGTCATCCTCGCCCGCTTCCTCGGGCTCAAGGTCGCCGCCTGCTCGGTCGTCACCAACCTGGCGGCCGGCATGACGGGAGCGGAACTCTCACACCAGGAAACCAAGGACATGGCGCCGGTCGGCGGCGCGCGGCTGGCGACGATCCTGCGGCGCGTCTTCCAGGACGGCTTGCCCGACTGATGCTTCCGCAGGAGATCATCCGTCGCAAACGCGACGGCCACAAACTCTCGGCCGACGAGATCGCAGCCTTCGTTGCCGGGCTGACGGCCGGCACCATCTCCGAGGGCCAGGTCGGCGCTTTTGCGATGGCGGCTTTCCTCAACGGCATGAGCCGTGAGGAAGCCGTCGCGCTGACGATCGCCATGCGCGATTCCGGCGACGTGCTCGACTGGTCCGACCTGCCGGGCCCGGTCACCGACAAGCATTCGACCGGCGGCGTCGGCGACAATGTCTCGCTGATGCTGGCGCCGATCGTCGCCGCCTGCGGCGCTTATGTGCCGATGATCTCGGGCCGCGGCCTCGGCCACACCGGCGGCACGCTGGACAAGATGGATGCCATCCCCGGCTATGCCAGCCAGCCGGACGTGGCGCTTTTTCGCAAGACGGTGCTCGAGACCGGTTGCGCCATCATCGGCCAGACTGCCAATCTCGCGCCGGCCGACCGCCGGCTCTACGCGATCCGCGACGTCACCGGCACGGTCGAATCGGTCCCGCTGATCACCGCCTCGATCCTGTCGAAGAAGCTGGCCGCGGGCTTGGGCTCGCTGGTGCTCGACGTCAAGGTCGGCAACGGCGCCTTCATGGAAAAGTCGCGCGACGCGGCCGCCCTGGCGAACAGCCTGGTCGAGGTGGCCAATGGCGCCGGCCTGAGCGCCTCGGCGCTGGTGACGGGTATGAACGAGCCGCTGGCCTCGGCCGCCGGCAATGCGGTCGAGGTGAAGAATGGCGTCGATTTTCTCACCGGCCGCTATCGCGACCGCCGGCTGGAGGAGGTGACGCTGGCTCTCGCCGCCGAGATGCTGCAGGCGGCGGGCCTCGTCTCGTCCTACCAGGACGGTACCAGGCGCGCCACCGAAGCGCTCGCCGGCGGCCGTGCCGCAGCCGTGTTCGCGCGGATGGTTTCCGCGCTTGGCGGTCCCGGCGATTTCATCGAGAAGCCGGAGAATTATCTGCCGACGGCGCCGGTCGAACTGGCCGTCAAAGCGGAACAGGAAGGGTTCGTGACCGGCATCGCCACGCGGGACATCGGGCTTGCCGTCGTCACGCTCGGCGGCGGGCGCTCCCATCCGGACGACAAAATCGATCATGCCGTCGGTCTGACCCGGCTGTTGCCGGTCGGCGCCGAGCTGCGCCCGGGCGAGGCGCTGGCGCTGGTGCATGCCCGCACCAATGCGGAGGCCGAGGCGGCGGCGGCGGCCGTGCGAGCGGCTTATACGATCGGCGGTTCCAAACCGCCCGCCGAAAAGACCGTGCTCAGGCGGATACTGCCGCGCTGATCGGACTTACTGGACGAGCAGCAGCGCGCCGTTCTGGACCTGGTATTTCTGCAACCGCTGCAGGAAGCTCATGCCGATCAGGTTGGTCTGCAACGCTTTGTCGTCGAGCACCATCGCCTGGACGCCGTCGACGGAGATCTTGCCGATCTGCAGGCGCTCGACCGTCACCACGGCGGCTTTAATCACCCCGTTGGCGGTGTTCACCTGGCGATTGAAGTCGGACGGGTTGAGCGAGATGCCGATCCTGCGCGCGGTCGAGGCGTTGATGGCGACCAGCGTCGCGCCGGTGTCGATCAAGCCGTCGATCTGGCGGCCGTTGAGCTTGAACTGCGACGTGAAGTGGCCGCGCGCATCGGCGTTGACCAGCACCTGGCGGCCGAGCGGCATCGGCGTCGGCGGTTTGTCCGGGACCGAAGCGAGATTGACCTGCGGCTGAGCTTCCGGTGCTGCCGGCTGCGAGGCGACGGTCGACTTCAGCAGGCCGTCCACCAGATGCGGGTTAGCCTGATAGACGATCGGAATCGAAGCCGAGGTTCCGGCAAAGATGCCGAGGATAAGAAGCTTGCGCAGCATGGATGCCCCCTGGAGCGTTTCATCGTTTCAAGGAAACGTTGAACCGCTCTATCCCTTTGTTTCGGGGCAATTCCGAACGGAAAACCGCTTCACACTTTCCTGGAATTGCTCCCGAAGGCAGCATCCTTAAGCCCGGCATGGTGTGTACGACTTTAACGCGTGCGGGAACCGCAAGCTTGCGTAAACGGCCAGTTAAGAAGGGCGCTCACTTTGTCCCGTACATGCGGTCGCCGGCATCGCCGAGGCCGGGCATGATGTAGCCCTTGTCGTTCAGCTGCCGGTCGATCGAGGCGGTGAAGATCGGCACGTCCGGATGCGCCTTGGTGAAGCGCTCGATGCCTTCCGGCGCGGCCAGAAGGCAGAGGAAGCGGATGTTGGTGGCGCCGCGTCCCTTCAGCTTGTCGATCGCGGCGATCGCCGAATTGGCGGTTGCCAGCATCGGATCGACGACGATCACCAGACGGTCGGCAAGGTCGCTCGGCGCCTTGAAGAAATATTCGACCGCTTCCAGCGTCTCGTGGTCGCGGTAGAGGCCGATATGGGCGACGCGGGCGGCCGGCACCAGGTCGAGCAGGCCCTCGAGCAGGCCGTTGCCGGCGCGCAGCACCGAGGCGAAGACCAGCTTCTTGCCTTCCAGCGTCGGCGCCTCCATCTCCTCGATCGGGGTCTCGATCATGGTCGTGGTCAGCTCGAGATTGCGGGTCACCTCGTAGCCGAGCAGAAGCGAAATCTCACGCAGCAGCCGCCGGAAACCGGCCGTCGAGGTCTCCTTCTTGCGCATGATGCTCAACTTGTGCTGGACAAGGGGGTGGTCGACGACGGTGACGCCCTGCATGATGTGCTCCGACTGGTTCGGGGTAGTAGTCAGTAGTGAGTAGTGAATAGTGAGCCGATTTGCGAGTCCTTGCCTCGGGGAAAGCTCCGGCCTTCAACCGATCTATGCGCGCTCGGCCAAATGCATAACTACTGACTACCGACTACTCCCCTACTCACTCACCGCACCTTCACGTCTAACCGGCCTAGCAGCATCGCCTTGGTCTTCTTATCCACGAAGGCCGCCTCGATGGCCGTCCGAGTGATGCCGGTGAGCGCCTTGTCGTCCATGCGGAAATGCTCGGCGGCGATATCGTATTCGCGCTTCAGCGAAGTCCAGAAATAGGGCGGGTCGTCGGAGTTGAGCGTCACCTTGCAGCCGGCGGCGCGCAGCGCCGGAAAGGGGTGGTCGGCGAAGCTGTCGAAGACTTTCAGCGCGATGTTGGAGCCTGGGCAGCATTCCAGCACCACGCCCTGGTCGGCTATGCGGCGGACAAGGTCGGGGTTCTCGATGGCGCGAACGCCATGGCCGATGCGGGACGGGCGGATGTGGTCGAGAGCCGCCGCCACACTTTCCCAGCCCATCAGCTCGCCGGCATGGATGGTGATGCCGAGGCCCGCTTCGCGCGCGATCTCGAAGGCGCGCACATAATCTTCGAAATCGCCGATGCGCTCGTCGCCGGCGACGCCGAAACCGGTCACCAGCGGATGACCGCAGCGCGCCGCGAAGCGCGCCGCCTGCTCGATCGCCTCGACGCCGACATGGCGCACGCCGGTGACGATCATGCGTCCCTCGATGCCGGTCTTGGCTCTCGCGCGGGCCATGCCTTCGCCCAGCGCATCCGTATAGGCTTTTGGCGACAGCCCGGCCTTTTTGGCATGATCCGGCGAGGTGAAAACCTCGGAATAGATGGCGCCATCGCGGGCGAGGCTGGTCAGATAATAGTCGGCAAGGCGCGCATAATCCTCTTCACTGCGGAACAGGTCGGAAGCGAAATCGTAAGCCGCGAGAAACGAGGTGAAATCGTGCCAGACGAAGGAGCCGTCCTGGATATAGGGCGAAGGATCCTTGCCGTATTTGCGGGCCTGGCTGAGGACAAGCTCGGGCGCTGCCGCCCCTTCGATGTGGCAGTGCAGCTCGGCCTTCAAAATCATGCGGTCATCCCGTCCGGTATGCTGCTCTCGCACAGGTGCTGGCCGGAAAATCATGCAAGACCTTTCCCGGCAGGGTTTTGAAAGCGCGGCCGAAAACCGCGCCTTGGACAATAGCGTCGGCACCATCGATCGGCTATGGTCCCGCCGATTTTATGGCGGATCAAAATAATGTCAGTTGAGAGAACCACGGCCGCGGGCGGCATGGAAACCTCCTATGGTTTCAGAAAGGTCGGGGCAGGCGAGAAGCAGCCCCTGGTCAACGACGTCTTCCATAAGGTGGCCAATCGATACGACCTGATGAACGATCTGATGTCGGCCGGGTTGCATCGGCTGTGGAAGGACGCGATGGTCGCCTGGCTCAATCCGCCGAAGCGGCCGGGCTGGAAAGTGCTCGATGTCGCCGGCGGCACCGGCGATATCGCCTTCCGCATCGTCGAGGCCAGCCAGCGCCAGGCCCATGCCACGGTGCTCGACATCAATGGCTCGATGCTGACCGTCGGCCGCGACCGCGCCGAGAAGCTGGGGCTTGCCGCAAACACCGATTTCGTCGAGGCCAATGCCGAGGCGCTGCCGTTCGAGGATGATAGCTTCGACGCCTATACGATCGCGTTCGGCATCCGCAACGTGCCGCGCATCGAGGTCGCGCTTGCCGAAGCCTATCGCGTGCTGAAGCGCGGCGGACGGTTTCTGTGCCTGGAGTTCTCCGAGGTCGACATGCCGCTGCTCGACAAGACCTATGAGGCCTGGTCGTTCAACGCGATCCCCAGAATCGGCAAGGCGGTGACAGGCGACGATGAGCCCTACTCTTATCTGGTCGAATCCATTCGTAAGTTCCCCAACCAGCAGAATTTCGCAGCGATGATCACCCGCGCCGGCTTCGACCGCGTCACCTTCCGCAACTATTCGGGCGGCATCGCCGCCCTTCATTCTGGCTGGAAGCTTTGAGGCGCAGCCCTTTGCAGCAGGCCGCTTTGAAACAGGCCCCTTTGAGGCAGGCAGCGCTATGAGCAGCGTCGCCGCCGCCTTCAGGCTCGCCCGGGCCGGCTGGGTGCTGGTCCGCGAGGGCGTCGTCGCGGCGTTGCCGGGCGAAGAGCTCTCAGGCATGCCGAAATTCGGCTGGCGTGTGGCGCGGCTTTTCACCCGCCGCCGGGCGTTGAGCTATCAGCGCGGCGACAGGCTGGCGCGGGCGGTGGTGCGGCTCGGGCCCTCCTACGTCAAGCTCGGCCAGTTCCTGGCGACGCGGCCCGATGTCGTCGGCAACGACATGGCGCTGGATCTCGCATTGCTGCAGGACAAGATGCACACTTTTCCGAGGGTGGAAGCGGTTCATGCAATCGAAGCCTCGCTCGGACGCAGGATAGACGACCTCTATGCCGGCTTCGGCGAGCCGGTGGCGGCGGCTTCGATCGCGCAGGTGCACTGCGCCGAAGTCGTGCGCGAGGGTAGCCCTTCGCGCGTGGCGGTGAAGGTCATCCGGCCCGGCGTGCGGCGCCGCTTCTTTCAGGACCTCGAAAGCTACTTCCTTGCCGCCCGCCTGCAGGAGAAATACATCCCCGCGTCGCGTCGCTTGCGCCCGGTCGAGGTGACCGAGACGCTGGCGCAGACCACCAGAATCGAGATGGATCTGAGGCTCGAGGCGGCCGCGCTTTCCGAACTCGGCGAGAACACCAAGGACGATCCGGGTTTTCGCGTGCCAGCGGTCGACTGGGAGCGGACCGGCCGCGATGTCCTCACCATGGAGTGGATCGACGGCATCAAGATGAACGATCTGGCCGGCCTCGCCGCTGCCGGCCACGACCTCAGGGCGATTGCGGCCAATGTGGTCCAGTCGTTCCTCAGGCACACGTTGCGCGACGGCTTCTTCCATGCTGACATGCATCCGGGCAACCTGTTCGTCGAGGCCAACGGCACCATCGTCGCCGTCGATCTCGGCATTGCAGGCCGGCTCGGCAAGAAGGAGCGGCGCTTCCTCGCCGAGATCCTCTACGGCTTCATCGTGCGCGACTATCAGCGCGTCGCCGAGGTGCATTTCGAGGCGGGCTACGTGCCGCGCCAACACAATGTCTCGGCCTTCGCGCAGGCGATCCGCGCCATCGGCGAGCCGATCCACGGCCAGTCGGCGGAGACCATCTCGATGGCGAAGCTGCTGACGCTGCTGTTCGAAGTCACCGAGCTGTTCGATATGGCGACGCGGACCGAGCTGGTGCTTTTGCAGAAGACCATGGTGGTTGTCGAAGGCGTCGCCCGCACGCTCGATCCGGCCTTCAACATGTGGAAGACGTCCGAGCCTGTGGTCAGCGACTGGATCGCGGGCAATCTCGGCCCGCGCGGCATGCTCACCGACGCGCGCGACGCGGGCAGAGCCCTTGTGTCGCTGGCAAGGCAGGCGCCGGATCTTGTGGCCCGCACCGAGCGGCTGTCGCGCGAGATCGATTTGATGGCGGAAAACGGCCTGCGCTTCGACGAGGCGACCGCGCACGCGATAGGGAGAGCAGAAGCGCGCCACACCCGCTCCGGCCGCGTGGCGCTGTGGGTGATCGCGCTGACGCTGATCTACGTAGCATGGAAATTGCTCTGACCGCCACACGGCTTGTCGCCGATTGATTGCATTGCTATCATTGCAAGCGTTAGCTGAAGCGAGTGCAATCACATGGCCAGCATCACGATCCGCAATCTGGATGACGGGGTCAAGGACCTGCTCCGGCAACTCGCGGCCGAAAATGGCTGCTCGATGGAGGAGCAGGCACGAGCGATGATACGCGCCGCGGTCGAAGGCCGGGCAGGGCAGGCCGACCGCATCGGTCAGATCGAAGAAAAGCTGCGTGCGCTGACAGGCTCAAAGGAGCAGGCGGCGCCAGTTGTAGCCGCATCCGCCAAATCAGTTTCGCGAGGTTCTCTCTCCGGCAAGCGCATCCTGCTCATCATCGGCGGCGGCATCGCGGCCTACAAGGCGCTCGATCTGATCCGACGGTTGCGCGAGCGGGGCGCGTCGGTGCGGGTGGTGATGACGTCGGCCGCGCAGGAATTCGTCACCACGCTGTCGGTCGGCGCGCTTTCGGCCGACCATGTCTTCACCGAGCTGTTCGACCGCAATGACGAGCACGATGTCGGCCATATCAGGCTGTCGCGCGCGGCCGACCTGCTGGTCGTTGCGCCGGCAACCGCGGACCTGATGGCGAAGCTCGCCAATGGTCATGCCAACGACCTTGCCTCGACGGTGCTTCTGGCCACCGACAAGAAGGTGCTGATGGCGCCGGCGATGAACCCGAAGATGTGGGGGCATCCGGCAACGCGGCGCAATCGGGCCACCTTGCAGAAGGACGGCGTCGCCTTTGTCGGCCCCGCCAAGGGCGAGATGGCCGAAAGCAACGAAGCGGGCGAGGGCCGCATGGCCGAGCCGCTGGAGATCGTCGCCGCGATCGAGGCGATGCTCGACGAGAAGCCGAAACCGCTTGCCGGCCGCAGGATCATCGTCACCTCCGGCCCGACGCATGAGCCGATCGATCCGGTGCGCTACATCGCCAACCGCTCGTCCGGCAAGCAGGGCCATGCCATCGCGGCCGCCTTGGCTAAGCTCGGCGCCGATGTCAGGCTTGTCTCCGGCCCGGTCACCGTCGCCGATCCGGCCGGCGTCGCGACCACCCACGTCGAAACGGCCGCGCAGATGAAGCAAGCGGTCGAGAGCCTGCTGCCGGCGGATGCCGCCGTGTTCGTTGCCGCTGTCGCCGACTGGCGCACGGAAAACGCCGCCGGCGAGAAGATCAAGAAGGTGGCGGGCAAAGGGCCGCCTTCGCTGCAGATGGTCGAGAACCCGGACATCCTGGCCGGCATCGGCCACCACGCGCAGCGGCCGGGCCTCGTCGTCGGCTTCGCCGCCGAGACGCAGGATCTGATCGCCAATGCCGAGGCCAAGCTGAAGAAGAAGGGCGCCGACTTCATCGTCGCCAATGACGTCTCGCATGAAAGCGGCATCGGTCCGTCCGGCGTGATGGGCGGCGACCGCAACAAGGTGCGCATCGTCTCCAGGACCGGCGTCGAGGAATGGCCGGAAATGGGCAAGGACGAAGTGGCGGCGCGGCTCGCCGCGCTGATTGCGGAGCGGCTGCAGCAGACTGTCGTCGTCTGAGACCGAGCGGCAAGCCGGCGCCTCGGCCGCGGCCGCCATGACATCCCGTCAACCCGCTGCCAATCTCGGCCGGTTTGCCGCTGAGAATATCCTCAGCGCCGCCAGGCAGCCGAACACGCCGAGGGGCACGAAGGCCATAAACAGCCAGCCGGCGACGCCTGCGGCCGCTTCACGGTTCAGGCCTTCCGAGAAGCCGCTGGCATTGGCGACGATGCCGGCAAGCGCGGCGCCTACGGCATAGCCGATGCGCTGCATGGTCGGCACGGCGGCCGAGGCGATGGTCTGCTCACCGTCGCGGGCCGAGGCGACGATGACGCGCGTGAGAAAGGGCCAGCAAACGCCGAAGCCGCCGCCCTGCAAAAGGGCGCAGAGCAGGATCAGCGGGATCGAGCCTGCCGGGATTGTGTAGGCGAAGCCGGCGAGGCCGGAGGCGATCATCAGGGCGCCGACGACGATGATCAGCCTCTCGCGCTCCAGCGGTGCATTGGCGATGAGGATCGACAGGATCGACCAGGCGATCGATTCTGCGGCGATGATGTAGCCGGTGGTCAGGATCGGAATGCCGTGCAACGTGGTCAGAAGCAGCGGCCCGTAAATGGTGAAGGTGCAGGTCGCCATGGAGAATGCCGCAACCATCGTCATGCTGCTGCCAAGCGGCGAGCGCCATGAAAACAGAGGCGACGGGAAGAGCCGGGATTGCGGTCTAAGCGCATCCACGCGGAAGAAAAGCGCCAGGCCGGTCACGCCGAGGAAGAGGAGCAGCGACGAGCGCAACAGGGCGATATCGACGCCGGCGGCGGCGATCAGCACGACGCTGAGCGCGAGAACGGCGAGCGCCGGATAAGGGAAGGGCGGTGCCTTGCCGCCGCTCGCCTGCGGCTTCCTCGCTTCAGGCGTGTCGAGCACGACGAAGCTTGCCAGCGCCATCGCCGCGCCGCCGAAGGTGAATACGCCGAAAGCCCAGCGCCACGACAGGAATTCGGTCATGAGAGCTCCGAGCATCGGGCCGCTGAAGGCGGCGACGCCCCAGATCGCGGACATGATGCCGAAGAGCTGCGGCCAGATGTTGCGTGGAAACAGGCGCTCGACCGAGACGAAGCCAGCGATACCAGCGACCAGCCGGCCCGCAGCGGCGCCGGCGACGATCGCGCCGAGCTCGTAGATCGCCAGCGACCAGCCGACCAGCTGCACGCCCGCCAGTTCGCCGACCATGGCCGGCATCACCGTTGCCACCATTGTTTCGTTGGTGGCATGCAGCAGAATGCCGAGGCTGACGAAGCAGAAGCGCGCCAGGTCGCCGCTTGCCCACAGCGCCCGCCAATCCACTCTGTTGCTGGCCACTTTGTTGCCGCTCGCTGCCGTCACGCCGATCTCCTGCTTGTTTTGCGCACCTCATCCGCGTTGCGAACGAGGGGCAAGATCCAGTTCGGCAGGGCTTGTAGAACCTCAAGCGCAGTTGAGCTCAACAGGCTTTTTCGCGAATTCGGGGCAAGCCACCATTGGCGCCGAAGGAATCCGGCTTTCCAAAGCACTCGGCCCGGAACAGATGTTCCGGGCCGAGTGCCGCGCAATGAATTTGAAAAGCCGAAGGCTCACTTATAGGAGTGGACGAGATCCAACGACGCCACGGTGACGGCCAGGTTGAGGCCGGTCTGCGCCTGCACGCTGAGCGGCTCCAGCATGAAGGCGCTGTCCAAGCCGCCGACCAGGACGTTGGCGCCGCCGCCAGTGACGACGCTCGCCTCGGCGTTGACGCCGTAATAGCTGCCGGCGAGATCGCCCGCATCATGGCTGCGGGTGGCGGCAAGCACCGCCCAGACGAGCTGGCCCTGATGCGTCTTACCGACGTCGACGCCGAGCTTGGAGATCATCCCGGTATAAATCTCGGCCGGGCCGTGATGGGAGGGGCGAAAGACGCAGGACACGCCCTTGTTCGAGGTGATGACGTAGCCGACGCCGCCGTCGATGGTGCAATCGAGCGTGCCGAGCCGGAGCGTGCCGGCGTTTACCGGAGAAGCGAGGACCGTGGCGACAAGCGCGGCAGCGGCACAGGCAAGTGTTTTGATCATTGGAAAGGTCCTTTCGCGAAAATTTGGCCCCGGCCTAAACGATCGAGGTGCGTCGAGCGTTCCGCCGAAAACTTGGCGCGAACATGACGAAGGTTAACGCTTCGCCTTGGGCGGTTAACGGATCGCTAGCGGCGTCCCCGCGGCGCAACACTAGGTCGCCGGTGACGACCGTGCGTCGTGCAAAACAGCCTGTTGGCGTCGGCTTCCGATCAGCTGGCGTTGCCGCCGGTGCGCGAAAGACCGTCCTTGGCCGGCTGGTAGTTGGGGTCGAGGTGGACAGCTTCGCGATAGGACTTGGCCGCCCTTCCCTTGTCGCCGCGCCGCTCGTAGATCAGCGCCTGGTTGGCCCATGCCTCGGCGTTCTTGCCGTCGAGCTTGATAGCCATGTTGAAGTCGGCGAAGGCGTTGTCCTCGTCGCCTGTCGCCAGGTAGGAGAGGCCGCGGCCGTTGTAGGGCTCGGCGGCGTCCGGCGCCAGCGAGATCGCGGTCGAGAAATCCTCGATGGCGAATTTGTGCTGACCCTGGCTTTGATAGATCAGGCCGCGATTGTGATAGGCGCGGGCATCGGTGGTGTCGAGCTGGATCGCCTTCTGGAAGTCGTTGAAGGCATCCTGGGTGCGGCCCGCCTTGCGGTAGAGATTGCCACGGCCGATATAGGCGGCGTCGTAGTTGGCGTTGATCTGGATCGCACGGTTGTAGTCGGCCAAAGCTGCTTGCTGATTGCCGAGGAAGCGCTGGATCAGCGCGCGGTTCGAATAGGCCTGGTAGAAGTTCGGATTGAGCTGGATGGCCTGGTTGAAGTCCTTGAGCGCCGCTTGGTACTGGCCGCCGCGGCCATAGGCCGAGCCCCGCACGTTATAGCCCTCGGGATCCTGCGGATTGCGCTGGATGACTGCCGACAGCGACGAGATGTTCTCGCTCGACGCTTGCGCCTTGTCGATCGAATTGAACTCACCTGTCGGGGTCGTCTGGCATGCTGCAAGCACCAGACCCGAAAGCAGGGCCGCCGTCAGGGCGAAGCCGCGAAAAGCGGTTTTGCGCTCTACGGTAATAGCGTTCATCTTTGTCCTCACTGCCGCGGCGCCGTCAGTCCGTTCCCTCTCCGAACCGGCTCGAATCTATAAACAAAAAGGTGGCGGCGATTCCGCATCGCGCCACCCTCGGTATCCTTCGAAAAGGACGAAAAATTGGCGTTATGAACGCGGCGAGCGCGATGCGCCGGCAGCACCAGCCGGAGCCGGGCGCGGGGTCATCGGCAGCAGGCCTTCGCGCTGGGCGCGCTTGCGGGCCAGCTTGCGGGCGCGGCGCACGGCTTCCGCCTTCTCGCGGGCACGCTTCTCGGACGGCTTCTCGTAATGACCGCGCATCTTCATTTCGCGGAAAATACCTTCGCGCTGCATCTTCTTCTTCAGCGCGCGAAGCGCCTGATCAACGTTGTTGTCGCGGACGAGTACCTGCACGGGCAATCCTGTCTTCGGGTTTGAAATCGTTAGGCAAACAGCCATAGCTGACATGCCTCCGCGGCGAGCTGCACCGCGAATTGTGGCGGCTGATAGCAGAATCAGGCTGGGATGTCCACCTCTGATTGCCAGAACAGCGATCAAAACCCGAGCGCTGCGCCCGGACATTTGTTCGCCCTACGCGGTCGTCAGATGGAGGCGCGCAAAGTCCTCGAAAAACTCGCCATAATCGCAGGTGATTTCCTCGCCGGCGGCGATATCGCGAATGGCGGTGGCGCCGCCATATTGCGAGAAATCCGTGTTCGGCCATTCCGAATGATTCATGAAGCGGCCATTGTCGACCTCATAGACCATGAAGCCGGGCCTGTCCGGGCTCGGATAGGCGTAGCGGTCGAGCAACTCGCGCAGATGCGGCGGCGCGGTCTCATATTTATCCATCGGGATCAGCCGGTCGAAATCCGGGTCGAGGCGCCAGATCGAAGCGCCCTTGCGGATCGGCTCGGCGGCGAAGACGCCGACGCCCTCGATGGCGCTCTGGGCAACATAGGTTCTGATCAGCAGCATCGTTTCCCGTCCGTTTTCGACGGGAAACGAGATCGTCAATTTGCGCCGAAATGCAAGGCCGCACCGCTACATTTCAGCGGATGAGCTGTTTCCAGCCTGCCGGCCGGATCAGGTCCGGTTGATCGAGACGCCGCCATCGGCAAACAAGGCTGTGCCGGTGGTGAAGCTCGAGGCATCCGAGGCAAGGTAAAGGGCCGAGCGTGCGATCTCTTCCGGCTGCGCCATGCGCTTCAAAGCGTGAATGCCTTCGACGAAAGCGCGCGCCTCGGGCGTGGTCGTGGTTGCGCCGGGCGTGTCGGTGCCGCCGGGCAGCAGCGCGTTGACGCGCAGTCCTTGCGGACCGTATTCGGCAGCGAGCACCTGCGTCAGGCCGATCAGTCCGGCCTTGGCCGCGGCATAGGCCGCCATGCCCGGCATGCCGGCGGTGTAGCCGACGAAGCTCGAGGTGAAGATCAGGGAGCCGCCGCCGCGCTCCAGCATGGCCGGAATCTGATGTCTCGCGGCGAGATAGGCGCTGGTCAGATTGGTGTCCATCGTCTCATGCCACGCGGCCGGGGTCATGTCGGGCACCGGCCCCATCACGCCAACGGCGCCGGCATTGTTGAAGGCGATGTCGAGTCCGCCGAAGCGAGCCACAGCGAGCTCCACCAGGGCCTGTGCGTAGGCTTCGTCCCTTACGTCGCCTGCAAGTGCGGCCGCCATGCCGCCGGCATCCTCGATCTCGCCGACAAGCACGTCGAGTTCAGCCTGACGCCGGGCCGCGACGACCAGGCTTGCGCCTTGCTCGGCAAACAGTTTGGCGGTGGCGCGGCCGATGCCGGAGCTCGCGCCGGTGACGATCGCGACTTCGTTTGCAAGGGTCAACATGTCTTTGCATCCTTCCTTTGCGCCGGGCATGCCGGCGGTTGGATGCTTGGTCGCAGATGAGGATTGCCTCGGCCACCCGAAACCGGCAAAGCCGCCATTGCCCTACTGGCGCAACAGCCAAGCCAGCCGGTCGATCGAGAAGGCGTAGCTGAGGGCAATCAGTAGAGCCATGATGATGCCGATGGCCGCGTGACCGGTCAGATAGAATCCCGCGGCGCCGCCACACAGGATGACAAGTTCCAGCGCCAGCCTGACGGCGCCGGGCACCGGCACTGGAGCTCGACCCGACCGGCTCGGATCGTTGAGCACGGCGAAAGTACCCCACAGCACCGCCGCGACGAGCGGCAAGGCGACAGCAAGAATCCAGCGGCTGAACCCGACGGCAAAGCTCCAGCCGGCCATGCCAAGCCCAAGCAGCGCTGCAAGTTCCAGCAGGAAGCGCAGGGTCAGATTCCACCAGGCATTACCCATTGTCGACCTCCAGCATCACGCGGCAGGAGTGTCGCCGAACAGAACCACGGAAGCCAGAGCAGACGCTTCGTTTTGAGTGTGGCGCAAAACGGCAAGCGCCGTCGCAAACAGCGCAAGGATGACATCGCGGTTTCGCTAGTGATACACCTCGCGTGACGGGAGAGGCCCGAACGACATCCGCGATTTTTGGCGCGAGGCTTAACGTGAAGAAATACTCGGTATTCGCCATTGCCCGCGAGGCGATGCGCGGCCACAGAGGCTGGGAAGAGCAGTGGACGTCGCCCGAGCCGAAGAAGGAATACGACGTCATCATCGTCGGCGCCGGCGGACACGGCCTGGCGACGGCCTATTATCTGGCGAGCGAGCACGGCATCACCAACATCGCGGTGCTGGAGAAGGGCTGGCTCGGCGGCGGCAACACCGGCCGCAACACCACCATCATCCGTTCCAACTACCTCTATGACGAGAGCGCCGGCATCTACGACCACGCGCTGAAGCTGTGGGACGGGCTCAGCCAGGAGCTCAACTACAACGTCATGTATTCGCCGCGCGGCGTCATGATGCTGGCGCACAATGTGCATGACGTCCAGGTGTTCAAGCGCCACATCCATGCCAACCGGCTCAACGGCATCGACAATGAATGGCTGACGCCGGAACAGGCGAAGGAATTCTGCCCGCCGCTCAACATCTCCAAGGATGCGCGCTATCCAGTGATGGGCGCCGCGCTGCAGCGCCGAGGCGGCACGGCGCGCCACGACGCGGTCGCGTGGGGCTATGCGCGCGGCGCTTCGGCGCGCGGCGTGCACATCATCCAGAATTGCGAGGTCACCGGCATCAAGCGCGCGGCCAATGGCGCGGTCAGCGGGGTGGAGACGACGCGCGGCTTCATCGGCGCCAAAAAAGTCGGCGTGGTCGCGGCCGGCCACTCGTCGGTCATCATGAACATGGCCGGCGTGCGCATGCCGCTCGAAAGCTATCCGCTGCAGGCGCTGGTGTCGGAGCCTGTCAAGCCGGTGGTGCCCTGTGTGGTGATGTCGAACACGGTGCACGCCTATATCTCGCAGTCGGACAAGGGCGAGCTGGTCATCGGCGCCGGCACCGACCAGTATGTCTCCTATTCGCAGACCGGCGGCCTGCATATATTGCAGCACACGCTCGACGCCATCTGCGAGATGTTCCCGATCTTCACCCGCATGAAGATGCTGCGCTCCTGGGGCGGTATCGTCGACGTGACCCCCGACCGCTCGCCGATCCTGGCGAAGACGCCGGTCAAGGGCCTCTACGTCAATTGCGGCTGGGGCACGGGCGGGTTCAAGGCGACGCCCGGCTCGGGCAATGTCTTCGCACATACGATCGCCAGGGACGAGCCGCACCCGATCAATGCGCCCTTCACGCTGGAGCGCTTCCGCACTGGACGTCTCATCGACGAGGCCGCCGCGGCGGCGGTGGCGCACTGATGACGGCTCAGCCGATTTGCTTTCACTTAGCCGGCGCGTGCGCCGGTCACGGCAAGTTTTAGGATCACCCAGATGCTTCTCATCCGCTGCCCCTATTGCGAGGAAGAGCGCCCGGAACTCGAGTTCCGCAATGCCGGCGAGGCGCATATCGCGCGCCCAACCAACATTGCCGCCGAGAGCGACGACGATTTCGAGAAATTCTTCTTCATCCGCGCGAATCCCAAAGGCGTCATCTATGAGCGCTGGCGGCACATCCATGGCTGCGCGCGCTTCTTCAACGCCGTGCGCGACACCGTCACCGACAAGTTCGTCATGACCTACAAGGCCGGCGAGCCGAAGCCCGCGAAGCTGCCCGGAGCCTCGAAATGAACGCTGTCTTCCGCATTTCGGGCGCCGGTCGCCTCAGCCAGGCGAAGACCGCCTCCTTCAGCTTCGACGACAAGCCCTACATCGGCATCGAGGGCGACACGCTGGCCTCGGCGCTGCTCGCCAATGGCGTGCATCTCGTCGGGCGCTCGTTCAAATATCACCGTCCGCGCGGCTTCCTGTCGGCCGGCGCGGAAGAGCCCAACGCGCTGGTGCAGATCGTGCGCGATGATGCGCGCAAGACGCCTAATGTGCGGGCCACCGTGCAGGAGCTCTATGACGGGCTGACGGCCAATTCGCAGAACCGCTGGCCGTCGCTTGCCTTCGACGTCGGCGCGGTCAACGACCTTGCATCACCGATGTTCTCGGCCGGCTTCTACTACAAGACCTTCATGTGGCCGAAATGGGCCTGGAAGGATCTCTACGAGCCGAAGATCCGCGCTGCCGCAGGCCTCGGCGTTTCGCCCGAGAAGCCGGATCCGGACCATTATGCCGCGCGCTACGCGCATTGCGAGGTGCTGGTGCTGGGCGGCGGCGCCGCCGGCATCGCGGCCGCGCTCGCCGCGGCCGAAACCGGGGTGCGGGTGATCCTTGCCGACGAGCAGGCCGAATTCGGCGGCAGCCTGCGCTTCGAGAGCGGCGCCAGGATCGACGGCCAGGACGGCTATGCCTGGGCGCAAGCGGCGATCGCCAAGCTCAAGGCCATGGACAATGTGCGCGTGCTCTCCCGCACCACGGCCTTCGGCTACTACGCGCAGAACTTCGTCGGCCTGGTCGAACGGGTCAGCGACCATCTCAAGAACCCGGGCCGCGAGCTGGCGCGCGAGCGCCTGTGGCAGGTTCGCGCCAATCGCGTCGTCATCGCCACCGGCGCCATCGAGCGTCACATGGTTTTCGCCAACAACGACCGTCCGGGTGTAATGCTGGCCTCGGCGGCGCGCACCTATCTCAATCACTATGGCGTGGCGGTCGGCAGGAATGTCGGCGTTTATACGGCGAATGACTCCGCTTACGCCGCCGCGATTGACCTTAAGAAGGCCGGCATCAACATCGCGGCGATTGTCGACCTGCGCGACAACCCGGCCGGACCGGTGATCGACGAGGCGAGGGCGCTCGGCATCGAGATCAATTTCGGCCGCGCGGTGGTCAGCGCCGGCGGCAAATTGCGCGTATCCTCAATGACCGTGCAGCCGAAGAATGGCGGCGGCGAGCGCACCATCCCGGTCGATGCGATCCTGATGTCGGCCGGCTGGACACCGTCGGTGCATCTGTTCTCGCAGTCGCGCGGCAAGGTCGCCTTCAACGACGAGACAAAGCGCTTCGTGCCCGGCACCTATGCGCAGGACTGCGTCTCGGTCGGCGCCTGCAACGGCACCGACGGGCTGGCCGCTTCAGTTGACGAGGCTTTCGCGGCGGGCGCCAAGGCAGCGAAGGAGGCCGGCGGCAAGGTTGGTAAGGGCGCCAAGCCCAAGGTCGACGCCGGCGAGAGCTGGTCGCGTGGCATGCTAGGCGCAGCGCCCGGAGCCGGGCCGGGCACCACGGTCAAGGCCTTCGTCGATTTCCAGAACGATGTCACCGCCAAGGATATCCGCCAGGCGGTGCATGAAGGCATGCACTCGATCGAGCATGTCAAGCGCTTCACCACCAACGGCATGGCGACCGACCAGGGTAAGACGTCGAACATGCATGGCCTGGCGATCGCCGCGGAGGAACTCGGCAAGCCGATCCCGCAGGTCGGTCTCACCACGTTCCGCGCGCCCTACACGCCGGTCACCTTCGGGTCGATCGTCGGCCACGCGCGCGGCGCCTTGTTCGACCCGACCCGGCGCACGGCAACGCATGGCTGGGCGGCGTCGCATGGTGCTGTGTTCGAGGATGTCGGCCACTGGAAGCGCGCCTGGTATTTCCCCAAGGCGGGCGAAGACATGCATGCCGCCGTCAACCGCGAATGCGTGACGGTGCGCAAGGTCGGCGGGCTGTTCGACGCCTCCACGCTCGGCAAGATCGAGGTGGTCGGGCCGGATGCGGCAAAGTTCATGGAGCTGCTCTACACCAATCCGTGGGAGAAGCTCGAAACCGGCCGCTGCCGCTATGGCATCATGCTGCGCGAGGACGGCTTCATCTATGATGACGGCGTCGTCGGCAGGCTGGCGCCGGACCGCTTCCACGTGACGACCACGACCGGCGGCGCGCCGCGCGTCATGAATCACATGGAGGACTACCTCCAGACCGAATTCCCGCATCTCAATGTCTGGCTGACCTCGATCACCGAACAATGGGCGGTGATAGCGGTGCAGGGGCCGAAGTCGCGGGACATCATCGCGCCGCTGGTCGAAGGCATCGACATGTCGGACGAGGCGATGCCGCATATGTCGGTGCGCGAGGGCAGGATCTGCGGCGTACCGACGAGGCTGTTCCGCATGTCCTTCACTGGCGAGCGCGGCTTCGAGGTCAACGTGCCGGCCGATTACGGCGAGGCTGTGTGGGAAGCGCTGTGGGCCGAAGGCCAGAAGCATGGCGCGACCGCCTACGGCACCGAGACGATGCACGTGCTGCGCGCCGAGAAGGGCTACATCATCGTCGGCCAGGATACCGACGGCACAGTCACACCGAACGACGCCGGGCTCGACTGGGCGGTCGGCAAGAAGAAGACCGATTTTGTCGGCATTCGCGGCCTGACCCGGCCGGACCTTGTGGCCAAAGGCCGCAAGCAGCTTGTCGGCCTGAAGACCAAGGACCCGAAGGTGGTGCTGGAAGAGGGCGCGCAGATCGTCGCCGATCCGAAGCAACCTATTCCGATGAAGATGATCGGCCACGTCACCTCCAGCTACTGGTCGGAGAATTGCGGCCGTTCGATCGCACTGGCGCTGGTCGCCGGCGGCCGCGACCGCATGGGTGAGACGCTTTATGTGCCGATGCCGAACGGCACGATCGAGGTGGAAGTCACCGGCATGGTGTTCGTCGACGAGAAGGGAGAACGCCTCAATGGCTAAGGCCGCCGCCAAGACAAAAGCCGCTGCTGGTTCCGCTTCCGTTGAGCGTCGGCCCGCGCTTGCCGGCCGCACGCTGTCGGCATCGGGTGTCAAGGTCGAGATGCTGCCGCCGGCCGAACGCATCTCGCTGCGCGCGCCGCAGGCTTCAGTCGCTGCACTTTCCAAGGCGCTCGGCGTGACACTGCCAGTCAAGCCGAAGAGCTCGGCGACGAAGGATGGGCGCACGGCGCTGTGGCTCGGGCCGGACGAATGGATGGTCATCGACGAAGCGGGCAACGATCCGCTCGCCGACTGCGCCAAGGTGACGGCGCTGCATTCGGCGGTCGGCATCTCGCACCGCAATGTCGCGATTTCGGTTGTCGGACCGGCGGCCGCGGCGACGGTCAATTCGGGCTGCCCCCAGGACCTGTCGCTCGAGGCTTTCCCGGTGGGTGCTGCCTCGCGCACCATTCTCGGCAAATCCGAGGTCGTGCTGTTGCGCAGCGCGGTCGACGGCTTCCGCGTGGAATGCTGGCGTTCCTTCTCGGACTATGTCTTTACCCTGTTGTCGGAAGCGGCAGGCGACGCGGCGAACTGATCTGCGGTAACCCGGCCGAACGACCAGCTTGAGGGAACCTTCACCGATCCCGCATCGTTTCTGCGATCAGAGCGGTTGGGCGTTTCATGAAACGCGCAGCCGCTCTAAATGTTTGTTCTGACGCAGTTCCGGACGGAAAACCGCTGCGCACTTTCCTGGAACTGCTTAGCGAGGGAGATTGCCGATGCCGTCCAAATCCGCGCCGAAGTCATCCAAGAAGACAGCTGCAGTCCGTTCGCTGGAGCACGAAAGTCGTCGCGAGCTTGAGGAAGAGGAATTCGAGGAAGGCCTCGAGGACACGTTTCCGGCCAGCGATCCGGTATCGGTCACCAGCACTTCCATCCCCGGGGGGCCGGCAAAGCCCGGCAAGGCCAAGACCGTGCCTGGACTGAAGTCGCGCAAGAAGTAGCGCCGTCGCAGCAGGCAATCGGACTTCAGGCGAAACGAAAACGGGCGGCCAAGTGCCGCCCTTTTTCGTTTTTCGCTTTTGCAGTGCTTCGAAGCCGCTGAGCTTTAAGCTGGAATTGCTTTAGAGACCGGGCACGAACCAGGGGTTCACGTCGATACCGAGCCGCGGCCCCTTGGTGGTCTGGGTCTTGGCGGCGTCCCCCTTTTCGACCGAACCGGTCGCGGTGCAATCGAGAACCACATTGGTATTGGCCTGAGGGCAGGCCGCCGCCGCGGGGGCCTGCTTGGCCGGATGGCCCGCGCCGGCGAAGGCGGCGCCCGGGAAGGCCAGCACCGTGGCAAGGGCGAGGATCATCTTCTTCATCTTCCATCTCCAGTTCGTACATGTACGATATGGCGTACAAATACGGTTAACGGAAGCTGAATTCAAGAGGGAATTTGTACGCGTACGAGAACTTTTCTTGAACATAGGAATTCGTCGCGCGAAACCAAGCGATCGGCATCACGGAAAACCGGCGCAAATGCCGGTCAGCAATTGACGGGTGTTTCGGTGAGCGGGGGGATATCCCGGGCTGACAATGAGGCCAGCATGAAGTCGCACATCCGCTTCACATAGGCCTGGGGGTCACCGAACGGATAAAAGGGGAAGGTGATCAAGAGCGAAATCGTACCGTGGCCAACGGTCCACAGCATGGTGGCGATGGCGCGCGGGTCGCCCTTGAGCTTGCCGGCGGCCACGCATGCCTCGACCCGGCTTATCAGCACCTTCATCGCCGGATTGCCCTCTTCCATGTCCTCGTAGCTGCGTCCCTCGGGCAGCCTGGTTTTCTCGGTCATGAAGACGGTACGGTATTCATTGGGGTTGCCGAGCCCGAAGGCGGCATATTCGGTCATCACCGCCCGCAGCGCCTCGACCGGATCGTCCGCGGGGTGCTCCTCGATGCGACGGGCGAGCGTTTCGAAGGCGTCTTCGGCCAGCGCGAACAGAATGTCCTGCTTGTCGGCAAAATAGGAATAGACCGACATCGGCGCGTAGCCGACCCGCTTGGCCAGCTTGCGGATGGTCAAGCCCTCGTAGCCCTCTTCCTGGACCAGCTTGTGAGCCGCCGCGACCAGTTCCGAGCGAAGCTCTGCCTTCTGTTTCTCGCGGCGTTTCTGAACGCTCAGCGCCAATATACGCCTGCCTTTGTGATTGGTTGCCTGACAAAATTATATACGCTGTACGGAAACGGACAAGAGCGCCTCCGGTTCCCTTGCCGGTCGCGCCGGTGATCAGTACCGTCATCGCATCGAAACGGCCCATCGCTCGGCTCCTCCGCGTTCAGCTGTTCTCGTCGATCAGTTCCACCGCGAGCGCGGCGAGCAGTTTTACCGCCTGGCCGTAGGTCCTTGCCTTTTCCGGATTGGAGGCGTTGCCGTCCAGCGCGCGGCGGTAGACGCCCTGGCAGATCGCCGCCAGCCTAAAGAAGGCAAAGGCGAGGAAGAAGGTCCAGCTGTCGATCCCCTCGATGCCGCGCCTGCGGCAATAAGCGGCGACATAGGCTTCCTCGGAAGGCAGGCCGGCAGCCGCGCGATCGACGCCGTCAAGACCGCGAAAACCCGAGGCATGCGGCAGACGCCACTGCATGCATTGATAGGCGAGGTCGGCGAAGGGATGGCCGAGCGTCGACAGCTCCCAGTCGAGCACCGCGATGACTTTCGGCGCGCCAGGCGCGAACATCATGTTGTCCAGCCGGTAGTCGCCATGGACAAGCGAAACGCGGCCGTCATCGGCCGGCATGTGCGTTTCGAGCCACGCAATCAGCCTGTCGATATCGGTTATGGTTTCGGTTTCGGAGGCCCGGTACTGGCCGGTCCAGCGCGCAAGCTGGCGTTCGAAATAGCTGCCGGGCTTGCCGAAATCGCCAAGGCCGACGGCATCTACATCGACGTCGTGCATGGCGGCAAGCGTCGCGTTCATCGCGTCGTAGATCGCGGCGCGCTCATTGCCGGAAACGTCCGGCAGTGACGGATCCCAGAAGATGCGGCCGTCGAGATATTCCATGACATAGAACATGCGGCCGATCGGGGATTCTTCGCCTGATAGATGCAGCATGCGCGGCACCGGCACCGCCGTGCCGGCAAGCGCCCGCATGACGCGGAACTCGCGGTCGACCTGATGCGCGGATTTCAGCAATTGCCCCGGCGGCTTGGCGCGCAGCACATAGCGGCCGCTGGCGGCGGTCAAAAGATAGGTCGGATTGGACTGGCCGGACTTGAATTTTTCAATCGCGGAAAGGCCGGCAAAGCCCGGAATATGCGCCTCCAGATAGGGCGCAAGCGCCGCCTGGTCTATGGCACCGGCCTCGCCGCTCATGCGTTCTCGGGCTGACGCTCGATCAGTGTCAAGGTCAGCCAGCGCGCCGTCAGCGCCGGTTTCTTCGAACCCTCGATCTCGATGGTCACGTCATGCGCCGTCTGCACCCAGCCGGACGGCCGCACCTTGACGTCCGCCAGCACGAAGCGGGTGCGAATGCGCGAACCCGTCTTCACCGGCGCCAGGAAACGCAGCGTGTCGAAGCCGTGGTTGACGCCCATCTTGCTGTTTTCCAGCGGCGGCATGGTCTCGAAGGTCATTGCCGACAAAAGCGACAGCGACAGGAAGCCATGCGCGATGGTGCCGCCAAACGGCGTCTCGCGCGCGGCGCGCTCCGGATCGCAATGGATGAACTGGTGGTCGTCGGTCGCATCGGCGAACTGGTCGATCATGCGCTGCGTGACCGTTCGCCAAGGCGAGACGCCGACCTCCTTGCCGACGCTTGCCAGAAGCGTATCGAGACTGATCGGTTCCACGCTGATGTCCTCCGCACCCCCGCCCGGATAGCGATTCCTCTACCCGGGCAGCTTATTCCTTGAACAAAGTCATTCCATGCTGCACCGACTGGCCGCCGTCGATAGGCAGGATGGCGCCGGTGACATAGCTTCCGGCACGGCTGCACAAATAAAGCGTTGCGCCGGCAATGTCATCCGCCACGCCGATGCGGCCGAGCGGAACATGGTTACCGACATGTTTCGCTTGCTCTTCAGTCGCGGTGGCAAACGCCGTCATGCGGCTCTGGAAAGGGCCGGGCGCAAAGGCGTTGACGGTGATGCGGCGGGCGGCGAACTCGATCGCCAGCGTGCGCGTCAAATGATGCACCGCGGCTTTCGAAGCCGCGTAGGAATAGGCGTCGTCTGCCAGCGGCTGGGTGCCCATCACCGAGCCGAGATTGATCACGCGGGCCGGGTCCTCGTCGCTCGCCGCGGCATCGAGCAGCGGCAAGAGCTCTCGTGTCAGGTGGAAGACGGCGGTGACGTTGACGCCGAACACCTTGGCCCAGGCGTGGTAGGGGAAATCCTGCAGCGGCGCGCCCCAGGAAATGCCGGCATTGTTGACCAGGATGTGCAGGCGTTCCGTGCGTGCCTTGACCTCGGCGACGAGTGCCGCGATGCCCGCTTCGCTCGACACGTCGCCGGCAAAGCCCTCGGCACGGCCGGAGCCGCCGAGCGCGTTCAATTCGTGTGCGACTTTCGCGCAATCCACGCCCTTGCGCGAAGCGATCATCACATGAGCGCCGGCGCGCACCAGCCCGGTCGCCACCATACGGCCGATGCCGGTCGCCGCGCCCGTCACCAGCGCGGTCTTGCCGGCGACCGAGAACAGCTTGTCCAGATAGCTCATCGTGTTTCTCCGCACCCTGCCCGGCAGGGGAACTCGCCCAAGGACTCGCGTTGACAAGGCTAGCCGAAGTACGGTCATCCTTGCCACGGGTAAAGATTTATCTTCGAGAGAGGCGGAAGCGATGGCGGACATGAATCTCGGCATGACCGAGCGGCTGAAGCCGATCCACCAGCGCGTGGCGGCGATGGTGCGTGACGAGATCGCGCCGCTCGGCGAAGAGTTTCTCGCCGAAGTCGGCAAGGGGGGCGACCGCTGGGCCTACACGGCCAGGCAGACGGAAATCCTGGAAGGCTTGAAGAAGACGGCGCGCGAGCGCGGCTTGTGGAATTTCTGGCTCACCGATTCCAAGCGCGGCTACGGCCTTTCCACCGTCGAATACGCTTATCTGGCGGAAGAGATGGGCAAGGCGCATCTTGGCGCCGAGACCTTCAACTGCTCGGCGCCCGACACCGGCAACATGGAGGTGCTGGAGCGATACGGCTCGGAAGCGCACAAGCGGGACTGGCTGGAGCCGCTGCTCGAAGGGAAAATCCGTTCGGCCTATCTGATGACCGAGCCGGACGTGGCGTCCTCGGATGCCACCAACATTTCGATGCGCTGCCAGCGCCGCGGCGAGGACTATGTGCTCAACGGTGAAAAATGGTGGGCTTCCGGAGCGGGAGATCCGCGCTGCGCCATATATATCGTCATGGTCAGGACCGGATCGGACGAGGAGCCGCAGCATCGCCGGCATTCGATGATCCTGGTGCCCTCGGACAGCAAGGGCGTCACCAAGCTGCGACCCATGCAGGTCTATGGCGATGACGACGCGCCGCATGGGCATATGCATCTGAAATTCGAGAATGTACGAGTGCCGGCGGCGAATTTGATCCTCGGCGAGGGCAGGGGTTTCGAGATCGCGCAGGGGCGGCTCGGGCCCGGCCGCATCCATCACTGCATGCGCGCCATCGGCCAGGCAGAGATGGCGCTGGAGATGCTGTGCCAGCGCTCGGTGCGGCGCGCGGCCTTCGGCCAGTCGCTGGCAAAGCTCGGCGCCAACGTCGACATCATCGCCGAATGCCGCATGGAGATCGAGATGGCGCGGCTCTTGTGCCTCAAGGCTGCATGGATGATCGACCAGGGAGACGCTCGCGCGGCCGCCCCCTGGATCAGCCAGATCAAGGTGGTGGCGCCTCGGGTCGCGCTGAAGGTCACCGACGAGGCGGTGCAGATGTTCGGTGCGCAAGGCATCAGCCAGGACACGCCGCTCGCCCGCTCCTGGACGCATTTGAGGACATTGCGGCTGGCCGATGGGCCGGATGCCGTACACCGGCGCCAGGTGGCGCGCACGGAACTGAAGAGATACACGCAGGAAAAGGTCTGACGGCCATGACGCTTCCATCGCAAATGCAGGGTCTGCTGCTTGTCGGCGATGGTTACACCCGGACGCCTTCGGCGGCTGCGCTCGAAGCGATGGAGCCTTACCTCCAGCCCGGCCGCATAGCCGTGCCGGCGCCCGGGCCGGCACAGGCGCTGATCAAGGTCAGCCTTGCCTCGATCAACCCGTCCGACATCGCCTTCATCAAGGGCCAGTACGGCCAGCCGCGGGTCAAGGGCCGTCCCGCGGGTTTCGAGGGCGTCGGCATTGTCGTCGCCACGGGTGATGATCCCTATGCAAGGAGCCTTGCAGGCAAACGCGTCGCCTTTGCCACCGGCGTGTCGAACTGGGGCGCCTGGGCAGATTATGCCGTCGCCGAGGCCGCGTCCTGCATCCCGCTCATCGACACGGTGCGCGACGAGGACGGCGCGGCGATGATTGTCAATCCGCTGACCGCCTTGGCCATGTTCGACATCGTCAGGGAGGAAGGCGAAAAATCCTTCATCATGACGGCCGGCGCCAGCCAGCTCTGCAAACTGATCATCGGGCTGGCGAAGGAGGAAGGTTTCCGGCCGATCGTCACGGTGCGCCGCGACGAGCAGATCCCGCTTTTGAAGGAACTCGGCGCCGCCCATGTGCTCAACGAGAAGGCGGCGGATTTCGAGGTGGCGTTGCGCGAGGCGATCAAGGCCGAGCAGCCGCGCATTTTCCTCGACGCCGTCACCGGCCCGCTGGCTTCCACCATCTTCAACGCCATGCCGAAACGCGCGCGCTGGATCGTCTATGGCAGGCTCGACGCCGAGCCGACTGTGATCCGCGAGCCCGGCCAACTGATCTTCCAGCACAAGCGCGTCGAGGGCTTCTGGCTGGCCGAATGGATGCCGCAGTTCCGCGACAGGCTGGGCCCGGCGGTGCTGGAAGCGCAGAAGCGCTTTTCCGACGGACGCTGGTCGACCGAGGTCACGGCGGTCGTGCCGCTGGACGAGGCGATGGCGCGGCTGCCGGCCGAGCTCGCCAAGCCCAACGGAAAGGTGTTCATCAAGCCGTAAGCACCCGAGGGTCGATCGCAGCCGTTCAGACCTCGGGCCAATGCCTCGAACACAAAGCTGTGATCGACAAAATAGCGGCGGAAAAATGCCGCTGTTGCGCCTTCCCTTGCGCCGCGCCGGTAACAGTCACGCTCGGATGTTTTATTGCATTCGATGTGATATCTCGCCGGCGGTGAAGCCAGGCGGCGATGGGAAAGCCGTCCTGGTCGGAGTGCGGGGTCCGCTATGATGGTAACCAAGCCGGTTTTCGACCGTTTGGGATTTTGGCTTTGGGTCGGGTCGTTTCTGATCGTGCTTGGCCTGGCGCTGTGGTCGCCCGATGCGCGTTCGGTGGTCCATATCTACAGACATGGCAGTGAAGCGTTTCTGAGCGGTCAGCCACTGTATCAGGTCGAAGTCGCCATGGGCTATCTATACGCTCCAGCCTTCGCCGTCCTCTATGTTCCCCTGCTGAAGCTCGGGCCGTATCTGGGCGATGATTTGTGGCACATACTGGGCTTTTCGGTACTCACCTTTGCCGCGATGCGTCAGGTGCGCAAGCTTGGCGGCCAGGAGCAGACATGGCTGCTGTCCTTCGGTCTTTTCCTTGCCTTGCCAGTGGCGCTTGCGGCGCTTCGCAACGGCCAGGCGACGATCCTGCTCACGGGGGCGTGCTGGTTTCTCACGCTGTCGACACTCGAGGGACGCCGGGCCGAAAGCTTCTTCTGGGCCATGCTTGCGATCATCGCCAAGCCGACCGCGATCATCATGCTGCTTCTGGCGGGAGCGCTGCGCCCCAGGCTGATACCGGTGCTGGTGCTGGCGGTGCTCGTCGCGCTCGCCATCCCCTATGGTTTTGCGTCGACCGACTACGTCAACGCGCAATATCACGATTTCTTCCGGCTGCTGACTTCGATGACGGTCGACCCAACCGGCCCCTTCGTCCCGGCCGACTTCACGGCGCCCTTCGCGCGGTTTGGGATGCCGCTTTCGGAGTTTGACGCGACGATCGTGCGCGTGTTCGCCGGTCTGCTGACGCTTTGGCTGGTGCTCCAGTTCGACCGTAGGCTGGACACCAACATCAGCGGACTCGCCATCTTTCTCGCCGCGGCATTCTACATGTGCGTCTTCAATCCGCGGGTCGAGCAGAACACTTACGCCATGGTGGCGGTGCCTGCCGGTCTCTCCATCGCCTTGCTTTGGCGGGAGAAGGGAGCCGGGGCCATGTGCTGGTTCTTGGCGGCGTTCCTCTTCGTCACCGGACTGACCAGTGCCGACCTGCGAATGCACGATCTTTTCCACCCGTGGTTCCGGCCGATCAGCATCAGCATAATCGCCTGCGTGCTCGTCGGTTGGTTCTGGACGCAAGGCAGACAGAAGGCGCCTGCCGCCGGGGCCGTCGCGCATGGCTGAGATGCTCGACATCATCGCGCCGTTCTTCAACGAGGCCGAATCCGCCATTGCGTTTGTCGGGCTGCTCGACAGGCTGGAGGCGGCCGTAGCGGAGCGCTTCGGTATGGCGGTCCGCAAGATACTCGTCGACGACGGCAGCCGCGACGGCAGTGCCGAGACGTTTGCAGCTGCGCTCTCCGGCTCCTGGGAGATCGTGCGGCTGAGCCGCAATTTCGGCAAGGAAGCGGCGGTGCTCGCCGGCCTCGATCATTCCCGCGGCGACATGGTCCTGATCATGGATTCCGACCTCCAGCATTCCATGGATATCAGCCTGAGGATGATCGCAGAACTGGTCGAGAATCCGCAGATCGATGTCGTTTACGCGCAGAACGACCGGCGCGAGGGGAGCTGGCGGCGCAGCCAGTTGGCGCGGCTCTTCTATAGGCTGATCAACAGCAGTCAGCGCTTCGATATCCCCGAAAATGCCGGAGACTTCCGCGTCATGCGCGGCGCCGTGGCGCGTGCCTTGACCAGCGTGCGCGACAAGCGTCGTTTCAACAAGGGGCTGTTCGCCTGGGCCGGCTTCCGCCAGAAGGCGGTGCTCTACTCGCCGGAAAACCGCGCCAGCGGCACGTCCAAATGGACAAGGTTCAACCTGATCGCGTTCTCGCTTGAAGGGTTCACCTCGTTTTCCGT
Source organism: Mesorhizobium sp. CA4 (assembly GCF_020165075.1). Taxonomy (NCBI): domain Bacteria; kingdom Pseudomonadati; phylum Pseudomonadota; class Alphaproteobacteria; order Hyphomicrobiales; family Phyllobacteriaceae; genus Mesorhizobium; species Mesorhizobium sp. CA4. Next base: position 49,617 of record NZ_JAIUHK010000026.1, read on the forward strand.
GATCCCGCTGCGCGTCATCAGCCTTATCGGATTGCTGGCGGCATTCGCAGGTCTCGCCTATGGCGTGAAGGTGCTGTTCGAGGTGCTGTTCTACGGCATCGCCGTGCCTGGCTACCCCAGTATCATGGTCGCCGTCGTGCTTTTTGGAGGCCTCAACCTGGCGCTGCTCGGCCTGATCGGTGAGTATGTCTGGGTGACGCTCAGCGAAAGCAAGGACCGGCCCGTCTACATCGTGCGCGACGTGCTGCATGGCAATGGCGCCGAGCAGGTCGCTCCCGGCAAATGACCCGGCCGATCCGCCTGATCGCCGACGATTACGGCATCGCGCCGGGGGTGTCGGGTGCGATCCTCGACCTTATTGAACGCGGCCGTCTGACCGGGACCAGTTGCATGACCGGCTTTCCCGAATGGGAAGAGGCGGCGGCGCGGATAAGGCCGTTCCGTCGACGGGCGGCCATCGGATTGCACCTGACCCTCACCGATCAGATCGCCGCGACCGGTTCGTCCAGCCTGGCGCCGGAAGGCAAGCTGCCCGGGCTCGCCTCTCTTGCGCTGCCGGTGCGGCGCGGGCGCATCGACGAGCGGGACATTCATGCCGAGCTCGACGCCCAGTACGACCGGTTCACCGAAGCGCTGTCCGGCCCGCCCGACCACATCGACGGACACCAGCATGGGCATTTTCTTCCCGTGGTACGGAATTGGTTGCTCGGCCGGTTTGGGGAGAGCGCACACAAGCCGGCGCTGCGCGGCGCGCCCGGGCTTGCCGGCCTGGACGCGGCGGCCAAGATCGCGGCGATCGCCGCTCTGGCCGCGGGTTTCAACAGAGCGATGCAACGGGCGGGCTTCTGCGTCATGACGCCGCTTTGCGGCATCTATGACTGGCGGCAGCCGCAAAAATTCGCTTCGACGCTGCGCGCCGCGGTCGACACCTTGCCCGAACACGGGCTGTTCATGTGCCATCCGGGCCATGTCGATGACATTTTACGGGCGCGGGACCCGATGCAGGACGTGCGTGAGGTCGAGTTCACGGTTCTGAGTTCCGAGGATTTCGGCGCCAACCTCGAACGGGCCGGAACGCGCGTCATGGACGGCAAAGCATGAGCGCCGGCCAGCCGCAGCAGCGTTCGACCGGCAACAAGGTCGTCCGTTTCGCCTTGGTCGGGCTGGTCAACACCGGGATCGACCTCACCGCATTCTTCCTGCTGCTCAAGCTTGCGGTGCCGGCTTTGGCCGCCAATGTCGGCGCCTGGTTCGTCGCGGTGCTCTTCTCGTTCGTAGCGAACCGCTTCTGGTCGTTCGAGCGGGACCGGGGCATCCGGCTGCACCATTCCTTCCTGCGCTTCGTCTCGCTGGGGGCGCTGATTTCGCTTGGCGTTTCGAGCCTCTCGATCACGGCACTGGCCGGGATCGCAGGCGTCTGGCCGGCCAAGATCATCGGCGTCGTGGTCGCGGCCGTGCTGAACTTCCTGGCGGCGCGCTGGTCGATCGAGGGCCGGCTCGTAAAGTAGTTACTCGGCCGGTATCCGGCCGCTAGCGCAGGCTCTCGAGGTCGCGGATGCGTTTGGCGCCGGCCGCTTCCAGCTGCCTGGTCACGGCGCCGATCAGCGTTTCGGCGACCACGAACAGAGCGGCGGATGAATCCCACGCCGAAGGCACGGCGGTGCGTCCGGCGATCACGTGGCGGGCGAAGCGGGCGATCGGCGAAAGCCACTGGTCGGTGAAGAGAATGATCTGCACGCCACGCTGATGAGCTTTCTCGGCGAAGCGGACAAGACTGTCCTGGTAGCGGCGGATGTCGAAGATCACCAGAACGTCGCGCTTGCCCATGTCGATCAGCCGGTCGCGCCAGATGCTCTCCTGGCCGGCGAGATGATAGACATCCGGCTGGATGATGGCGAGATGCGCTGCCATGTAGCGCGCCAGCGGATCGGTGAAACGGCCGCCGATGAGGAAGGTCTTGCCGCGCCGTTCGGCAAGCCGCGCGGCGATATCGGCGAGTTGCTTGTCGGTGAGGTGGCGGAAGGTCTCGCGCATATTGTCGAGCGTCGCCTCGAGCATCGGCGAAACGGCGCCGCCGGCCGAGCTTGGATTGAGCGTGCGCGAAGCCGGCGACTGCAATTGCGCTGCCAGCTCATCCTGCAGCGCCGATTGGAATTCGGGGTAGTTCTGGAAGCCGAGCCTGGCGACGAAGCGCAGGATCGTCGGCGAGGATACGCCGGCCGCGGCCGAGAATTCCGCGACCGTCTTCAGTCCGGTCAAAGGATAGTTGGCAATCAGCGTCTGGGCGGCGCGTCGCTCGCCGGCCGGCATCGTGCCGATGCGGTCCGAGATCAGTTCGGCAATGCTGGAAATCATGTTTTCCCCCGCCCGTTGACCCGCCGCCGCCATTTTCCCGAATTCGCGTTTGACAAAGCCGACCAAACTGTATGAAATCATTCATAGGGACGCAATGAGACAAAATACGTAACATAAGATACAGCGCCCCGCAGGGGACGATAATGGAGAAAGCTCGGCCCGCTAGCCTTGCACCGTCTGAGACCGTAAGGGTGACCAACCCCGGCGGATCCAGCCCCTTCGTCTTCACCTGCGATCACGCTTCGAATTTTCTGCCCGCCGAGTTCGGAACGCTTGGCCTCCCGGCCGCGGATCTTTCGCGCCATATCGCCTGGGATCCGGGCGCGCTTCCCGTTGCCAGCCGCATGGCGCAGGCGCTCGACGCGACCTTGATCGAGACCCGCGTGTCGCGGCTCGTCATCGATTGCAACCGGCCGCTCGACGCGCCCGACCTTGTTCCGCCGGTCAGCGAGACGACAGTCATTCCCGGCAATTCGAGCCTGTCCGACAAGCAGCGCGCCGCCCGTATCGACCTTGCCTGGCACCCGTTCCACGACACGATCGCCGAGATCGTCGAGCAGCGGCTGGCGCGGGGTCAGGAGACGCGTCTGGTGTCGGTGCACTCCTTCACGCCGGTCTACAAGGGCAAGAGCCGGCCTTGGCATATCGGCATCATCCATGATGACGACCGCCGCCTGGCGACGCCCCTGGTCGCGGCGCTGCAGCGGCTTGCCGGCGTCACCGTTGGCGTCAACGAACCCTATTCGCCGGCCGACCGCGTCTATTTCACGCTGGAGCGGCACGCGCGTTCGCGCGGCCTTGCCTGCGCGATGATCGAAATCCGCAACGACGAAATCTCCGGCGAGACCGGGCAGCGGAAATGGGCGGATCTGCTCACAGGCATATTTTCGAATCTGGAGCCCGAGGAGGCCAGGGGCTCCCGACAAAGCGCAATGGGAAAGTCAGTACAATCGGCCAGCTAAGAACCAATAGGGGACTTCCAATGGCAGCAGACGACTATACCGAAGTCGATAAGGCGGACGACATTCAGGTCCTTCACAGCATGGGCTATGCCCAGGAACTGGAGCGGCGCCTCAGCCGCTTTTCGAATTTCGCGGTTTCCTTCTCCATCATCTGCATTCTGTCCGGCGGCATCAATTCGCTGGCTCAGGCGACCTCGGGCGCAGGCGGCATCGGCATCGGTATCGGCTGGCTCGTCGGCTGCTTTGTCTCGCTCACCTTTGCCGTGGCTATGTCGCAGATCAGTTCGGCCTATCCGACGGCCGGCGGGCTCTATCACTGGGGCTCGATCCTCGGCAATCGCGGCACCGGCTGGGTGACGGCCTGGCTCAACCTGCTCGGCCTGATTACCGTGCTCGGCGCCATCAATGTGGGCACATGGACCTTCTTCGTCGGCGCCTTCGGTCCGGCGCTCGGCATCGAGGGCACGCTGACCAACCAGATGATTTTCCTGGTCATTATCACCGGTGCCCAGGCGCTGATCAACCATCTCGGCATCAAGCTGACGGCGAAACTGACCGACTTCTCCGGCTATCTGATCTTCTTCGGCTCGATCCTGATCGCGGTGGTCTGCCTGCTTTCGGCCGAGACCTGGGATTTCAGCCGCCTCTTCACCTTCCACAACTACTCCGGCGACGCCGGCAATGGTGTGTGGCCGTCGGTGTCGAATGCCTGGGTGTTCGCGCTCGGCCTCCTGCTGCCGATCTACACGATCACCGGCTACGACGCCTCGGCGCATACGTCGGAAGAGACCATCAAGGCGGCTTCTTCCGTGCCGCGCGCGATGGTCATGTCGGTCGTCTGGTCGGCGCTGTTCGGCTATCTGTTCCTGGCCGCCTTCGTGCTGATGATCCCGAACATGGACGATGCCGCCAAGCAGGGCTGGAACGTGTTCTTCTGGGCTTTCGACCAGCGCGTCAGTCCGGGCCTCAAGGAGTTCGTCTACCTTGTGGTGTTCATCGCGCAGCTCTTGTGCGGTCTTGCCACCGTCACCTCGGCCTCGCGCATGATCTTCGCCTTCTCGCGTGACGGCGGCCTGCCTGGCTCGTCGGCGCTGGCCAAGGTCAGCCCAACCCACCGTACGCCGGTGGCGGCGATCTGGACGGCCTCGATCCTGTCGGTGCTGTTCGTATGGGGCTCGTCGGTGGTCTCGGTCGCCGGCACCTCGGCCTATACGATCGTGGTGTCCTGCACCGTCATTTTCCTGTTCCTCTCCTTCATCGTGCCGATCGTGCTCGGCATGATGGCCTGGGGAACGCCGAAATGGGACAAGATGGGCCCGTGGAACATGGGGCGCGGCGTCTTCATGCTGTTCGGCGTTCTGTCGATCGTGTCGATGATCCTGATCTTCGTCATCGGCATCCAGCCGCCGAACGACTGGGCGCTCTACATCACCGTCGGTTTCTTCATCCTGACGGCGATCGTCTGGTTTGCCTTCGAGCGTAACCGTTTCCAGGGCCCGCCGCTTGGCGACATCATCGCGGCGCGCCAGGCGGCGATCAAGGCGGCCGAACAGGCGGTCGGCGAGACCGGCCACTGAATCTTCAATCTCTGACCATGGCCGGCGCAATGCCGGCCATGGTTTTGTTTCTCCCTTAAATCGACAAGCACTGGAGCGCCAAAGGAATGGCCGGGAATTTCTCGTTCGATCAGTTGAAGAATGCGGTCTCGAACGGCGAGATCGACACGGTGCTGGCCTGCATCGTCGATATGCAGGGCCGGCTCGCGGGAAAGCGCTTCCTGGCTAAGTATTTCGTCGATTCCGCGCATGGCGAGACGCATGGCTGCAACTATCTGTTGGCCTGCGACATCGATATGGAGCCTGTGCCGGGCTACAAGGCGGCGAGCTGGTCGAAGGGCTATGGCGATTTCGTCATGAAGCCGGACCTGTCGACGCTGCGGCGCATTCCGTGGCTGGAGAAGACGGCGCTGGTCATCTGCGACGTGCTCGACCATCACACGCATGACGACCTCGCGCATTCGCCGCGCGCGATCCTCAAGAAGCAGGTCAAGCGCCTGCAGGAGCGCGGCTATATCGGCTATTTCGCCTCCGAGCTCGAATTCTATCTGTTCAGCGAAACCTACGAGTCCGCGCGCAAGAAGCACTGGCAGGGGCTCGATAGCGCCTCGCCCTATATCGGCGACTACCAGATAGGCATCACCACCAAGGAAGAAGGCGTCATGCGCCGGCTTCGCAACGAGATGGAGGCCGCCGGCATTCCGATCGAGAACTCCAAGGGCGAGTGGGGCCCCGGCCAGGAAGAGATCAACGTGCGCTATGCCGAGGCGCTCGAGATGGCCGACCGCCACGTCATCCTGAAGAACGGCGCCAAGGAGATCGCCGATTCCGAAGGCAAGTCCATCTCCTTCATGGCCAAGTACAATTATGGGCTCGCCGGCAATTCCAGCCACATCCACAATTCGCTGTGGAGCGCCGATGGCAAGACGCCGCTGTTCTTCGACAAGAAGGCCGACTGGACGCTGTCGAGTCTCGGCCAGCAATGGGCGGCCGGCCAGCTCAAATATGCCAAGGAGTTCACCTGGTGCCTGGCGCCCTACATCAACTCCTACAAGCGCTTCCAGGCAGGCACCTTCGCGCCGACCAAGATCATGTGGAGCGAGGACAACCGCACCGCCGGCTTCCGGCTCTGTGGCGAAGGCACCAAGGGCATCCGCATGGAATGCCGCATCGGCGGCGCCGACCTCAATCCTTATCTCGCCTTCGCGGCGCTGATCGCGTCGGGCCTCGCCGGCATCGATGAGAAGCTGGAGCTGCAGAAGCCTTTCGTAGGCGATGCCTATCAGGCCTCGCGCCTGCCCGAGATCCCCAAGACCTTGCGCGACGCCACCGAGACGCTGGCCAAGTCGAAGATGCTGAAGCAGGCCTTCGGCGAGGAGGTGATCGAGCACTATGTGCACACCGCCCGCTGGGAGCAGTTCGAATACGACCGCCGCATCACGGATTGGGAGCTGCACCGGGGCTTTGAGAGGTACTAAAGGGCCGGGTTGGCGTCGGCGCTGCCCTTACCCTGTACCCGTAAAGAACGGGGAGAGGGGGTCGCCAGCGCAGGAGCTTCTCCTTCTCCCCGTCACTATACGGGGAGAAGGTGCTGGCAGGCGGATGAGGGGCGGCGCCAAGCCAAGTGATTTTCGATTGTTGTAAACTGTGAGGAAGAAATGACCGAAATGGTCAAACTCAAATCCCCCATCGACGGCTCGATCTATGCCGAACGGCCCGTCGCCAGCGATCAGGCGATCAACGCCGCGGTCGAGCGCGCCAGGGCCGCGCAGGAGAAGTGGGCCGAGACGCCGGTCGTCGAGCGCGGCAAATACATGCTGGCGATGCTCGAGGCGCTGGTTGCCATGAGCGACGAGATCGTGCCCGAAATCGCCTGGCAGATGGGCCGGCCGGTGCGCTATGGCGGCGAGTTCGGCGGCGTCAAGGAACGCACCAACTATATGGTCGAGATCGCCGAAGCCGCACTGAAACCGGTCCTGGCCTCCAACCCGAAGGACGGCTTCCGCCGCTACGTGAAGAAGGTGCCGCTCGGCGTCGTGCTGGTGATCGCGCCTTGGAACTATCCTTATCTCACCGCGGTCAACACTATCGTGCCGGCGCTGATGGCCGGCAGCGCGGTGATCTTGAAGCACGCCGCGCAGACGTTGCTGGTCGGCGAGCGCTTCCAGCAGGCTTTCGATAAAGCCGGCCTGCCAAAGGGGCTGTTCCAGAACCTGGTCATGAACCATGCCCAGGCCGAGAAGCTGCTCGGCTCCGGCAAGATCGACCACGTCAATTTCACCGGCTCTGTCGGCGGCGGCCGCGCCATCGAGAAGGCCGCGGCCGGCACCTTCATGACGCTCGGCCTAGAGCTCGGCGGCAAGGACCCGGCCTATGTGCTGCCCGACGCCAAGCTGGACCATGCGGTCGCCAACCTGGTCGACGGCGCCTTCTTCAATTCCGGCCAGTGCTGCTGCGGTATCGAGCGCGTCTATGTGCACGAGAAGGTCTATGACGAATTCGTCGAGGGTTTTGTCGCCGAGACCAGGAACTATGTCGTCGGCAATCCGCTGGAGCATGCGACCACTCTCGGCCCGATGGCGCAGGCGCGCTTCGCCGACTTGATCCGCGAGCAGAAGGCCGAGGCGCTGCGCAAAGGCGCGACCGCGCATATCAACATGAAGGTCGAGAACGACAAGCCGGGCTCGCCCTATCTGGCGCCGGAAGTGCTGACCGGGGTCGACCACCAGATGAGCGTCATGCGCGAGGAAAGTTTCGGGCCGATCGTCGGCATCATGAAGGTGCGCAACGACGAGGAAGCGATCGCGCTGATGAACGACAGCCCCTACGGGCTGACCGCCTCGATCTGGACGTGCGACACGGAGCGCGCAATCGCCATCGGCGACCGCGTCGAGACCGGCACCGTGTTCATGAACCGCTGCGACTATCTCGACCCGGCGCTGGTCTGGACCGGCGTCAAGGACACCGGCAAGGGCGCAGCCCTTTCGGCCATCGGCTACGACAATCTGACCCGGCCGAAATCCTATCACCTGCGTGAAGCGATCTGACCTTTCGAAAGACAAAAATGTCCAAGCTCATCTCCAAATGGAACTATCCCACGACCGTCCGTTTCGGCGCCGGCCGCATTAAGGAATTGCCGGACGTGCTGGCGGCGGCCGGCATCAAGCGTCCGCTCTTCGTCACCGATCCGGGCCTGGCGAAGCTGCCGGTCGTCGCCTCGACGCTGAAGATCCTCGACGAAGCCAAGGTTCCCTATGGCGTGTTTTCGGATGTGAAGCCGAACCCGGTCGAGTCCAACCTCACCGCCGGCATCGCCGTGTTCAAGAAGGGCAAGCATGACGGCGTCATCGCCTTCGGCGGCGGCTCGGCGCTCGATCTCGGCAAGCTGATCGCCTTCCAGGCCGGACAGACGCGGCCCGTGTGGGATTTCGAGGACATCGGTGACTGGTGGACCAGGGCCAATTCCGATGCGATCGCGCCGATCATCGCGGTGCCGACCACGGCAGGAACCGGCTCCGAGGTCGGCCGCGCCGGCGTCATCACCAATGAGGAGACCCACACCAAGAAGGTCATCTTCCATCCGAAGCTTCTGCCGGCGATCGTCATTGCCGATCCGGAGCTGTCGGTCGGCATGCCAGCCTTCATCACCGCCGGCACCGGCATGGACGCGCTTGCGCATTGCCTGGAGGCCTATTGCGCGCCGGGCTACCACCCGATGGCCGACGGCATCGCGGTGGAAGGCATCCGTCTGGTGTTCGAGAACCTGCCCAAGGCCTTTGCTAACGGCAAGGACCTGGTCGCCCGCGCCCATATGATGAGCGCCGCCGCCATGGGCGCCGCCGCCTTCCAGAAGGGGCTGGGCGCCATCCATTCGCTGTCGCATCCGATCGGCGCGCTCTACGACACCCATCACGGCATGACCAATGCTGTGTTCATGCCCTATGTGCTGGCCTTCAATCGCGAGGCGATCGAGGACCGTATCGCCAGGCTCGCCGCCTTTTGCGGCATCAAGGGCGGCTTCGATGGTTTCGCCAAGGCAGTCATCAAGCTGCGCAAGGACCTCAAGGTGCCGCACGCGCTGCCGGGCCTGATCAAGGGGCTCGACATGGACAAGAAGCGCAAGGCGCTGATCGCCGACATGGCGGTGGTCGATCCGACGGCGGGCGGCAATCCGGTGAAGCTCACCAAGAAAGCGGCGCTGACGCTGCTCGAAAATGCGATCGCCGGCTCCATCTGAGAGCCGGCTTTCAATACCAAAAAGTCAAATAAGGGAACACTCTAGGAAAGGGAGAGGGGGCAAAATCAAGGCAGCTAACCATTAGCCGGAAAATTAAGCGCGGGCTAATTGCTACGGTCCGTTAAAAAGAGTTAACTTTTTTGGCCGCGGGGCTCCGGTTTCAAAAAGCCTTCATCGGGCTGTCACACGAAAACGATACCCGCATCGCAGGCGCTTAAACGCGCCAGTTCAACGGAGAGAACACATGTTCAAGTTCACGGGGAAAGTGCTTTCCCTCTCGGCCGCGGCGCTCTTTGCGTCGACGGTGATTTCGTCCGCGGATTCGCTGGACGATCTCGTCAAGGCCGCGAAGGCTGAAGGCCAGCTCACCACCATCGCGCTTCCGCATGACTGGTGTGGCTACGGGGCAGTGATCGAAGGTTTCAAGGCTAAGTATCCGGGAATCACCATCAACGAACTCAACCCGGACGCTGGTTCCGGCGACGAGGTCGAGGCGATCAAGGCCAACAAGGACAACAAGGGCCCGCAGGCGCCTGACGTTATCGACGTCGGCCTGTCCTTCGGCCCGACCGCCAAGAAAGACGGCCTGCTGATGCCCTACAAGGTGTCGACCTGGGACTCGATCCCGGACAGCGCCAAGGATGCCGATGGCGCCTGGTACGGTGACTATTACGGCGTGCTCGCCTTCGAGGTGAACAAGGATCTGGTCAAGGAATCGCCGACCGACTGGGCTGACCTGCAGAAGCCGGAATTCGCCAACTCGGTCGCCCTTGCCGGCGATCCGCGTGCTTCGAACCAGGCCATTCAGGCCGTTTATGCTGCCGGCCTTTCCAGTGGCGCCGCCGCTGGTGAAGCAGCGGGCACCGCCGGCCTCGAATACTTCAAGAAGCTTAATGCGGCCGGCAATTTCGTGCCGGTCATCGGCAAGACGGCGACACTCGCCCAGGGCCAGACGCCGATTCTCGTCACTTGGGACTACAACGCGCTTTCGGGCCGCGACACGCTGAAGGGCAACCCGCCCGTCGATGTCATCGTGCCGAAGACCGGCGTCGTCGCCGGCGTCTATGTGCAGGCGATCAGCGCCTTTGCGCCGCATCCGAACGCCGCCAAGTTGTGGATGGAATATCTCTATTCCGATGAAGGCCAGATCGGCTGGCTGAAGGGCTACTGCCATCCGATCCGCTTCAACGATCTCGCCAAGAACGGCAAGATTCCGGCGGACGTGCTGGCGAAGCTGCCCCCGGCGGAGTCTTACGCTTCCGCCGTGTTCCCGACGCTCGACGAGCAGGGCAAGGCCAAGGAAACCATCACCAAGAATTGGGACGCCGTCGTCGGCGCCAATGTGAAGTAACAGGGTGATATCGACCGGGTGGCCCTGGCCGCCCGGCCTATTTTCAGAACGGTAACCGGCGCATGACCGATCTCTCGCTCTCCAACAAGGCCATTGCGGGAAAGACCGCGCCGCCGGCCGAGGCTCGGAGCCTGAGGCTGCCGACGCAGTGGCTTGGCGTCACGCCTTTCTTCATCTTCGCCGTGATGTTCCTGATCCTGCCCACGCTCTATCTGATGCTGGGCGCTTTCCAGAACGAGGCAGGCGAATTCACCTTCGCGAACATCGTCGCGCTCTTTTCGGCCAACATCGTTGCCGCTTATTGGATCTCGATAAAGGTCAGCCTAGCGTCATCACTCATCGGCGCCTTCGCCGGCCTTGCCATCGCCATCGCCATCGTGCGTGGCGGGCTGCCCGACTGGATACGTTCAGCGACACTGACCTTCTCCGGTGTCGCATCCAATTTCGCGGGCGTGCCGCTCGCGTTTGCTTTCATCGCGACGCTTGGGCGGCTCGGTCTCGTCACTGTCTTGCTCAACACGCTGGTCGGCCTGAACCTCTACGCGCATGGCTTCAACCTGCTATCGTTCTGGGGTCTGACGATCACCTATGTCTATTTCCAGATTCCGCTGATGGTGGTCATCATCGTGCCGGCGATCGACGGGCTGAAACGGGAATGGGGTGAGGCCGCCGCCACGCTCGGGGCCACCCAGGCGCAATATTGGCGCATGGTGGTCATTCCGGTGCTTTGGCCGAGCTTCCTGGGCACCGTCATCCTGCTCTTCGCCAATGCGTTCGGAGCAATCGCAACCGCCTATGCGCTGACCGGCTCGTCGCTCAACATCGTTCCGATCCTGCTCTATGCGCAGATCCGCGGCGACGTGCTGCACAATGCGCATCTCGGCTATGCGATCGCCTTCGGCATGATCTTCATCACCGGGCTTGCCAACATCTTCTACATCTGGTTCCGGACCCGCTCGGAGAGGTGGCTCAAATGAAGGCTGGCAAGTTCTGGGCCTGGGTCGTCTTCATCCTCGGCGCGGCCTATTTCTTCATACCGCTGATCGCGACAGTCGAGTTCTCGCTGCGCATGCGGCGCGGTGTCTATTCCTTCGATGCGTACAAGGTCGTGCTGGGCGACAGCCAGTTCCAGGCGACGTTCATATTTTCCGTGGTCGTCGCCATCTTCACGATTCTGCTGGGTGTGCTGATCGTGGTGCCAACCGCCTATTGGATCCGCCTGCGCCTGCCCCAACTGCGCCCGGTGGTCGAGTTCATCACCTTGTTGCCGTTGGTTATCCCAGCCATCGTCATCGTTTTCGGCTATATCAGAATGTATGGCTCGAATTCGCCGCTGCCGTTTCTCGGGTCGAATTTGGGAGCGAACGCGCTGCTGGTCATCGGCTACGCGGCGCTCGCGCTGCCCTACATGTACCGGGCCGTGGACACCGGTCTGCGCACCATCGACGTTCGCACGCTGACGGAGGCCGCGCAGATTCTGGGGGCAGGCTGGGGTACGATCATCACCCGGGTTATTCTGCCCAATGTGCTGATCGCAGTGTTGTCGGGCGCGTTCCTCACCTTCGCCATCGTCATTGGCGAATTCACCATGGCCAGTCTGCTCAATCGCCCTGCCTTCGGTCCGTACCTGCAGAACCTTGTGGCCAATCGCGCCTACGAACCGGCCGCGCTGTCCATCATCGCCTTCGCGATAACCTGGGGCTGCATGTCCCTGATCCAGATTCTGTCGCGTTTCGCGCCAAGATCGGCGAACCGCCCCAACTGAGCGAAAAGCACCGAAAGAAAAAAAGCCATGGCCGAGCCGTTCCTCTCCATCCAGCATGTACGAAAATCCTTCGGCGCCACTACAGTGGTGGAGGACTTCAATCTCGATGTCGCGCCGGGTGAGTTCGTCTCCTTCCTTGGCCCGTCCGGCTGCGGCAAAACCACGGTGCTGCGCATGGTCGCCGGTTTCGAGGAGCCTTCGGCCGGCAAGATCGTGGTCGGCGGCAAGGACATCACCAAGCTGAAGCCCAACCAGCGCAATGTCGGCATGGTGTTCCAGGCCTATGCCCTGTTCCCGAACCTGACGGTGGGGCAGAACATCGCCTTCGGTCTCAAAGTGGCCGGCATGCCCAAGCCGGATGCCGACAGGCGGGTCGCCGAGATGCTCGACATGATCAAGCTGCCGCAGATGGCCGACCGCTATCCCTATCAGCTTTCCGGCGGCCAGCAGCAGCGCATCGCGCTCGCGCGGGCGATTGCCCCCAAACCCAAACTGCTTTTGCTCGACGAGCCGCTGTCGGCGCTCGACGCCAAAGTGCGCGTGTCGCTGCGCGAGGAAATCCGCTCGATCCAGAAGAAGCTCGGCATCACCACCATCTTCGTCACGCATGACCAGGAAGAGGCGCTGTCGATCTCGGACCGCATCGCGGTGATGTATGGCGGCAAGGCCGAGCAGGTCGGCACGCCGTTCGAGATCTACAACCGGCCGGCAACCAAATTCGTCGCCAATTTCGTCGGCACGCTGAACGTGCTGGAGGGCAAGGTCACCGACGCCGCGTCTGGCAAGGTGCAAGTCAACGCCCAGGAAGTGTCGCTCAAGGGCAAGCTCAACGGCTCGAAGTCCGGCGACACGCTTTCGCTGGCGCTGCGGCCCGAAGCCATCTCGCTGGGGCGCCAGCCCGGCCATGACACCAGCCTGTCGGGCGAGATCGCCGAAGTGCATTTCCTCGGTTCCGTCATCCGCGTGCGCGTCGGCATCGGCGGCAACACAGTATCGCTCGATACGTTCAACAACTCGGCGACACCGCCCCCTGCCGTGGGCGACAAGGCGGACATCTCCTTCTCGTCGGGCGACATGCTGGTTTTGCATTGACGGCTCTGGCCCGTCCTGATGCCGATAAGACATGCCAGACGGTTCTCTGTGATATACGGCCGTCATCGGTATGTCCTGCGAGCACCCCTATGAGGCGGCGCGGGTTTGCCGGATAATCAACAGTATCCGGTCTCAGGGTGCTGACAAGCTTCGCGCTTCGCCGCTACGATGAGCCATGGCGCTGTTCGAACTTACCCTGATTCTGCTGCTGATCGCCGTCGCGCTGACGGCGGTATCGCGATGGCTGGAGGTGCCTTACCCCTCGCTGCTGGCGCTTGCCGGAGTTGGACTTGCCTTCGTGCCGGGCGCGCCGGTGATCGAGATCGATCCGGAACTGGCGCTTGCGCTGTTTATCGCGCCGGTGCTTCTCGACGCCGCCTATGACACCTCGCTGCGCGACCTGAAGCGGTACCGGCTGTCGCTTGCCCTGCTGGCGCTTGGCGCGGTCGTCTTCACCACCGTGGTGGTTGCCTTTGTCGGCTGGAAGATGGCCGGCCTGCCGATCGCGGCGGCGATAGCACTCGGCGCCATCGTCGCGCCGCCGGACGCGGTGGCGGCAAGCGCCGTGCTCAGCCAGTTCAAGGTGCCGCACCGCATTACAGCCATCCTGCAGGGCGAGAGCCTGCTCAACGATGCCACGGCGTTGTTGATCTACCGGATATCGGTTTCGGCAGCGGTCGGCACGCTCATGCTCAAAGACGCGGTGCCCGTCATCCTGCTTGCAACGGTCGGCAGCGTCGTGGCGGGCTACCTGTTCGGCCGGGCGTCGCTGCTCACGCTGACGCGCATCGAGGATGCGGCAAGCAGCACCGTGGTGCAGTTCGCCGGAACCTTTGCTGTCTGGATCATTGCGGACAGGCTCGGCCTTTCCGCCATCATCACCATCGTCGTCTATGCCATCACCATCGCGCGCACCGGGCCACGCCGGATGTCGGCGAGACGCCGCGTCAGCGCCTATTCGGTCTGGGAATCGGCAGTGTTCGTGCTCAACGTGCTGGCGTTCGTGCTGATGGGCTTGCAGGCCCGGTCGATCATCGGCCGGCTTGCCGGCGATGGGCAAGGCGAGGCCTTTCTCTTCGCCGCGACAGTTTTTGCCGTCGTTATCGTGGCACGCCTCGTCTGGGTGGCGGGATACGTCGCAGTCATCCGATGGTTTGCCCGCAACGACAGCGAGGAAAAAAAGCAGGATGCGCCGACGTTCGCCGGCGCCGTGCTTGTCGGCTGGTGCGGCATGCGCGGGCTGGTGACGCTGGTCGCCGCCGTTGCCTTGCCGGCCGGCTTTCCCGGGCGTGACCCGATCGTGCTTGCCGCTTTCGCGGTCGTGCTCGGCACGCTGGTGCTGCAGGGCATGAGCCTGAAGGCTCTGCTGCGCTGGCTCAATTTTCCGCGCGATACTTCGATTGACCGCGAGGTGGCCGAGGCGCGGGTGGCTATCATGCAGGCCGCGCTCGATGTGCTGAGCCGCAAGACCTCGTCCGCCGCCGCGGTCGTGCGCGAACAATATGAGGCGCAACGCCGGATCGCCGAAAATCCCGACGACGCGCAAGCCGCGACGGAATACGACCGGCTGCGCCTCTACGCCATCAAGCGGCAGCGCGACACGCTGGAGGAACTGCGCAGCAACGGCACGATCGGCGACGAGGCCTATCACCGGCTGGAAGAGGAGATCGACTGGTCGGAACTGGCGGCGTCGCCTGCCGGAAGTTATCAGCCGCTGACGACCTATTAGCAATTCCCGGCGGAAAACCGCTCACACTTTTCCTGGAATTGCGCTACTGCGATCACCAGAAGTGAGCCGGTTAATCAATGAAGCTGATCAGCTACAACATCCAGTACGGCTACGGCAGCGACGGGCGCTACGATCTCAGCCGCTGTGCCAGGCTGGTGGAGGGCTCCGACATCATCGCGTTGCAGGAGGTGGAGCGGCATTGGCGTCGCACCAATGAGGACGACCAGCCCGAGATCCTGTCCAGCTTGCTGCCTGACTATTACTGGGCCTACGGCCCCGCCTTCGACATGGATGCCAGCGAGAAGCGCGGCGGCCGCATCGTCAACCGCAGGCGGCAGTTCGGCACGATGGTGCTGTCGAAGCTGCCGATCGTCTGGTCGCGGCTGCACACGTTGCCGCTGCGGCGAACGCTGAGGCCTCTCAACACCCGCAATGCGGCGCTGGAGTGCATGATCCGCACGCCGGCGGGACCGGTGCGGGTGCTTTCCTTGCATCTGGCGCATATCGCGGCCGAAGAGCGGCTGGAGCAGATCGACTATCTGCTTGCTGAGCATCACCGCGCGCCGGCCGACGGCGGGCCCTGGAGCGGTGTCGACGACGAGCCGCAGCGCGACTGGGCGAACGGCCAGCCGGAACCGGAAAACCCGCTGGCGGCGATCTGGCTGGGCGACTTCAACATGGAGCCGGGCAGCGCCGAATACCGGCGCATCGTCGGCAATGTGCCCTATCATCGGGGGGCTGCCTATATCGACGGCTTCGTCGATGCCGCGGCCGTCGCAAGCGAGTCCGGGCCGGACTTCCATACGCACGAAAAGATCATCGATGGCAGGCTGGCGAAACGACGGCTCGATCATTGCTTCGTCGGCGGCATGCTGGCCGGGCGCGTGCGTTCGGTCAGCGCCGATGTCGGCGAGGTGGCGTCCGACCATTTTCCGCTCCGGGTGGATATAGATCTGGAACCGCCGGGCATCGCCTCAGCCCTGGCGGGCAGGTGAGGCGGGGATGACGCTGTTCGTCTTCCTGGCGGTGCTTTCGGCGGCGGCTATGCACGCAATCTGGAACGCGCTGGTCAAGGTGCATCTCGACCGCTTCCTGTCGATCACGCTGATGACGCTCGGCATGGGCTTTGCGGCGCTGTTCGCGCTGCCCTTCGTCGAGGTGCCAAAGGCCGAAGTCTGGCCCTACATCATCGCTTCGGTGATCTTCCATATGGGGTACCGGACGTTCCTGATCGGCGCCTACAAGGCGGGCGATTTCGCCCAGACCTACCCGCTGGCGCGCGGCACCGCACCGCTGCTCTCCGCACTCGGCGGCATTGTCATGGTCGGAGAGGTCCCGGCGCCGTTCGCCATGCTCGGCATCGTGCTTTTGTCGGCCGGCACGCTGGTCATGTCGTTCCGCGGCGGCGCGCATCTGGAGAAGCTCAATCTGCGCGCGGTCGGCTTCGCGCTTGGCACCTCGATCTTCATCGCCAGCTACACACTCTCCGACGGCAGCGGCGCGCGGCTCGCGGCAACCGCGCAAAGCTACGCCGCCTGGCTGTTCGTCTGCGATGCGACGTGGGCGCTTGTGCTGTGCATCTTCTTTCGCGGGCCCCGGTCGCTTCCGGTGCTGGCGCGCGACTGGAAAGCCGGGTTGTTCACCGGCGTTCTCAGCGGCGCGGCCTATTGGATCGTGATGTGGGCGATGACCAAGGCGCCGATCGCCTCGATCGCGTCGCTGCGCGAGACCTCGATCCTGTTCGCCATGCTGATCTCCGTGCTGGCGCTGGGCGAGAAGATGACCGTCTGGCGCGCAGCCGCGGCGCTCGGCATCGTTGCCGGTGTCGCGGCGCTCAGGATGGGATAGAGCGGAAACGTCAGCCGAGCACGGTCATCACCTGGCCACGCTTTTCCGGACTGAAGCGGATGACGACGATGATGCAGACGGCGACCACGCCGGCAAACAGGGCCAGCGCATAGCCATAGCTGCCTCCCGGCGCTTCGGCGATACCGGCCTGGTATGGGCCGCCATAGGAGGCCGCCAGATTGCCGGCCTGATAGATGAAGCCGGGCAAGGTCGCCCGCACCGAGCCTGGCGACAGCTCGTTGAGATGCACCGGAATGACGCCCCAGGCGCCCTGCACCGCCACCTGCATGATAAAAGCGCCGATCGCCAGCATGAAGGGCGTGGTCGTGTAGGCCCAGAGCGGAATTGCCGGCAGGGCGATCACGCAAGCCAGCGTGATGGCGTTGATGCGGCCGATCCTTTCCGACAGCGCGCCGAAGGCGAGGCCGCCGACGATGGCGCCGATATTGGCGACGATGGTGATCCAACTCACCGTGTGCGTGTCGAAGCCGTGCTGCTTCTTCAGGAAGGTCGGATACAGGTCCTGCGTGCCATGGCTGAAGAAGTTGAAGAACATCATCAGCACCACGGCATAGAGCGCAATGCCCCAGTGCTTCTGCAGCGTTTCGAGGAGGCCCGGCCGCGCCTGGGCGCGGCCTTCGACGAAGGCCGGCGATTCCGGCACATGCGAGCGGATGAAGAGCACGACCATCGCCGGCACGAAGCTGAGCAGGAACATGGCGCGCCAGCCGAAGGTGAAGTCGCCGATCTTCTGCCCATAGAGCAGCCCGTAGACCACCGCGGCCAGCAGATAGCCGGCCGGATAGCCGCATTGCAGGATGCCCGAGACCGTGCCGCGCGCGCTCGGCGGAATGGATTCCATGGCGAGCGAGCTGCCCAGGCCCCATTCGCCGCCCATGGCGACGCCGAACAGCGCGCGTAGCGCCAGGAATACTCCGAGGTTGGGCGAGAAGGCGGCTAAAGCGCCGATCACCGAATAGCTCACGATGTTGAGCATCAGGATGGGCTTGCGGCCGTATCTGTCGGCAAGCATGCCGAAGAAGAACGCGCCGATGAAACGCGTCGCCAGTGTCAGGAACAGTGCTTTGGATACCGCCGGAACGTCGGTCTGGAACTCAGCGGCAATATCGGTGAGCAGGAATGTCAGAAGGAAGAAATCAAAAGCGTCGAGCGTCCAGCCGAGGAACGATGCGATTACGGTTTTCTTCTGCTCGGTGGTGAGGTTCAAGGCGGTCCTCCTTTTGCATCCCCCGAAAGCAACGATATGTTCCAGGGCGGGCAAAAGAGAACGGGACGGCTGCCGGATTTGAGCCGGCGAGCGGTCACATTTGCGTCACCTCCAGATCGATGACCATCAGCCCGTCGGTGCCGCCCTCGAGGGTGGCGACCAGACGGGCGCCGGCGCGCTGATGCGCGTTGTGCGCCAGATAGGCATCCCGGGCGGCGGCATCGCGGAAATCGATGGTGAAGCCGTGGCCGAAGCCGGCCCGAACGGCTCCGGGCTGACATTGGCGCTGAACTGCACCTTGCCCATGCCGTCGACGACCGCGCGCAACGCTTCCAGTCGGCGTGGATTGCCGCGCGTTCGGTCTCAGGAACGTCGTCGCGAAAGTGAACAAAGACGCAATGCCGTATCATCGTTGCCGCCTCATGCCGCTTGGTTGCCCTTGAACACGGCCGGCGGCAGCGGCTCGCGGCCGAGGATCAGGTCGGCGCCTTTTTCACCGACCATGATCGTCGGCGCATTGGTGTTGGAGGAGGGGACGCGCGGCATCACCGAAGCGTCGCAGACGCGCAGGCCTTCGATGCCACGCAGCCTCAAATCCGGCGTCACCACGGCCATCGCATCATGGCCCATGCGGCAGGTGCCGACGGGATGGTGATCGGTCTTCGAGGAGCGGCAGGCATAGTCGAAGAGATCGGCGTCGCTCTGGAGGTTCGGACCCGGCAGCACCTCGCGCAGCACATAGGGCTGCAGCGCCTTCTGCCGCATGATCTCGCGGGCCAGCCTGAGCCCCTTGATCGACATGTCGCGATCATAAGGGTCCGACCAGTAGTTCGGATCGATCAGCGGATGGTCGGCCGGGTCGGCGCTCTTCAGCCGCACCGTGCCGCGCGAGCGCGGGCGCAGGAAGGCGGAGTTGAGCGTCACGCCCGGGTTCTTCAGCTTCTCGACGCCGGCCTCGATGCCGGAGCCGAGGCCGAGATGGAACTGGATGTCCGGCGAAGCGGCCGTCGGGTCGGCGTACCAAAAGCCGCCGGTCTCGAACAAGCTCGAGGCGACGGGGCCCTTCTTGAGCAGAAGATACTGCAAGCCGGCCCATAGCGTGCGGTGCAGCTTGGCGTAATTGTCATAGGTGTGGTCACCGGTGCATTCGGCGATGACGAACAGGTCGAGATGGTCCTGCATGTTGGAGCCAACGCCGGGCAGGTCATGCAACGGCGTGACGCCGACCGATTTCAGATGGTCGGCCGGGCCGATGCCCGATTGCATGAGGAGCTTGGGCGAGCCGATCGCGCCCGAAGACACGATTACTTCGCGTTCGGCGCGCAGGATAGACTTTTGCCCGCCCGGCCCGTCGACCACCTCGACGCCGACGGCGCGGCCCTTCTCGACGACGACGCGGGTGACGAGCACGTCGGTCCTGACCGTCAGGTTCTTGCGGGCGCCAATCGGCTTCAGATAAGCGACGGAGGCCGATGAGCGCCGCGCATTCTTTTGGGTCAGCTGATAGTAGCCGACGCCCTCCTGGCTCGCGCCATTGAAGTCCGGGTTAAAGGGTATGCCCATTTCCTGGCCGGCGCGGAAATAGGCTTCGCAGATCGGCAGCGGCGAGATCGGGTTCGAAACGCCGAGCGGCCCTTGGTCGCCGTGATAGTCGTTGGCGAAACGCTGGTTGTTTTCGGCGCGCTTGAAATAGGGCAGCACGTTGCGATAGCCCCAGCCGGTCAGCCCCTCTTCCTTCTCCCAGGCATCGTAGTCGCGGGCATTGCCGCGCGTGTAGATCTGCGCGTTAATCGACGAGCCGCCGCCGACCACTTTGGCCTGCGTGTACCAGAAGACGCGGTCCTTCATGTGCTTCTGCGGCACTGTCGACCAGCCCCAGGAGGCGATGCCCTTGGTCATCTTGGCAAAGCCCGCCGGCATATGGATCAGCGGATGCCAATCCTTGCCGCCGGCCTCCAGAAGCAGGACCGAATTGCCCGGATCCTCGCTCAGCCGGTTGGCGAGAACGCAGCCGGCCGGACCGGCGCCAACAATGATGTAGTCAGCCATTGTTCCTCACAAGCGTGGCACGGAGAGCGCGCCGTCGACATCGATGACCGATCCTGTCGAAAAGCCGAACTTTCCGGAGGCAAGCGCGGCCACCACAGCGCCGATGTCGCCGGCCTCACCCCAGCGTTTTGCCGGCACCAGGCCGTCCTCGATCACCGCGTCATATTTGGCGGAAACGCCAGCTGTCATGTCGGTGCGGATGATGCCCGGCCGGACCTCGAACACGCCGATATTTTCGGGTGCGAGCCGCAGCGCCAGGTTCTTCACCCACATCGAAAGCCCGGCCTTGGAGATGCAGTAGTCGGCGCGTTCCGGCGAAGCCATGGCGGCGCTCACCGAGGTGATGGTGATGATCGATTTGGCATGGTCGCCCGGTGCTGCGAGCATGGCCTTGGCGACGACCTGGCTGAGGAACACCGTGCCGCGCAGGTTGATGTTCAAGGCGCGGTCGAAATTCTCCGGCTTCAGCTCCAACAGATCGCCGCGCACCACGGCGCCGACGCCGGCGTTGTTGACCAGGCAATCGATGCGGCCGAAGGCGTCCGCGGCTGCTTCGACCAGTTTCGAATGGCCGGCGAGATCGGCAATATCGCAGCGGGCGTAGGCGAATTTCGCGCCGCGCGTATCGATGTTTTCGGCAAGCCCAGCCGCAGGATTCTCAGCGAGATCGGCCATCAGAATGTCGAAACCGGCATCCGCCAGCGCCTCGGCGCAGGCGAGGCCGATGCCGCGCGCGCCGCCGGTGACGATGGCTGCCGGGCGGGTCATGCGGCAAGTTCCGTCTTGCGGATGTGGTCAGCAACGCGCAGCGCCTGCGCCGCGATCGACAGCGCCGGATTGACGGCGGCCGATGTCGGCAGGAAGCCGGCGTCGACAACGAACAGGTTTTGATGGTCCCAGGCGCGGCAGAAAGGATCGAGCGGCGACGTCGCCGGGTCGTTGCCCATCTTCACCGTGCCGCACTGATGCGAGGGGGTGCGCTTGTCGAAGGGCCGCGACAGCACGATCGGATAGCCGCAGGCCCGAAGGTTCTCGCGCATGACCTTGGTCAGGCCATCCAATGACTGCATGTTGGAGCGCCGCCACTGCATGACGATCTCCTTGCCCTCGACCATGATGCGGCTTTCAGGATCGGGCAGGTCCTCGCACATCAGGTACCAGTCGACGGCATGGCCGGCCATGAAGTCGAGCACGAATTTCGGCATCGTCTTCACATTGGCCTTCAGCATGTTGCCGTCGATCTTGCCGAGCAGTTGCACATTGCCGAGCGGCTTGCCGCCTTTGCCGTCGGACAGATAGTAGTCGTTGAGCATCAGCGTCTTCTGGTAGACGCTATCGTTGCGGCGGCGCGGATCGATCGCCAGCATCGCGCTCGAATTGTGGTTCATGAAATTGCGTCCGACCTGGTCGGAGCTGTTGGCGAGGCCTTTGCCCGTCGCGGAGGGCGAGCGCAGCAGGATGGCGGCCGAATTGATCGCGCCGGCCGACAGGATGACGAGCTTCGGCGACAGCGTCTTCTGCGCGCCGTTCTGGGTGTAGTGGATGACCGCGATCGTCTTGCCGTCCGGCGTGGTTTCCAGCCAGTCGACATGCGCGCCGGTCTCAAGCCGGATGTTCTTGTCGGCAAGCGCTGCCGTCAGCGGTCCGGTCTGCGCGTCGATCTTGCCCTGGCCGGTGTTCGGGAAGGCGTCCCAACCCGTCCTGCCGTCCTTCAGCCAGGCCTCGATGTCGACGCCGAGCGGCAGCGAAGCGGGGTGCAGTCCAAGGCTCTTCAGCTCGGCGCGGGCGCGGGCGATCGCCGGCTCGTCCGGCACCGGCTTGAAGGCATAGGGGATCGAATGGAACGGCTCGGTCGGGTCTTCGCCCAGCGTGCCGCGCACGCGAAAAAGCTGCTCGGCCTTCGAATACCACGGCTCGAATTCGTCATAGGAAAACGGCCAGGCCGGCGACACGCCGCCGAAATGCTCGAGCTCGGAAAAATCCTCCTTGCGATAACGGATCAGGACCGCGCCGAAGAACTTCGAATTGCCGCCGACATAGTAGTAGTTGCCTGGGTTGAAGGCAGCGCCGCCGGCCTCGCGCCACATCTCCTTCGGCCGGTAGTGCTCGTCGATGAAGATGGAGCGCGTCGAGCGCGCATGCGGCGTCGCGGGCAGCGGTTCGCCGCGCTCCAGGATCAGGATCGAGGCGCCGCTGCCGGCCAAGCCGGAGGCGATCGTGGCGCCGCCGATGCCGGAGCCGATGATGACGATATCCGGGTTTGCCATAGCTTTTTAAAGGATGCGCTTCTCGGTCGCCGGGTCGAAGAACACCGCCTTGCTGAGGTTGAAGGCCAAAGGCGTGCTGGTGCCAGGCTGGATATTCGCATCGGCCCTCAGTCGCGCCACCACGCCCTTGCCGCCCAGATTGGTGACGGCGAAAGTGTCCGATCCCGCCGGCTCCACCACCTCGATATGGCAGTCGGCCGTGGCGATGTTCGAAGCGTTGCGTTCCGCACCTTCCGGGTCGGTCAGCGCTTCGGGGCGCACGCCGAAGATCACCGGCTTGTCCTTGAAGGCCGCAAGACCTGAGGGCGCGCCGGACATCGGCAGCACGATCGGCTGGCGCGCCTCGCGGTCCAGCACCACCGACAGCCCGCTGCCATTGGCGTCGATCTTGGCCGGGATCAGGTTCATCGCCGGCGAGCCCATGAAGTCGGCGACGAAGATGTTGGTCGGGTTGTTGTAGATCTCGGCCGGCGTGCCGAACTGCTGCACCTCGCCGTCGCGCATCACGGCGATCTTGGTTGCCAGCGTCATCGCTTCGATCTGGTCATGCGTGACATAGACGATCGTCGTGCCGGTTGTGGCATGCAGGCGCTTGATCTCGATGCGCATGTCGACGCGCAGCTTGGCGTCGAGATTGGAGAGCGGCTCGTCGAAGAGGAAGAGTTTCGGGTCGCGCACCAGCGCCCGGCCCATGGCGACGCGTTGGCGCTGACCGCCGGAAAGCTGACTGGGCTTGCGGTTGAGCAGATGGCCGATCTGCAGGATCTTCGCCACCTTGTCGATCGCCGCCTGGCGTTCCGTCGCCGGCACGCCGCGCATCTCCATGCCGAAGGCGATGTTGCCGGCAACCGTCATGTTGGGGTAGAGCGCGTAGCTCTGAAACACCATGGCGATATCACGCTTCGAAGGATGCAGGTCGTTGATGGCGCGACCGTCGACGCGGATCTCGCCCTCGGTGATCTGCTCCAGCCCGGCGATGGTGTTGAGCAGCGTGGACTTGCCGCAGCCGGAAGGGCCGACAAGCACCAGGAAGCCACCCTTTTCGAGCTCGACATTGATGCCCTTCAGGATCTCGACATTCCCGAAGCGCTTCTTCAGCCCATCAATTTCCAGAAAAGCCATGGTCGTTCCTTCCGAATGTGGTCAGCCCTTGACCGCGCCGGCCATCAGCCCCCGCACGAAATAGCGGCCGGCGACGACATAGACGATCAGGGTGGGGAGCGCGGCAATCATCGCCGCTGCCATGTTGACGTTGTATTCGACCACGCCGGTCGAGGTGTTGACGACATTGTTCAGCGCCACCGTCATCGGCATCACGTCGCCGGAGCCGGCATAGGCGGAGGCGAACAGGAAGTCGTTCCATATGTTGGTGAACTGGTAGATCACCGTCACGACGATGATCGGCAGCGAATTGGGCAGCATGATGCGCCGAAATATCTGGAAGAAGGACGCGCCGTCGACCTGTGCCGCCTTCACCAACTCGGTTGGAAAGGCCTCGTAATAATTGCGGAAGAACAGCGTTGTGAAGCCGAGGCCGTAGACCACATGGACGAAGACCAGGTTCACGGTCGAGTTGCCGAGACCGAAGTTGAACCCGGTTGCGTTCTGCAGGGTGACGCCGAAGCGGCCGAGGCTGCCGAGGATCGTCGCCATCGGCAACAGCACCGACTGGAACGGGATGAAGCAGGCGAACAGCATCATGGCGAAAACCAGCGTGTGGCCGCGGAAGCGCCATTTAGTCAGCACATAGCCGTTGAGCGCGCCGAGCAGCGTCGAGATCAGCACTGCCGGCAGGACCATCTTGATGGAGTTCCAGAAGTAGCCCTTCATGCCGACGCAGGTCAGGCCCGAGCAGACTTCGCTCCACGCCTTTATCCATGGCGCGAAGGTCGGCGCATGCGGCAGCGACAGCATGTTGCCGTTCTGGATCTCGTCCATCGTCTTGAACGAGGTGACCAGCATGACGAAGAGCGGCATCAAATAGAAGATCGCGAACAGCGCGAGCAAGCCGTAGATGACGATGCGGTTGAGCGTCCTGGCGCGGGCGCCGCTTGCGGCCTGGCCGGCGGGTGAAGCGACAGCGCTCATCGCGACTTCTCCCTGAGCTCGGAATAAAGATACGGAACGATGATGGCGGTGATGGTCATCAGCATGATCACCGCGCTGGCCGACCCGACCGCCATCTCGTTGCGCTTGAAGGTGAACTCATACATGAAGTTGGAGGGTAGCCAGGCCGAGCCGCCGGGCCCGCCGCTGGTCAGCGCCACGACCAAGTCATAGGACTTGATGGCGAGGTGCGCGAGCACGATGAAGGCCGACAGGAAGACGGGCCTGAGCAGCGGGATGACGATGCGGCGGTAGAGCTGGAATGTGGAAGCGCCGTCGATCTGCGCCGCCTTCATGATCTCACCGTCGATGCCGCGAAGGCCGGCCAGGAACATCGCCATGATGAAGCCGGAAGCCTGCCAGACGCCGGCGATGACCACCGTGTAGATGACGAAATCCTTATTCTTGATCCAGTCGAAATGGAAGCTCGTCCAGCCCCATTGATGCAGTGTCTGCTCCAGCCCGAGGCCGGGATCCAGGAACCATTTCCAGGCGACGCCGGTGACGATGAAGGAGAGCGCCATCGGGTAGAGATAGATCGGCCGCAGCACGCCTTCGCCGCGGATCTTCTGGTCGAGCAGGATGGCCAGGAACAGGCCGAGTGCCAGACAGATCAGGATATAGAGGAAGCCGAAAATGCCCATATTGGTGATCGAGGTGTACCAGCTCGAAGGCGGGTCGCTCTCGAAGGTCCAGCGCCACAGCCGCTGATACGCCCGAGCGCCGGTTATGTCGTAGGACGGGAAGGTCTTGGAATTGGTGAAGGACAGGTAGATCGTCCACAGGATGAAGCCATAGACGAAGACGATCGTCGCCGCGAAGCTTGGCGCCAACACGATCTTCGGCAACAGATCCTGCAGCCACGAACGGACCGTCGCGCCGGGACGAGCGTCGTGCTCCGGTGTCAGCTTGATCTGGGTTTCGGCAACTGTGCTCATCGGCTCATCCAGTACTGGTTGGTCGGAACCCACCCGGCGCGAAAAAGCGCCAGGGTCTGTCCCGCACCTTTTGTCGACAGGAGACCTCCCCCGCCGTAGCGGGGGAGAGTTGCTTCGAGCGAACCTTACTTGGCGTCGTCGATCGCCTTGACCAGCTCGGTCACGGCCTCGTCGGAGGTCTTGATCTGGCCATGGACGAATTTCGACACGACATCCTTGTAGGCGTTGGCGACGGCCGGCGGGGCGCCGTAGCCCTGGGCCAGCGAGCCGAACAGCGTGCCGCCCTCATTAGCCTTCTTCAGGTCGGCGATGCCCTTCTTGCCGCAAGCGTCGAAGTCGGTGTCCGGCACGTCGGTGCGGGCCGGGACAGAACCCTTCACCACGTTGAAGGCCGACTGGAAGCTCTTCGACAAAGTGGCGGTGGCCAGAGCGATCTGGGCAGCCTTGCGGTCTTCCGGAACGTTGAACATGCCGAACATGTCGGAGTTGTAGATCACCGAGCCGTCGGTGCCCGGGAAGCGATAGCAAAGGAAGTCTGTGCCCGGGGTCTTGTTGGCTGCGTGGAACTCGCCCTTGGCCCAGTCGCCCATGACCTGAACCAGCGCATCGCCCTTGATGACCATGGCGGTGGCGAGGTTCCAGTCGCGGCCCGAGAAGTTCGGGTCGACATATTTGACGAGCTTGG
Organism: Mesorhizobium sp. CA4; assembly: GCF_020165075.1. Classification (NCBI taxonomy): domain Bacteria; kingdom Pseudomonadati; phylum Pseudomonadota; class Alphaproteobacteria; order Hyphomicrobiales; family Phyllobacteriaceae; genus Mesorhizobium; species Mesorhizobium sp. CA4. The sequence goes on from NZ_JAIUHK010000026.1 coordinate 75,785, forward strand.
CGAGGTTGTCGAACGACTTCTTCATCGTGTCGGACTTGAGCGACTCCTCATCGAGGTCGTTCATCGCTTTCTTGTAGAACTCCGGCCCGCCGGTCGACAGCACGACAGAGTCGAACATGGTCGCCTCCTGCCAGTTCTGGCCGCCGAGCGCGAGCGGGATGACGCCCGCGGCCTTGGCCTTGTCGAGCAATGCCACGAAGTCGTCGAAGGTCTTCGGCTCGGTGCCGCCGATCTTGTCCATCACCGCCTTGTTGATCCACAGCCAGTTGACGGAGTGGACGTTGACCGGAGCGGCAACCCACTTGCCGTCATAGACGGAGAACTTCTGCAGGGCAGCCGGAACCGACTTGTCCCAACCTTCCTTCTTGGCGGTCTCGGTGAGATCGCCCATGACGCCGGCGGCGGCATAGTCGAGCACGGTGTAGCCCAGCATCTGCGAGGCGGTCGGGTAGTTGCCGGCCGCGACCATCGCCTTCAGCGCGGTCATGGCGGCGTCGCCGCCGCCGCCGGCCACCGGCACGTCCTTCCAGGCATAGCCTTCCTTGGCCAGATCCTGCTTCAGCACGTTCAGAGCAGCCGCTTCGCCGCCCGACGTCCACCAATGCAGCATCTGGACTTCCTTGACGTCCGCGGCATGCGCCGAGAACGCAAAGCTCGTCGCAAGAGCCGTTCCGATAAGCAGTTTGCGCAACATGTACTACCTCCCTTGTTGCATGCACATGACCGGCGGGTGTCCGCCGGAGCCTCCCAACTCAGCCGACCCACCAACCGGTGCGCTGGCCGCGATGAAACTGAATAGTCTTTTCCTCGGTATAATCCTCGACGGCGCGTTTGCCGAGTTCGCGTCCGAGACCGGACTGCTTGTAGCCGCCGAAAGGCAGCTCGGGGTAACCTTCCATGAACGTGTTCACCCAAACCGTCCCCGAACGCACACCGCGCGCCACCGACATGCACGTGTCCATGTCGGCGCTCCATACCCCTGCAGACAGACCATAGGGCGTGTTGTTGGCAATGTGCAATGCCTTTTCAATCGTTTCAAAAGTGAGCACGGACAGCACCGGTCCGAACACTTCCTCGCGGGCAATCGCCATATCCTCCGTGACGTTACGGATGATAGTCGGATCGAGATATTGGCCGGCATTGGATGCAAGCCGGGCGCCGCCGGTGAAAACGGTGCCGCCATCGGTTTGCGCCGCCGTTACATAGCCGGCTACCTTTTGCATATGGTCGGCCGAGATCATCGCGCCGACCTTGGTGCGGTCGTCGAGCGGATCGCCGACGCGGACCTTCCGGGACAGCGCCTTCACCATATTGAGGAAGTCGTCGGCGATTGCCTTATGCACGATCAGGCGGCTGCCGGCATTGCAGCATTCGCCGGCATTGAAGAAGCCGCCGAACACCGCGGCATCCGCCGCCGCTTCGAGATCGGCGTCCGGGAAGACGATCTGGCCGTTCTTGCCGCCGAGCTCCATCGAGATCTTCTTCAGCGAATTCGAAGCGGCCGCCATGGTCATCTTGCCGACGCGGGTCGAGCCGGTGAAGGAGAGCATCTCGACCAGCGGGTGGCTGACCATCGGCGCACCGACATTGGCGCCGATGCCGGCAAGGACGTTGACGACGCCGGCCGGCAATCCGGCTTCGAGCAGGATGTCGCCGAGCACGAAAGTGGAAGCGGACGTCATCTCGCTGGGCTTCACCACCGCCGTGCAACCGGCGGCCAGCGCGAAGGGCAGTTTCTGGCTGACGATCAGGAAGGGGAAATTCCAGGGCGTGATGATCGAGACGACGCCGATCGGCTCGCGCAGCACGACGCCCAGCATGGAGTCGCCGAGATTGGCGTAACTTTCGCCATGCAGCGTGCGGGCAAGCGAAGCGGCATAACGCCAGATGTCGATCGCGCCGCCGATCTCGCCGCGCGCCTGGGCGATCGGCTTGCCGGATTCCAGCGCATCGAGGCGGGCGATCTCTTCCAGTCGCGCCTCGATCAGGTCGGCAGTCTTCAGCAGAACCGCCGCGCGTTCCGACGCCTTCATGCGCGGCCATGGGCCGGTCTCGAAAGCCCTGTGCGCGGCCTGCACCGCCGTCTCGACTTCCGCTGCGCCCGCTTGCGCATAGCGGGACACGACAAAACCGTGGCCAGGGCTGGCGCGTTCGATGCTGCGGCCGTCGCGGGCATCGACATGCCTGCCGTCGATCAGCAGCTTATAGGCCTTTGGCGCCTCAGACGCCTCGGCCGGCATGGCAATGTTGAGCGGTGCGTTCATCATCTCTTCTCTAGGATCTCGAAAAGGCCGGCTTTTGCTTGGCCTTGAAGGCGTCGACGCCCGCTTTGAGGTCGGCCGTCAGCGCAATGAAGCCGCTGGCCAGCGCCTCGGTCGCGGCGGCATCTTCCTCGCCCTCGGCGATGCCGATCATCAGCTTGGCGGCCTCGGTCGCCAGCGGGCCGCGCTCGGCGATCTTTTTTCCCCAGACTTCCGCTTCGTCGAAAGCCTTGCCGGTCTCGACGACGCGGTCGACGACGCCGTGCGCCAGCGCATCGGTTGCCAGGAAAATCTCGCCGCCAATCGCCATCCGACGCACAATCTGTGCGCCGAAGCGGCGTACCGCGCGCTGCGTGCCCGACCAACCGGGAACGACGCCGATCGAGGTTTCGGGGAAGCCGAGCTTGACCTGCATTTCGGCGACGCGGAAATCGCAGGCCGCGGCCAGTTCCAGCCCACCGCCCAGCGCATGACCGGAGAGCACGGCGATGGTCGGCTGTCTGAGCCGCGCCAGCCGGTCGAAGACGCGGTGGCCGTAGCGCACCCATTGCACCTGGAAGTCGGCGGCGCTCATGGCACCCCAGGCCTCGACGTCGCCACCGGCGCAAAAACCTTTGCCTTCGCCACGGATGAGCACGGCGCGAACGCCGTCGGCCAGTTCCGCTTCGTCAAGTGTTGTCTCGAGTGCGCGCAGCATCGGGATATCGAGGGCGTTGAACTTTTCCGGCCGGCGCAGCGTGACGATGCCTATGGCGTCGTCCCGCTCGAAGGTGACAAGCTCAGCCATGCGCGCCTCCGAGCGAAGCGCCGCCATTGAGCGACAGGCCGATCGGCCGGTCCTGATAGAGCGCCGCAGGCGTGAGCTTGAGGTCGTTCGCCACAGCGAGCGGGATCTCGGCCTGCGCCAAGACATCGCGTTCGAGATCGATGCCGGGCGCCAGTTCCGTCACCATCAGCCCGTCCGGCGTCAGCTTCATCACGCAGCGCTCGGTGACATAGGTGATGTCCTGCCCTTGGGTGACCGCCCGCTTGCCGGAGAAGGAGATATGCTCGACCTCCGCGACCACCTTCTTGATCTTGCCTTCCTGGTCTATGCGGATCGCGCCTCCAGCCAGCGACAGCTTGGCGCCGGCATTGAAGAAGCCGGAGAAGACGATCTTCCTCGCGCGCGCGGTGATGTCGACGAAGCCGCCGGCGCCGGCGGTCACATGCGGCCGCGCCGAAAGCTTCGAGACATTGACCGAGCCGTGGCGGTCGATCTGCAGGAAGGAGAGCAGCGAGGCGTCGAAGCCGCCGGCCTGGAAATAGATGAACTGGTGCGGCGAAGGCATGATCGCCTCGGCATTCGAGGCGCAGCCGAACTTGAAGTCGAGCAGCGGCACGCCGCCGACCGCGCCCTGCTCGATCACCCAGGTGACCTTGCCGTGCTGGCCTTCCTCGAGAAGGATGCGCGGCACGTTGGCCGAGATGCCGAAGCCGATGTTGACGGCCATGCCGTCGCGCAATTCCATGGCGACGCGGCGCGCGATGACCTTCTGGATGTTCATCTCCGGCGTGCGGAAGGTGGACAGCGGCCGGAAGATCTCGCCCGAGATCGCCGGGTCGTAAGGGGTCTGCGTCGTCTGCAACTGGTCGGGCGCCACCACAATATGGTCGACCAGCACGCCCGGCACACGCACGTCGTGCGGCTTCAGCGTGCCGTTCTCGACAACGCGCTTGACCTGCGCAATGACGATGCCGCCATTGTTGCGGGCGGCCAGCGCCTGCTCCAGGCCACCGAGATAGGCGCCCTCATGCTCGTAAGTGAGATTGCCGCGCTCGTCGGCCGTGGTGGCGCGGATGATCGAGATGTTGGGCACAATGGCGCGGAAATAGAGCCATTCCTCGCCGTCGAACTGCTCAACCGAGACGATCGGCTCGCCGGCCGCCGCATTCATGGCGCAGCCCTGGTGACGCGGATCGGCAAAGGTGTCGAGGCCGACCTTGGTCAGCACGCCCGGCCGCTTGGCGGCGGCCTCGCGATGCATGTCGAACAGGATGCCGGAGGGCACGTTGTAGGCGGCAACGGAATTGTCGCCGATCATCTTCCAGATCTGCGGCGGCTCGGCGGAGGAGGGGCCGGACGGATAGGAGCCGCAGAGCGTGCGCTTCAAGAGGCCGGGCTTGGCGAGATGGTCGATGCCCTTGATGCCGTACATGTCGCCTGCGGCGATCGGGTGCAGCGTGGTGATCGCCTTCGGATGGCCTTCCGCATCGAAACGTTCGCCGATCGCGGCAAGCACGGCGTCGGGGCAGCCGAGGCCGCTCGACGACGACACCGAGACGACCATGCCGTCCTTGATCAGGCTGGCGGCATAGGCCGCCGAGACGAGCTTGCTCACGCGAGGCCCCCAAGTTGCGGGTCGATAGCGACGGCCTTACCGGTGTTCGACGATTGCAGTGCTGCTTCGGCCGACGCCAGCGACCAGACGCCATCCTCGCCGGTGGCGGCAGGCTGGCCTTCGCCGCGGATCGCGGCATGGAAGTAGCGCAGCGAGCGGGTGTAAAGGTCCTCGCGGTCGAAGTTCAGGTCTTCCTCGCCATTCGCGGTGCGCAGCAGCACAGAACCGACCGGCTTCTGCGTCATCACATTGGCGGCGATCAGCGAGCCTTCCGAGCCATGCACCTCGAAACCGGTGCCGGCGAATTTCGTCGTGAAGCCCTCATGCGACTGCGCGATGACGCCGGACTTGAAGCGCCAGATGCACATGGCCCCGTCCTCCAGGCCGCCGGCTGCCATCCCGGCCGACTGCGTGAAGGCGGAGATCTCGACCGGATCGTCGCCGAGCACGAAGCGCAGCGTGTCGGCATCGTGCACGGTAATGTCGAGCACTACGCCGCCGCCGGCTTCGGGTTTGGTTATGCGCCAACCTTGCAGGTTTTCCGGCAGATAGACGGAGTGGAAGACGCGCGCCGCGATCGGCTTGCCGATGCGGCCGGCGGCAATCGCCTCCCGCATGGCGCGGTGCGCGCCGGCATTGCGCAAATGGTGGTTGGTGCCGAACACGATGCCGGCGGCTTTCGCGGCGACAACCATCTCACGCGCATCGGCGCTGGTCAGCGCCAACGGCTTCTCGCACAGCACATGCTTGCCGGCCTTGATGGCGGCCAGGCCCTGCTCGAGGTGCAATTCGTTGGTTGTAGAGATGTAGACGGCGTCGATGTCCGAGTTGAGCAGCGCGTCGAGAGACGAGACGGCGACAGGAATGCCGTTTTCCCTCGCATAAGCCTCCGCGCGCTCCGGATTTGAGCTCATCACGGCGGCGATCTCGCCATCGGCCTGCGCGCGGATGGCATCGATCATGAACTGTCTGGCGATCGTGCTGGCACCGATCAATCCCCATCGCACGCTCATGCAGCGTCTCCCACTTGGCTGTTGCGGTCAGGGCCGCTGCTTTCCCGCACGACGAGGCTGACGGCGCCGATGTGGTCCTCGGCGCGCGTGGTGCGCGACTGGATCATCTTCAGCATGACGTGGGCGGCCCGCTCGCCGAGGCCCGCGGTATTGACGGCAACACTGGTCAGCGCCGGGCTGTAGTGCTCGGCCTCGGCGACATCGTCGAAGCCGACGACGGCAAAGTCCGTTCCCGCCTCGAGCCCGCGTTTGCGCAATGCCAGGATGGCGCCGAAGGCTACCGCATCGTTGAAGCACAGCGCCGCGGTCGGTGGCTGCGGCACGGCAAGGGCCGTCTCCAGGCAGGCCATGCCGCCCTTGCGGCTGGTCTCGCCCTCGACGATCAGCCGGTCGGAATTCGGGATGCCGAGCGTTTCGCAGGCTTCGAGGAAGCCCCCCAGGCGCTCCTGATAAACAACGAGATCGGATGAACCGCCAAAGAACGCAAGGCGGCGATGACCCCTGCGGATCAGATGCTCGGTGGCAAGCACAGCGCCGCGATGGTTGTCGGGCGCAATCACCGGGATGCGGCTCTCAGGCAGCCGGCGCATGGTAAAGACGATCGGCACGCCGGCCGCCTCGATGCGGCGGAAGGCGCCCGGCGTGGTGCCGCGCGCCGGCGAGACGATGAGGCCGGCTACACCTTGCTCCATCAGCGATTTCAGCACCTCTTCCTGTCGCACCGGGTTTTCGGCCGTGTTGGCGATGAAGGGCACGACGCCTGCCGCCTGGAAGACGCGCTCCATGCCAACGGCAAGCTCGGCGAAGAACGGGTTGGTGAGATCGTTGATCACCATGCCGATGACGTTGGAATGCGCCTTGCGCAGATTGGCGGCGCCGCGGTTGTAGACATAGCCGACATCCTCGATCGCCTTGCGCACCCTGGTCGCGGTTTCAGGCCGGATCAGCCCGCTGCCCTGCAGGACGAGCGACACCGTCGATTTGGACACGCCGGCCTCGCGGGCGATGTCCAGGATCGTCGCCTTGGCCCGGCTGGCCATCCTCGTCGCGCCCTCCGTATTTTGAGCGAATTTATTGGAACGTTCTAATCATCGATCCAAATAGGAGTCAATCGCGATTCCATCGGAGATTCGAAAAATTGATTGAAGCGGTTTAAAACTCCAGCGAATGCAAGGACTCCACCTAGGGAGACACAGTGCTTCGCCGGCTCGGGTGACTTGAACCATAAAGCTTCTTGATTTATTGGAACGTTCCATTTAATAGCGACCGACGGGAGAGTTCCATGGACATCATCTTGCCTGCGGCAAATGGCGACCGGGTCAGCTACCGGCTCGTCGGCAAACCGGCCGAACCGATCCAGGATGCGCGTTTCTCGCGCATCGCCTATGCCGCCGCCCATGTCGTTGCCGACCCAATCGCCATGACCAATCCGTGGTCGCGGCCGGCGGTCGACTGGGGCCGGACCATGGCGTTCCGCCATCATCTGTGGCGGCTCGGCTTCCGCATCGCCGAGGCCATGGATACCTCCCAGCGCGGCATGGGTTTCGACTGGGCGAGCGCCAAGGAATTGATCCGGCGTTCGATCGCCGAGGCTAAAACGGTGCCGGGCGCCGATCTCGCATCGGGGGCGGGGACCGATCACCTGGCGCCTGCGGCGACCAAGATGCTCGATGACGTCATCCGCGCCTATGAAGAACAATTCGCCTTCATTGAAGGCGAGGGCGGCAAGGCGATCATGATGGCGAGCCGCGCGCTGGCGGCGGTGGCAAAAGGGCCGGACGATTATGCCCGCGTCTATGATCGGATGCTCTCCCAGGCGTCAGGCAAGGTCATCCTGCACTGGCTGGGCGACATGTTCGATCCGGCGCTCAAGAACTATTGGGGCAGCGACGATTTCGATACCGCGCTCGACACGGTCGTCACCATCATCGAACGGCATGCGGGCAAGATCGAGGGCATCAAGATATCTTTGCTCGACGCGGAGAAGGAAGTGCTGCTGCGCGACCGGCTGCCCGACGGCGTCGTGATGTTCACCGGCGACGATTTCAATTATCCGGAGCTGATCGCGGGGGACGGCAAGAGGCATTCGCACGCGCTGCTCGGCATCTTCGACGCCATCGCCCCGGTCGCCAACGCCGCGCTGGCGAAATTGGCGGAGGGCGACAAGGCCGGTTACGACGCGCTGATGGCGCCGACCGTGCCGCTGTCGCGCAAGATCTTCGAAGCGCCAACAGAATACTACAAGGCGGGCATCGTCTTCATGGCCTGGCTGAACGGGCATCAGGACCATTTCACGATGGTCGGCGGCATGCAGTCGGCGCGCGGCATATGCCATTACGCGGACGTCTTCCGCCTCTCCGACCAGGCCGGTCTGCTGGCCGACCCCGAGCTTGCTACCGCCAGGATGAAGGCACTGCTGGCAACGGCGGGCGTCTGAGCCGATCCCCCGTGAGGGGATTTGCGTTCCGCCGGCAGGTCATATTCGCTTGTCAAATTCAGGATGAGCGCGGCAATGCGGCGATCGCGGCGGCTGCCAAGATCGGCGATCGGTCCGAACGAGACGCGTTCAATCGGCGAGTTCGTGGTGTAGGCCGGCAATCATCAGGGAGAGCGCTTCAGCGTGAAGGGATACTGGCTCATCGTCGGAACCGAGATTTCGGACCAGGAGGCGCAGGCCGAATATAGCCGCCTCTGGAGCCGATCGGCGAAAAAATACCAGGCACGAACCAACACGACAAAGCAGTCGCCTCTGCTCGTCGAGGCGCGCGACGCCAAGCGCATGGTCCTTGTGGAGTTTCCGTCGCTGGAGATCGCCAAGGCTGTTAGGCGGACCCGGACTATGAAAAAGCCATGCGCTTCGCGCTCAAGGCGTCGAATCGCGTGCTCGTGATGTTCGAAGGGATCTCGGATAGTCAGCGCGCGTAGCGCCGCTCCGGGGGGCGCTGGCGCCCTTCCCTTCGTTGCCGACAAGGCGCCCAGGCTGAATTAGCTGGCCGGACATACGATACCCGGCCTGCGGGAAGTCGGGGGACTAGGGCAGACAGGCCGGGTCCTTACCCCGTTTGCTGTGCGGGGCAGGCGAATATTATGCGCCAATTGGCGGGTTTCTGCATCAACGATTTTAGTGACAGCTAATGAAATTAGGCCGCGCAACAAAAATCCCGCCGGCAGAGGCCTACGGGCTGTTCAGTGATGGGTATTCATCGCAGCACGCACGTGCACTTTCACAAATATCAAGACGCCGCCTGCTCACGTCGCCGCTGGGCGCGACCAGTGGCTGACCCTGCGGGTGCAATGTTCCTAAGCCGGTTGCTCGGGGTCCCAGTGGCGGAGATTGGCCAAGTTATTGGAAGGATGGTGGGCGTAACAAGGTAGCGCAATTCGCTTCCCCGGAGGGGTACCACGGCCACCACCCGCCCGTTCACCATCGCCGCGGACGTACCTTGAACCTATCGATCCCGTCTCAACCTACATCACCGCGATCGACCCCGTGATGTTCACCATCGCAGTCTGGCGCTACCGGCAGCGCGATTATGATCGGGATGGCAGCAAGCGCTCTTATGGCCGTGCTGCTCGTGCCGCGTGAGTTCAGACGAGCCCTGTGAGCAACATTACGCAAGCCGCGTGCCCGGCCACGAAACCAGTGGAAAGGCATAGAAATCTATATCAATGCGTGCATGCTAATTTAGCTTCCTCTTTGGCCGACTCATTCCTACCGAGTCGGTTAGGCCCGGCAGTTCAACCCAACGCAAACCCCAACGCGGAACTGTCGGGCCGCTCTACGGGGAAGGCGTCCAGCCCTTGCGCTGCTCCGGCGTTAGAGCGTGATTAGTGAACTGGACGTTCCGGTCCTCCCGGCCGGCGGCTCGGCACTCGTGGCAGTAGATCACTTTGATCAAGCCCCAGTGCATGCAGGAGTGATCCGGGCCAAGCCGTTTGACCAGTTCGGCGACGTCGAGCAGCGCAGTCCGCCTGCATGTGAGGCAATAGACCGACAGGCCAGTGCCGGCCGCCAGCTTCTTGCCAAGCGTATCTTCAACGAACGGGTATTTATTCGACATTGGCGATCCTCGTGACCGGGGTCGCCGCACCACTCCGAATATATTCCTCTGCGCCGGCTGATCGGCAAGAGTGCAGGCCCAAAAAAACCCGCTGTGGAAAAACCACAGCGGGCTCTTTGCCGGGCCTCCCAGGGAACCGCATTCCAGTGTGGGCCTGTTTGCGATAACACCCCACCCGACGCGACGCGCCGGGAAGGGAGGCAGCCCGAGCGCGCCGTCTGCTTCATCAACTTCACGCCTGGTCCGATGTTCCATTAGCAGATGCTTGACTAAGCCGCTTCCCGCTCCAGACTCATCCCGATGGCGAAGGGCTCTTTCAACATTGGCGATGAAGTCGCCATCACAGCCACGGTGCGCAGGCGGGTGACAAAAGATTGGGTAAGCGTCTCTATCCCGTCCTACAATCAGCCGCATTCCATTGTGAACCGGACATCGAAGGTCAAGCATGGCCAGCCGATCGAGCTTCGAGGCGACGTGACCCGAGTCGATGGAGACAAAGTGACGGTCAATCTCGGTGTTCCGGTCACCGTCGACATCGCAACGGTCAAACTCGTGACAGCTTATGTGCCGCCCAAGAGAAAGACGCCGCTGGTCGACAAAGCAACCTAGGCCCCTGGGGACGTTGGTTCGTGAGCCGGAATCGGCGACACGCCGCTGATCTTGCGCGAAGCCTGCGAAGTCTTCTTCACGCTCGGCAAGGTGTACGGGCATCATCACGATTTCCAGAAGAACGCTGCGGAGGTCTAGACGTCATGTTCCGAGGCGGAGATCGGTGGCCCGCCCTTTCGTGCGATTAAAAGACGAGGGTTGCTCGGATGGG
>NZ_JAIUHK010000027.1:0-86194 GCF_020165075.1 Mesorhizobium sp. CA4
GCCGGTTCGGGCAAGGCGGGGGCTAGCTTTCCCTCGACCTTGGTGGCCTCACGGTTCAAGACGATGCCGGCAGCGATCAAGCCTTGCAACGCGGCGTAGGCGTAGACGCGGCAGTCCAACGCCTCGTTTCGGGCGGCGTCGGGTTTCCACCAATACACGTCTTTGAAACCTTTGACGTATCGGGTTTTCTTTACCTCGACAGTCAATTGATCGAAGTATTCCTTATCGCGTTCCATCGGGAAGTGACAGGCGCCGGCACCCCTTACATCCGGCCCCGTCTTCTCGAGCCGTTTGGTAATGGTTTCCTTCGCGCTGTCCACGCCAATGGGGAAAAGGTTGATCCTGCCCTTATTGTTTCGGGTCGGCTTTTTCGGCCAAACCGGTCGCCTGCCGGCGTAACCTTTGATACCCCAAATTCGCCGGCCCTCGCGCGGCTTGACGAAGCGGTAAACGTCTTGCGTGTTTGAGCCGCCGGTATCGACGGCGGTGGCAGAAATCGCCATGCCGTTCGGGAACGCGGGATGCGGGAACCGCTCGCGCAAGTAATCGTCTAACTGATCCCAAACCTCTTGTTGTGATGGGTCGCCGTGGAAAACCTTGTAATCAAGCGACCACGACTCCTCGTCTCGGCCCCACCCAACGGCTTCGCATTCCAGGCGGTCGGGCTGCACGTCCACGCCGGCCGAAATGACGGCGACGCGGGCGGGGCAACCCGAGAAGTCTTCGCGCTTCGAAAGTAAGGCCTCGGGGTCCGCCTTCTCGCCGCTCAGGTCTTCCCAAGAATCGCCTAGAACGGTGTTGACGAAAATCTGTAGCAGCGCGGGGTCGTCTTTGGCCGCCAGGAATTCCGAGACGCATTCCGACCATTTGAACCAAGGTGAGTAGAGCGCGGAAAGGTGATAGCTGCGCACGTTCGGCCGGATCGGCGTCGCAGTAGGAACCCACTCGGCGCCATGCTCTTCGGACAGCAAGAATTTTTTGCGGGCTTCGGTGTGCCGGTGCTCGCAAAGCTCGCCGGTGTCCGGGTCCGCCGCCTGGCAAACGAAGGCCGCCGTTTCCGGCCGCCCCGCTTCCCATTTGATCGCGCTCCACACGATGGGCTGCAGGGTGCCGCACCGCTCACACTTCACGTTGTAATAGCGCTGATCGCCGTCCTTAAAGGCTTTCTCGATACGGCTATTGATCTTGAGCTTTGGCGAAGACGTGATAAAGATTTTGCGGCGCGGGAAGTTCGCCGTTCGCTTGATCGCCAGCATAGCGGGGTCGCCTTCGTCGTCCGCTGATGCCGGGTAGGCGTCGACTTCGTCCAGCACCAAGCGGGACACCGGCGAGCCGCGAAGGCCGGAACCCGAGTTAGCGCCCGCCATAAACAGGGCGCCGCCGTCAAAGTCCTTTTGCTCGATTGTGTTTCCGCTATCGCGAGCCCTCGCCGGCTGGATCTTTTCAGCGAGCGCGGGGCTTTCCGAAATCATCGGATCGATGCGCGTCTTGCTGAACTTTTTCGCCATGGCGATAGTCGGCAGGACGTACATAATCGGGCCGGGCGAATGGTGGATTGTGTAGCCGACGAAATTGAAGCCAGCTTCCGAGGCGCCGATTTGCACGCCCTTCATGAGCGCCACGGTTTCGACCGCTGAATACGTGGACAGCGAGTCCATGATCTCGCGGAGGTACGGGGTTCGCGCGGTCCGCCACTTGCCGGGTTCCGACGAAGCTTTCGAGCTTAGGAAACGGTGTTCGTCCGCCCACTCCGAAACGGTGAAGGGCGGGTCGGGCTCAATGGCCGCAATCCCTTCCTCAAACAGGTATTCAAAGGCGCCCTCGGCTAGCACGCGGAGTCCCCGAAGGTTCCAGCGTCCAGCGGCGCCCGCGTCTTCGCCAGCTCGGCCAGGGCGACTCGCATATACCCTTCAAGCGCACCGGCAAGGCGCACCGGGTCCGCCTCAACTTCGGCGGCGATATCCGAGGCGTGGCGGTTCGCGAAATTCAGCATGGCGGCGCGGAAGACCAGCATAAGCGAGCGGATCGCGCGGCGCGCTTCCTCGCGGTCGACTGTGGCTTCCTTAAGCCGCTCAAGGTTGATCTTAGCGGCCTCAAGGTCGACTTGCATCCGCTCGACCTTAAGGTCGTATTCGCTGGTTTCCTCGGCGCCCTCGGCGGCTTCGCGAAGCTTCGAGGTCTTCGCCGCCGGCTTCCGCCGTTGCTGGTTAGGGTTGCTATTTGCAAACCATTGGACCCGTGCTTTGACCGCATCGACGGATCCGTCCGCCAGGATGGCCCCGGCCATGCTTCCGCGCTGCACTCTTTGCCTCACCGCATTAGGGGTAACGCCCATTTCTCGGGCGAAAGCGGCTAGGCTGATGCCCTCAAGATTTTTCCGGCCGCCCACTTTTTTTGATCCTAGCTATATACATGGCGCATATTCGACGCTATGAACCGTTTGCGAATTGCAAACACTCTAGCTGAATTGGAAACGACAATGAAGTCCTTCAATGTGAAGTCGAATGCGAAGCGCTTTGCCAAGCAACTGGCCGGCAAGTTCCCCGGCTACATCGTTGATGAGCCCGTGGCGGTGAGCCCTGGCGCACGCGAATGGTATCCCCATGTCGCCGCGCCGTCCAAGGTGCTGGCCGAGGGTATCCCCGCCGAGATCAGCGCCGCCGCTTTCGTCAACGGCCGGCCCTACACTGCCGAGGCGGCGGTGTCCGCACCGGCGGCCCCGGCAACCGTGGATATCGAGGCCGAGGTTGCCAGGGTTGCCGACATGACGCCGGCCGAGGTCGCGGACGCCAGCAAGACGAACAAGGCGAAGGTGCGCGAGGCCCGGAAGATGACGCCGGCCGATATGAAGGCCGCTGTTGCGGACCTCCCGCCTACGAAATCCACGCCCGAGGAAATCGAGGCCCGCCGTGCCGCCAGGCGCCAGCGCATCGCGACCGAGGGGCCGAAGCCCGCGAAGGCGCCGAAGCAAACGAAGGCGGCTAAGATCATTGAGCTTGTTTCCCGCGAGAACGGCGCCACCTTCGCCGAGCTTATGGAAGGCACGGAATGGCAGGCCCACACCTTGCGCGGCTACATCGCCGGCACCCTTCGCAAGAAAGGCCACAACATCGTTTGCCGGAAGATCAAGGGCGAAGAAACGCGCTACTTGATCCCGGCGGCCGAGGTGGTGGCATGAGCGCGACGGCGGCTCTGATTTGCAAGACGTGCGGCGAGGCCTTTGACCGAGGCGCCGCCCACAACTGCCGAGGCCTGGGCGGCTATCAGCCGGACCGGACCGAAGGCGACTGCGTCATCACGGCGGCGATGGCCCGCACCACGCCATTTCCTGGCCCCTGGCGGCTGGTCATTCTGGAGTCGCCTTATGCCGGCGACGTCGACCGCAACGTGGCCTATGCTCGGGCCGCGATGCGGGATTGCCTAGTCCGAGGTGACGCCCCGGCGGCAAGCCATCTGCTTTACACGCAACCCGGCGTGCTGGACGATGGCAACCCCGAGGAACGGGCGCGGGGCATCGACGCCGGGCTGGCGTGGGGTAGGGTTGCCGAGGCGACCGTTGTCTATACCGACCTCGGCATTTCCGGCGGAATGGGCGAGGGCGTCAAACGCGCGTTCGCCGAGGGCCGCCCGGTTGAATGGCGCACGCTCGCGGGGTGGCGGTGATGGTTGATCGGTCGAACCGTGCCGAGGTCCGCAACCCGGTGCTTGCGCTGCCGGCGGCGGCGAAGCTTCAGGCGTTGCCGCCCGAGGTCCGCCAGGTCGTAGCCGAGGTGTTGCGCGACCTGTCGGTGGACGCCCGCGCCAGGGCGCAAGTTTCCTGGCGCAAGAACAAGGGGCCGATGGCCGCTTACTGGAAAGCGGTCGGCGCCTACGCGACCCACCTTTACCGGGCGGTGCGGCCATGCTGACGCCGGCACAAGCGCGCACCCTTCGGCGGCTCTCCGATGAATGGACGGACGCGCCGCCCGATGGGCTCGATAAGATCTTCACGGGCTTGGTCGACGCGGGCCTCGCTGATATGAGACAGGCGCCGGGCTGGCAACGCCGCCGGACCTCGGCGGGCCGCGCCGCTATCGGCCTGGCATCATGGAAGGCAAGGCCGGCGGCGGGCGAGGCGGCATGAGCGATCAACCGAAGCGTGGGCCGTGCGCCCATGCCGACATCGCGGCGGACAAGCGGGGCCGCGTCGTCATGCGCGTCGACAAGGCGTGGCGGTGCCTCGCCCCGCAACCCGAGTTGCCGGTGCTGCCGGCGTCCATAACCGGCGCGTATGGCTTCACCTGGCCGCCGCGCCGGGCCTGGGTCACTCGGGACGATTGCGCTGCTTGCCCGTGCTGGACGGAAAGGAAGGCGGCGGAATGAAGCTCCTAGCGTTCGCCTTCGTGGTGCTGTTGTTCATGGCGGTCGGCTTTTGGCTCACCGCCGAACTGGTGGCCTACAGGTGAGCCGGCGAATGGAACCATTCAAGACGTAGCGAGTTGGCTCGGATCGGGTGGACAAGCTCCAATGGTTCGAGATTCACAAGCTGGCGCGAAAGCCATTCGCACGATGATCCGAAGCGAGCAAACCCGCCGCGCCCTGCAGAAGCTGTTAGGGTTGGAAGTAAATCCGGTGTTGCCTCAAAACTTCGTCTCGCTGCTTAAGGCTCTTGAGGAAGCCGAAGAAGGAAAAGACGAGGAACCTCACCCAGGATCCGCACCCCACCCGCCGCAAGCCCTAACCGAAGGAAATCGGAACTATTTTAGTTAATGCTGATTGAATCGCGTTCTCGCGAGTCAGTCATGCGTTTAGCGTTCATCCCGCCAATGAAGCCCAAGCTTGTAGACCGCCCGCCGCTCGGTGATGGCTGGATACATGAGATCAAGCTGGACGGCTATCGAACGCAAGTCATCATCAACGGCCCCGATGATATCCGCGCCTATTCGAGAAGTGGCGCGGACTGGACGAAGCGATACCTTGGCATTGTGGAAGCCGCCCGCGAGCTAGGTGTTGAGTCCGCGATCATTGACGGTGAAGCCGTAGTGCCCGGCGATGATGGCCGGCCTGACTTCCACAAGATGCAACGGGTTATTCAGAAAGACCCTTATGCCGCCATCCTCGGCGCCTTCGATATCCTGCACCTCGACGGCCATGACCTCCGCGACATCGGCTGTAAAGCCCGCCGGGAAATGCTCTACAGCATCGTGAAACCTGGCACGCGAATTCAATTCAGCGAGGCTTTACCAGGCGACGCCGCGTCCATCTTCTACTTGATCGATCAAGCAGGGATTGAGGGCCTGGTTTCGAAGCGGGAGCATTCCGTTTATCGCAGCGGCCCTACGACGAATTGGTTGAAGACGAAAAGCTATATGCACACTGATCTTGATCTAATCGGGTATGAGCGCGAGCCCGGCAAACCCGCCGTTGCCAGGTTCGCCGAGCCGGGAACCGGGCGGTATGTCGGGGCCGCTGTCATCGCACTCGGCCGAGAAGCCCGTGAACGGTTATGGGCAAAGGTCAAGGCGAGGGCCGGCGGAGCCCCGCCCAATGAGGTGATGCGGAAGCGGCACCCGTCGACGGAATGGGTGAAGCCAGGTCTGCGGGCCAGGGTGCAGCACTTGCGAGGCGAAGAGTTCTTGCGGCACGGATCCGTCAAGGAACTACTGGAAGGCGATAGCTAACCCCGCAAGAGTAGGCGCAAAAGCTCGCCTTCACCCCCTTTTAGGAAGACGTCGATCAATTCCGAAGCTAACGCTTCCCTCTTCTCGCGGTCGTGTTCGTCCACCTTGCGCAGGGTGCATAGGCGGTCGAATACCCTCTGCAACAACTCCATCTCGGTCGCATCAAGCTTCCCGCGATAGCCCCGGAGCGGCATTTCAACGACTCCTCGAAACGAACCGCCTCATGTGGGGTCGAAGCGGCGAAATTAAAGAGTCATATCCGCTACTCCCTTCCCTGGGTTCCCGCCGCTAGCGATAACCCTTTCATTATCCTTAAGAAATTCCAACCGGGCACCGAACCGCGGAATTCCATAACCATCAACGAAAGCGATGGTTTCTATTCGTGGCGTGTAGTGAAGGTATACTTTTGGCCTGGTCAGACGCTAGCGAGAATGTGCGCCGCAGCGTCCCCCTCACCCCTGGCACGGCGGGGGAAGGACCCGCGAAATCATAAACCATTGATATCATTGAGCTTTCGGCTATTGAGGCATCGCCTCTTGATCTTGACGCCGAGGGGTGCAGCGGCGTAGGGCGTCGCGTAATGCATCAACGGTTGTGATGTATCGGGGATCAACCCTTGAAGGCGTAACGCTTCAACTGTCTGACCACGTTCGCGGTGAGGCGGTCTTGTGCATCGGCGATGATCTCACCTTGCTCAATCGCCTGCGTCATCACCTGGGTGACACCGGACCCCCATAGTTCTTTGATCGGGAATCGCTTTTTCGTGGTGCGGGCAAATACCCCCTCATGCCCTGACCGCATCGTCGCAATGAAGGTGTGCTTATACAGCTTTCGGACGCCCCAGGCGTTTGCGGTGACACCCGCTTTCGTTTGCCTCGCCGCGAACTTGATAAGCGCTATCGGGCGGCCCGAGCCCCTGACAACAGCGGTTAGCGTTGTAGGCTGTGACCACGGATAGACACGGATGGAAGGATCAACGTCGCCCCGCTTTAATCCGCCTTGCTTCGCTACGATGCGAGCCGCATAGGTGCGGACCTGTTTAGCCGTGGTGTTCACTGCCACGGAAAGCGCTTGGTGCAGGCGGGCGCCCTGCAGCTTGCGCATCAACGCGCGGACCTCGGCTGTATTCCAGTCCGCGCGTATCTCAAGGCCAGACATCGGCCTTACTTGTTCTTGCCCTTGCGGGTGACGACCTCGGCCTCGGGTTCCTTCACCTCGGGGGCGAGCGCACCGGCACGACGCAAGCGGTCCAGCGTACCGGGGCCGATGTCATCGGGAACCGGGCCTTTGACGAACTGCCGAGGCGAACCACGGTCTGCCACTACCATGTTGCGTATGAGGTCCATTGCGGGAATCCTTCTCGGGGTTCTCGGGAATGGGCGCATAAAGCCGGATTCGTTTGCGGTTCGTCAACGGTCACGCTTCGCGGGGCAGCATGTATTTTTCCTGGAATCGCCCATACACCCGAAAAATACAGCTAACCCCTTGTTTCTATATATATAAATTTATCTGTATAGAAATATATATAGAAAAAGACCTCTACGCGCTTATGCCTATGCGCTACGCGCCTGGGTGCATGCCTGTACACGCTGAATAGCTATTTGTTTTGGGCCGACTTTCTATACGCCAAAATAAGCGATGTGAAATCAGCGGCTTAGGTGTATTTTCGGGCCTGTATTCCCTTGTATTTTCCGCGATGTATGCGGGCGAGGCCCGCGCCCGAGGGCTAAAAGTTGTCATTTTGCAAACTGCCCCATTGCCCGCCAGCGCGGGTCGCGGCGCCTTCGCCTCGCGGGCCAATTAAGAAAAAGTGACAGACATGTTGGGAAAGTAGGTGGATATCGGCGTATCAACGATGTGGTCTGGTTCTAGCGCTCTTCGAACTTGGTTGGCGACTTCGGCCCTGTAGGAATCGAGTCGAGGAACAAGAGAGTAAATATCCGTGGTATCGATGGGGATAGTCCGCATCTGATTAACGTCAAACGGTATCCGATCAGATTGCCTAATAACTTGGACTATGGGGAGCTTAACTGCATGACGCAAGGCAAGCTCATAGAATACATTCGGATTGTGGAAAGATAGGTCAGCAATTACCAACCTGGATCTCATGATGTATTCTATAATCTGGCGGGTGATTACGCCTGGCTTGTCTATGGCATCAGCCCTCACTACGGCCAGTTTGAAGGGCTCCATTGCGGGTTCGACAATAGAACCCAAAAACAGGTCGGAATGTTTCCTAGCCTCAGACCCTTCGTCACCAATAGGGGCAATATAAAAGCACGTGCTCTCAAATTGAGCGTGATCTGCCGTGATCATGCTCGTTTGGCTTCGGACAATTGGCGTGGCCGTCGTAGCGCCCGTAGTTGGACCGGCGGCAGGCAAGCTGCCCAAGAGCATGTCGACGGATATTATTCGCTCCGCGCCGGACAACGTTTTGAGTAGACCAACGAAACGCAAGTTAACAATGAAGGTGTCGACCGCTTCGGGAGCATGTCCAGCTTCTACGCCAAATTCTTTGACTGCATCGATCAGAACAGCGTGGGCGGGCAGTTTGTTTCCGGTGAACTTTTCATACAGCTTAGCAAATGGGTCAATTTTCAAAATGGCCAACTCGGCCATTACCCGCGCGCGCTCGCGGGCCGAGACCTGTTCGTCGACTGCTTTTAAGCCCGACTCCGTCAGTTCTATGCTGTCCGCCTGCACTCCGCCTCTAGTGAGGCCGTAGCGCCCTGAATTGATAATCAGTTGCCGCGACCCTCCGCTCTCCGGAGACTTTCCTAGCTGATCGAATAACGTCAAACGCTTGACCGGCTGTCCGCCTCCGATGCGAAATACTGCCTTTGCGAAATCCAGCGGCTCTTCGAATGATGAAGCCGGAAAGGAGCGTTGAGACCTCCGCTTTTTTAACTCCGCGTCAACTCTTGAGACCACCACCGCCTCTTCCGATGCGGGCGCCTTACTTGGTCTAGCCATGCTCTTCCCCCAAACAACTTGATCTTTGTACGCGCGAACCCAAGCGAAGAAAAGGGCGATAACTCCCGCCTCTGCTGCACCTCAAGAAAACTGCCGTTTGCGTATTGCAAACCAATATGCGCCATGTATATTGAATGTCATCGAAACGCAAACCAAGGCAAATGGCCATGATCGATTTCAACGACCTCGATACGGACCCGATGACCTCGACCCCGGTGGCGCCCATCGGCGCCCCGGAAGAGATCCGCGCCGCCGCTCACATGCACAACGGTGGCGACGCGGTGTTCCCGTGCCCGAAGTGCCTGGGGTCCGGTTTGTGGCGCGGAATCCGCCGTTGCTTCACCTGTCAGGGCAAGGGCAAGGTGTCCAAGGGTGTTGTCGCCGCCGCCAAGGGCAAGGTGACTAAAGCCGCGAACCTCGCCGCCGCCAAGGCCGAGTTTGAGGCAGCTAACCCGGACCTGATGAAGGGCCTTCGGGAAATCGCGGGCTGGCATCGTTTCGCCGGGGAATTACTCGGCAAGTTCGAGGTATACGGCGAGCTTACCGCCGGCCAGGTCGGCGCCGCGTTGAACAGCCTCGCCGAGGTGAAGCGGAAGCGTGAGGAAAAGGCGGCGGTTCGGGCCACGGAAACCGCTGACAGGTCCGGCGAGGTCGGCGTCGACCGCATCAACGCTCTGTTCGCCACGGCCATGGAGTCCGGCCTGAAAAAGCCGATGTTCCGCACCGAACGCCTTACGATCAAGCCGGCAAAGCTTCACCCCGGCACGCTGTACGTGACCGACAAGGCGGCCGGCGGCGAGTACGTGGGCAAGATCGTCAACGGCCAGTTCACCGCGAGGCGCGAGGCCGCCACGGACACCTTGGCCCTGCTTTGCGCCATCGCAGCGGACCCGCTCAAGGCCGCCACCGATTACGGCCGGTCCACCGGTGTCTGCGGGTGCTGTGGCCGCGAGCTTACCGACCCGGATTCAGTCAAGGCCGGCATCGGCCCGATTTGCGCGACGAAGTGGGGCCTTTGAGCCCCACGCCTACCCCCGTAAGGATCAACTGCAATGGGCAAGACGACGCCGAAAGGCATGACCGATTCCGAGGTGCTACAGGCCGAGCAAGCCATGCTCGCCGCAAAGGTCCGTAACGTGATGATACGGGAGTGCATGCGGATCGGCGACGACGGCGACATCGAAACCGCCGGCATCCTGGCGAAGGCGGTCCGCGCCCTTACCTACGATCAGATTTTGCGGATGCGCCGCGCCATCCTCGGGGCCTGACATGGAACCGAAGTTGAAACACCCTGGCCGCGCCATACTTGTCGTTTTGCCGGCGATGATCTTTCTCGGCATCAACTCGGCCTCGGAATGGCTGGCGCATCACTCCGCACGGGCATTCGACGGCCTGCTGACATGGGCAGGATACGAACTATGAACGATGAAGAGCGCCGCGCCGCTTGGGCCGCGCTTCGAATGATCGGGGAGGCAGTGGGCGAACTGTTCGGCCCGGAAGCGTCGATGCAAAGTGAAGATACGATAGGCCCCGAGTTCCATGACTACGCCGAGGCGATTATTGAAGCGCTGCAAAGGGTCGCAGCCAGCAAATAGTATAAGGCGGGCCTATCGCCGGTTGCTTTTCTCTACTTCAGGGCGGTTACCGGAAGAAACAGCGCCGCCCACAAGTTCGTTTGTATTAGCCAGCCTTAATATAGAGAAGTAGTTGCATCACGAATTGTTAAAAACTTTTGGTCGGCTCTCGATCCATGTTGCAGGGTAAAAAATCAGTGATAGAAGCCTTCCGGGCTTAGTACCCGACGAGACCGTGGGCGCGACAACGCCCGAGAGTCGCACGCTTAGCGTCCGCCGCAAAACCCTGGCTATTCGGCCGGGGGCGGCGTGCGTATGTCCAAGCCTCCGGCTATACGCGCGTCGGCTTGTCGTCTTGATAAGTTGCTAACCCCGGGCTCGCCGCCCGAATAACGCGGCCCTGCGTGTTCCTATCGTACAAAATGTATTGCGTTCGTGCGATTTGTACGTTCTAATTTTGTTCTCACTATCGTACCTCGGGTTTGGGAATCAATTCGCATGAAACGCCGCCTAAAGCTTGCCCTGTCCGCCTTCACAAAGCCGCACCTCGCCTTTGCCAAGTCGGCACCCGTCGAGGTGAGGCCTCGGCCTTCGGCGCCTCCGCTATACATCGCCACGGGGCGGACCTATCGCGCCAGGAACGGCGCCAGGATTGGCCCGCTTCGCCCCTTCCGCGACGAGGAAGACGGTCCCCATAAGGACCGGGTCGGCCGATCCGCTTGGTTCTACGCCGAAGGTATCGGCCCCTTTGACCGCTTCGGCCATTTCCTATCCGGCCAAGCCGGGGAAAGCCCGCTTGACTGCGTGGCGGATTGGAAGCCAGGCCAAATCATTGTTTTCGATCAACTCTCTGTCGAAGCGCCTTTGCGATATTCTCACTAACAGCGAGGAAAATCATGATCCAGCTACCGCAAACCGCCCCGTTGCCGTGGGCGATCAGAGAAAGCGCGGGCGTCACCGATTTGGTAGACGCCAATGGCGAGCCCGTCATTACCTCGGACGACGAGGGACTTAGTGGCAACTCTGAGGTGTGGGCTTTCATCCTGGCCGCCGTCAACGCCTACGCCTATGATCGGCGCCGCAACGGCCCCGGGGTGCTGGTGCCGAAGCGACCGGAATTGGCGATGGACACCGCCTTTATCGGCTACCTCAACGAATGCGAACAAAAAGCCATGATGCCCACCATAGCGGCGCTATGGCCTCGCTTGATCGATGCGGCTTTGAGACAATAGAGCCGTGTGCTGGCGCCCGGCGCCAGGCTTCACCCGTGACCGGATGGCGTTCGTAACACAACCAAAGCGATTCCTAATGGAGGGAGCGCTTCCGTGCCCGCTTTTCACAGACAAAAGAAAACGGCTCGCCGTTGACGACGAGCCGTTTGCGGTCGGATGAGAGATGAGTCTAGCGCTGAGCCGGGGGGATTGCTCCCTCGCTCTCAGTGAAGCTTACTGTCACCTTAGTAAGCCTGTACCCCCTTTGGGCAATCTCGTCCTTGACGATCTTAGCCACCTCTTTTTCTTCCTTAACCGCCGTCTGCACCCACTCAGCGGCGGTTGTCTCGCTGGGGAAGTCGGCGCCGGTCGGAAGCACTAGCTGATACCCGTTCTTGCCGGAAACATGCTTGTAAAACGTATAGGTCATTAGCAATCCTTCTTACTGAAATTTGAGCGGGTCGCCCAATGACCCCCATATATGTGCCGCTTCGACTTACGCAAGGTTAGCTCGATAGCGCGCGCGGAAAAATGCGAACGGGCCGCCTTGTCGAGGGGCGGGGCCCGCACTGTCGGAGAGGCTAGACGCCATCCGGGCCGCTATCCTTCCGGTCTAGGGCACACCGCTGGCCGTAGGCGCGCACTATCGCGTTGGCCTTGCCCTGGCATGGATAACAAGGCCGCTCGCATTTGCTATCGCAGATCATAAGCGCGACCTCGGCGGCGGTAGGCTTCGCCGAGGCGGTCAAGAGCTTGAGCCCCACGAATAGCGCGGTGTCGGGTGACAGCACGGCCCGCCGGTGCGCGTTCGCCCGCGCGATCAGCGACGCCGCTAAATCCGCCTCATTCGTCCACCGTCGTCGCACCGTTTCGGCCTCTGGAATTTATTCCTATTGTGGAAACTAGCCGCAGGCCGGTCAAGAGTGGCGATCAAAAAAGTGCGCGCGACTGTAATCTATCAGTTGACACTGTAATCAAATTGATTACAGTCAATTTCATGATTATGACCTTCAAAAACAAAGCCCTCGCGAACCTCTGGCAAACCAGCCGGTCGACCATTGATGCGCGGATGCACCGCCGCATCTTGATCCGGCTCAACGCCATTGATGCGGCGGCAACGGTTGCCGACCTCAACCTTCCGGGCTTCGATTTCCACGCGCTGCACGGCTTCAACCCGACCCGCTATACCGTGCACGTTAACGGGCCGTGGTGCATCACATTCGAGTTCGAAGGCGGCAACGCCTACCGCGTTGACTTCGAGCAATACCACTAGGAGAATACGACCATGATGAATTTTGAAAAGCTTGATCCTAAGCCCCGCGCCGACATCCCGGCCAAGGCGGACCCGGACCGCTGCCCCTCTCACCCCGGCGAGCTTATCGCGGACCTGTTGGAAGATACCAGGCATAGCAAGATGGCGGTGGCCGAAATGCTCGGGATTTCTCGCCAGCAGTTCCATTCCGTACTAGCCGGCCGGAAGCCGGTAACGCCGGACATGGCGGCGCGTCTCGGAAAGCTCTTCGGCAATGGCCCCGGCCTCTGGCTACGCATGCAGGCGAACTTTGACGCCTGGCACGCGGCGCGCGAGGTTGACGTATCGGCAATTCCGACCATCCAGGCAGCTTAGAGGGAATCCAAATGCAGCCTAGTGAAGGGCCAGATCTGTTTTTGACCCTTCTGCCGTTGATAGTTATCTATGGCATGGCTTCCGCCCTCACCATTTGGAAACGCAAAGAACGGAAGGCCGAACTTACCTACGCCGAAGGTTTCCGGCGGTGGCGGACAATGAACCTGTATCTGTTCGGCTTTATCGCTGTCGGGGTCGCCATGTGGTGGATGAGGGAAAACGGTATTACAAGGTAAGTCACCACTCGGCGACTTCGACGCCGCCATCCGGCCGGAAGGTCAAGCGGTATTGGAAGTCGCCGAAAACGTTGTCTGTGCCGTCATCCGGCCCACACCAAACCTTTACAACGTTGCCGCGAGCGCTCGCCGGCTTCGCTGAGACCATCTTGACGATAGGGCAATTGAAGCCCTTTGCCTTGAGCAAGGCGGTCGTGTCCTTGACCATGACCGGCGTTAGCTCGATCTGCACCGCGAGGGCGGGCGTAGATATGAGTGAGCCGAGAGCGGCGACGGCGAGCATCTTTTTCATACCGCGAGGTCTAGCGTCGTTTCGGCTAGGTCCGCAACCCCGGCGCGCTCTAGAGCCGGTTCTAGCAGCCGCAAGACCGCGTCGCGCTTTTTCGCCTTTAAAGACAAGTCTCCGTCCAGGCCGACCTCATGGAGCCAAGTTCCCCGCCATTCGCAATATGCCTGTCTGAGTTCGGCCTCCGGCAAAGCTGCGAATGAAGTGATCGGCCGTTGCGGCACCGTGTTTGGATCCGCGTGGCGATAGAGCACGTTCCAATTTGCACCGCCGGTATCTAAGTGGTTGCCGAACCAGTCTAGTCCGAAATCCAGAGGCTCGCGGCCGACCGCATCAAATCGAAAGAAACAATAGCCAGCCCAGAGAAACCACCGCGCGCCTGCCCAACGCAGATCGCCGTAAAAGGCCGCGTCTTCAAGGGGTTCAAAGGGGTCGCATGGCTGTGTCGGGAAAAGATCCTGGTCAAGGAATCCGAATGCGGCCGGCACGGCCGGCTTCAGAATGTTATGCCACATCCAATTCATTGCAGCGCCGTGAGACCGGCTGGCATTTCTTCCTGTCCATGGATTGACAGGCAGCCTGACATAGACGGCGCCATGTCTCGCGCATACTTGCTCGTTCTCATTGGCGGCCGCTTCGCCGGCGCTGTTGTCGGCAACGATGTGCAGATCGTGGCGAACCAATCCCCTCGTCAGTCGCAACTGCAAATCTAAGCATTGAGCATCGCTGAATGCTATGGTCAGCAGCACACGGCGGCCCCGAGCGGCGGCGCGGATAGTCTGGATGTCGCCTTTCCTCGCTCGTTGCCACAGAAACCGTGCGTCAGTAGCTCTATAGCGAATAGATTTATATGCATGGGTGATGGGCCGAAGGCGGCCCCAATCCTGCAATTTGTACTCTCGCAATCTGATCATGGCGGCAGGCCTTACCCTCCAATGGCAGCGCCCGCAACAATTCCGTAGGGCGGCACGTCCTTTGTGACTACCGAGCCCGCCCCAACATGCACGGGTGAGCCTGGCGCGGTCCACCGCCGCTATGTGAAGTCGGCGAACGGCGTGCCCTTCGGCCTATTCGGGCGAATTGGCTTGTATGGCACACGCTAAAGCTGTGGCTTCTATGCATCACCCGAGGGAATAGTCCCGTCTTTGGATGCGGGGGCGTTGACAACGGAAGGTGTTCCGCGACATCGCTATCTCACTCGGGTGGTGACCTTGGGGCATTCATCCGACCTAAGCAGGCAACAAAGGGTTATTCCCGTGAAACAGATTCTTCTTGCGACCGCTCTCGTGTTGGCTACCGGCACCGCCTATGCGGCTGATGCATTGCAGGAGGCACCGGTTGCTGCTTCCTATGACTGGACCGGCGCATATATCGGTGTGAACGCCGGCGGCGGTTTCGGCACGTTCAGTATCGATCCTGCCGGCGGCGGCCCTGGTGGTTTCGACCTCAGCGCGAGCGGCTTCCTGGGAGGCATTCAGGCCGGTTACAACTGGCAGGTTGGCCAATTCGTCTACGGCGTTGAAGCCGACTTCCAGGGCTCCGACGTTAAGGCCGAGATATCGCTCGGCGGCCCCTCTCTGGAAGCAAAGGTTGATTGGTTCGGCACGGTGCGTGCTCGCATTGGCTATACGCCCGTCGACCGCTTCCTGGTCTATGGCACTGGCGGCTTGGCTTACGGTCACGAAAAGCTCGACACATCCGGGCTCGGGGGCGGGCCTAGCTTTTCGAAGACCAGGGTCGGCTGGACCGTTGGTGCGGGCGCTGAATACGCAATCACCAACAATTGGTCGTTCAAGTCTGAATATCTTTACACGGATCTGGGTAAGCAGACGTTCGATATCGGAGGGCCAGTGGGTGCCGACGTCAAAGTGCCCTTCCACACCGTTCGCGTCGGTCTGAACTACAAGTTCTGATTTATTGGCGGACCTAGCAGAAAGCCCCGGCAGATTGGCCGGGGCTTTTTTTTCGCTCCACCCGGGCCGAAGATCATGGTGTGGCCGACCCGAGCTGCCGTTGCGGCGAGGTTACCCAAGTCTTCCAAACCAGCCATGCCGTAGGCGAGCAGCGTGCCTTCACCGTTGGAAGTTGCGTGACGAAAAAACCCGACATCGCTGCCGGGTTTCGAGACATAGTGTCATCCGCGCTATCAGGTCGCCCACGGCACCGCGAAAGTTCGATGGAACGCGGCGCTGCGATGGGTGGAGCGGTAGACAGCAAAGGTAGCGGCGACGGTTCGCTTGGCGCCGAGCGTGACGGGTTTTCGCATCATGTCCGAGGCCCGCATGATCGCGAAGTCGCCCGGAACCGCCAGAATGGGCGGGGCCGGTACTCCATGCTTCATGGTGGCGACCGTGACGGTGTCGAACTCGGCGGCCGGTGCAGCACACGCCGGAAAGGCGAGGCAGCAAACCGCGAAGATAGCAGACACGAGAAAGCTTCTCTTGAGCATCTTGGTTCCCTGGTTTCATCAGTCAAAAAAGCGGCCCGCCCTTGGAGGTCTATAGAGCGGGCCGCAACATCACGATAATCAACGAATCGTTTGCATTTTGTCAACGGTCAATCCGCGTCTTCGCCGGGTTCACGCTCGCCGAGCAAGGCGTTAAGCGGAACAGTCACGAACGGCGTATTGATCCCGCTGGAAAAGTAGCGGTTCCCCTTGCCAGGGATCGCCCCAGGTATCGCTTTCAAGATGTCTCGATACTTCGTTGCGCCCCATTCCGTATTTTTCAGGATCAACCGTTTGAAGCTTTCGTGCGAGGTGGTGATGTCCGCGACCATGCCAGCCGGCCCCCGCCATACCCGGATGCCGAGGCGCGCCAGGGCGGACACGGCGGACCCCTTTTTCTTGTTCGGTTCCTGGGTGCCGTAGCCGTCATTAAGCGGCGTCAAATCGGCGGCGAAGGCGGCCAGTTCCAAAAGCTCCCCAATGGTTCGTTCCCATTGCCCGCCCTCGGGCGTGTTGTGCCGCACCAAGTAGCCGGTGACGTGTTGCAAGAACCGCTCGGAGTCCTTAGTGGCGCCCTTCGCGGTGTGATCCGTCCAGTCGTTGGCGCGAAGCCATTTCAATGCCTCTTCCACCGTGACCGGCTTGGTCGTGTTGAGAAGGTAGGCACCGGCCAGCATCGGCCCGAGCTGGTCGCCGAGACGTTGAGTGCCGAGGTGCTGCGTCGCCGCCACGGTGAACACGTCCACGTAGGACCGCAGCGTCGGCAGATGAGCGATGGTGCGCGCGAGAAGGCGCTTTGAAAAGGTCGGCGTTAGCAGGCCTACGATATCGGACAGAAGCTTTTCGTAGTGCTTTTTATTGGCCGCCTTCTCTTCGTCCGAATCCCGTGAAGGGTCCGCAAGCGACAATTGCGTGATGCGGGTTTCGTCCGCGTAGCCTTCAATCTGAGTGAAGATGGACGCGAACACGAACATTGATCGGGCTCGGAAGCCCTTCGTTTTCTGGCCGGCGGTGCCCTTCAAAATCATGCCGTCACCTTCCGAGGCGGCGACGCGGGCCAGGTCCATAATCGCCCGGATACGGTTTTGGTTGTTCTGATCCTTCGGCTCGATTTCGTCAAAGATGATGGGCAACGCATCCATGGAGAGAGCGCCGCGCACGCCGGCTTCGGTCGTGTTGCCGACCACGCTCAACGCCGTCTCGCCGAGGCATCGCTTGATAATTTGATCCATGACAGTCGACTTGCCCGAGCCTGCCGGGCCGTTCACCCATATATGCGGGCGCCATTTCAGGAAGCCGCACACCGGGGCTACAACACACCATCCCGCCAGCAAGTAGCCGGACAGCGGCGACACCCACCGAAGGCTTTTGCAAAGCTCTAACAGGCGCCGCGCCTCATTGGTGGAAACGGGCTCCGCGACGTCCACGGCCAGGGCTTCGCCTTCGTCATAGACGAACCGACTCCGGTGCTCATGAAACGACTTCTCTTCCCCGTCCACGATGAGCCGATCGCCGGCATGGTAGACGGCGGTTTCTGCTTCGAACCATGCGCCTCGGCCGCGCACCGAATTGTGCGGCACGAACTTGCGCCGGTACATGCAAGCCTGCATGCAAGCGTTGATCGCGGCTTTCCAATCGACGCCCTCTTTCGAGCCGGGGAATTCAGATTCCCACCATTGAAGGGGGGCAAGCCGCATCATGTTTGAGGCAGACAGTTGCGAGGCGTTGAGAGCGATGACTTGCGCCACGTTGGAGGGCTGAAAGAACAGGGTTGTTTCATCCACGCCGAGGCACCGGAAATGAGGGTCGCCGAAGCTGGCTAGCGGGTGCTCGATCTCGCCTAGCTTGCCCCGTGGGGCTTCGTCAAAGTGCTCGCCGGGACCTTCGGCCCCCTGATAGTAGTCGCTGGTATCCTGGGGCAGCGGCGGGTTGCTTTCGTCCGCTACAGGCTTCGGGTTGAGCACGGTGTCGATGACTTCCCGAACGCGATCAATCCCGCTTTTGCGGGCGAGGTCATCGAAGTCGGTAAAGTCAATTTCGGCGTCGTCAAACTCGGGATAAGCGACGAGGCCGCCCACGGCTTCCGCCGCTTCCTTCGCCTTTGTGACCCCAGGATTGAAACGCCCGTCCGGCATCTTCACAAGGCGGTCATTATCCGCAGCGAAGAGCAAGCGGGCTTTCGGGTACTTCGCCCGTATCGCCTTGGAAACGGGGCCGAGGTTGCCGGCGTCGAACGCGGTAATAGTGAGATAGCCGGTCGCTTGGTGGACGCGGGCGGCGGTGCTGTAGCCCTCGGCTATGGCAATGGTGAACTCGGCGCCAGGATCTTCGGGCCGCTTTCCGATGGGATGGTAATTCCCCTCTTTGGCGGTGCCTTTGAGAAAGCGTTTCGTGCCGTCATCGGCGATAAGCTGGACGCTCGCCAGTTCGGCGCCAGGCGTGTACAGCGGCACGACAAGGGAACCGGCGCGGGCGGTGCGGGGGTCTTCGTCCGGCTCAATGGTGTATTTGACGTTTTGTTTGAGGCGCCGAAGGCCAGGGAAGGGCGGCAGGCCCTTTTTGGCGAGGTAGGGGTGTGAGGCCGGCGCCTTCTCTGTAGCGGCCATGATGAGACCCGCAGCGGCGGCAGCGGCGGCATTAAGGGCGGCTCGCTCTTCCTCGCGCTGGCGTTGCGTTTCCGCCATGCGCTTTTTCAGTTCGGCCCGCTCGGCGGCGGTCATGGTGGACGGGCGCTTTTCCGTCCATGTATCCTGAATTCCGGTTTGCAGGTCGCCGAAGGCGCCCGAGGCCGGGGTGTCCAGATGCAGCACATACCAAACGTGTTGGTTCCTGGCCTTTTTCTTGCCCTGGGCATTGGCACGGTGCACCTTGCCATCGGCTATCGGGTGTGAGGCGCCGCGCGCGTTGGCGGTGTCCATGTGGACGCCCGCCGAGCGCATCGCGTCGAGGAATTCAAGGATCTTCTGTTCACTGTCCGCCACGGTATGCCTTGAGACTTTCTAGCGCGTCCGCTTCACTTCTGATGATTGTTCCGATGCCGCCAGCGGCGGCCACGAAACCGGCGAAATGGGCTTGTTCCGGCGTGGGCCGTCCCGTCCCGTCTTTCACTTCCCATGACCCGAACACGGCGACACGCTTGCCGACCATGTCCGGGGTTATCTCGATTGTGTGGAGTCCGATGATGTCGCCGGACCCTTTGCAAAGGCCGGCGGCGATGGGGTAGGCGTCGAGCACGACTCGCTCGCCACCTCGAGCACGGTAGACCTCGCCGGGCGACAAAGAAAACGATTTGCCCGCCCATCCCTTCGCCGTGGTGTTTCTCCACACCGTAGCGCCGGCCTTGGACAGTGCTAGCAGGCAACGGTTCATCAGGTTGGTGCCGGTACTCATAGCAGCGCCGCCATGGGCTTGAACGCCTCGCCAGGTTCCGCCGGCTTCCACTTGTCAAAGTCCGCCTCGACCTGGCCGTAGTTGACTGGGTGAGCGGCGCGAAGGTTGAGCGGCGAGCGGCCAGGAATGTAGCGCCCCCGTTCCTCGGCCGGAGCGAGCCAGCGCATATCAAGCCACCGCTTGCGATCAATCTTGAGGTGCTTGAAGTCGCCAGGGGTAACGAAGCCCCGGCGCTCCA
Source organism: Mesorhizobium sp. CA4 (assembly GCF_020165075.1). Classification (NCBI taxonomy): domain Bacteria; kingdom Pseudomonadati; phylum Pseudomonadota; class Alphaproteobacteria; order Hyphomicrobiales; family Phyllobacteriaceae; genus Mesorhizobium; species Mesorhizobium sp. CA4. The sequence continues at coordinate 19,642 of NZ_JAIUHK010000027.1, forward strand.
AAACTATGCAAATCTTGATCGCCTTGATCTTCCACTCGGAAAGCTGCGAAGGCCCCGAGGCGCCGGCCGCGACGTCCGGCACATAGTCCGGCACCTTGCACCGTTCTGTGGGGCAATGGTCAACCCACTCTTCGCGCCACTCAAAGTTGCCGGGTTTCGGCAGTTCCGGGGTGAACACCGGCTTGTCATTCTCACGCCAGCGGTTGAGGCCGAAACGTTCGGCAAGGGTCCGCGCCTCTTCGTCCCGCGAGGCCTGGCTTTGCACCTCAACCACGGTGATGCCGAGGTATCGCGCAATCGCCTTCATTTCCACACCGGCGGCGCCGTAGGGCACCAAGGCGGCCCGGAAGTCCGGCGCGGCCCGCTCCCCGTTTCCACGGCCCGCGTAGAGGCCTTCGGCGGCCTGCAACAGAACCTTGGCGTTGAGGGTCATTTTGGCCTCAACGCCGATTTGTGCGCCATCGGCCTGGCGCACCAAGAGGATGTCGAAACCAGCGGTTTCCGCGTATGCGGTCCAGCCATCCGGCAATCCGGCGATGAAGGCGGCGCAAAGCGCGGCCTCATTCTCAAAAACGGATTTGATCTTAGCCATTGGCGGCCACCGGCTTTTGCCGCTCGCACACCTCGGCGTAATGGCGCAACACCTCGCCGGCACCGGCGGGGCCGTACCACTCGACAAGCCGAACCGCCAGGGTGTCCAGCACGCCGAAGGCGGCGGCATCCGCCGGAAGGCCGTCCCGAACGTGAGCGGCGAGCACGCCGGCCATGGCGACGCGGCCACCGTTGCGCACGGTATTATGCTTGATCGCCTCAAGCTGCGTCATCTGGCCGGATTTGATGTAGTCGGAATAAGAGCGGGTCATTGCTTCACCTTTCATCGAACGTATCGGGTTTGGGATTTCGCCATGCGGGCGGCGTGAACGTGCTTCGCCCATCCGTGGGGGTTCTTCATGCCGCGCATCTTTCCGAGCGCGACGAGGTCTTCGAACGTCTTGGCCTGGCTTTGCTCGCGCCTCGCCTCGACCCGCTTGGTGCGGTCGATTTCGGCCAATTCGCCGGCAAGTTCCTGCACGGTCCGGCCCATGGTCGGATAAACGTGATCGCATTGCGGACAGGTCGGCGCGGGCTGATGAACGCGGTAACAGTTCGGGCACTGGCGGGTTGTCACCGCCGGCTCGTCGTCGTCGTCATCCTTCGCCCGTTTCTTTTTCTTATGGCCCTCAAGGGTCCATTCGCGATCGTCGTCCGGCAGGCCGTGGCCGCGCCCGCCTTGATCCTTCGGAATGCTGTTGCCGGCGTGGTCGAGGATGAGCGCGAACGGCTTCGGACCCGCTGCAATCGCCATGAGCCGACCGGCCTGGGTTTCGAGGTCAAACCCTGGCGCGTAGACGGGGCGAAGCACGCGGCCGACTTGCTGTAGGAACAGCGCCAGCGAGTGCGTCGGCCGCAAGAGAATGGCGACCTCGATGGCCGGCAAATCGAAGCCCTCGGACACGAGGTCGACCGAGGAAAGCACCTGAATTTCGCCGCGTTCATAGGCCCGGAGAAGTTCGTCGCGGTTCGGGGAATCGCCATCAATGTGGGCGGCGCGGTAGCCTGCAGCTTGGAATTGCTCGACAACGCTCAAGCTGTGTTTGATCGAGACGCAAAACACCATCGCCTTTCGGCCATGGGCTAGGCGCCGATAATGCTCGACCGCGTTGCCAGTGATCGAGGAAGCGCCCATGCGCTTCTCAAGCTCGGCCTTATTGAAGTCCGTGCCGGAACGCTTGACCCCGCCTAGATCCGGCGAGGAAGGGGCGTACATGCGATAGGTGGACAGGTAGCCCTGTTCCATCAGCCAAGCCACGCTTGGGCCTGTCACCATCCGGCCGAACCATTTCCCTAGCCCGGTGCCGTCAAGGCGTTCTGGCGTGGCGGAAAGGCCGACAATCTTGGCCTTTTTGCTCGCGTACTCTTCGATGATATCGGCCCACGTCTTGGCCCCGGCGTGGTGCGCTTCGTCCGGCACATAGAGGTCGGGGGCGCCGTATCGGTCCATCCGCTTGCCGAGCGTTGCAATGCTAGCAATCTGGACGGGCTGGCGTCGGTCGCCGGACATGCCTGAAGCGATGATGCCGTAAGGGATACCGACCTTGTCGAAGGTGAGGGCGGTTTGCTTGATAAGCTCGCGCCGGTGGACACCGAACACGACCCGCTTGCCACGGGCCGCCGCTGACTTCGCCATGTAGGCGGCGAGGCCAGTTTTGCCGCCGCCGGTTGCCATCTGGACAAGCACGGCGTTGACCTCGCGAAGCGCGTCCCGCGCCTCGACAATTAGTTCTTGCTGGTAGGGGCGAAGAACGAAGGCCATCTTACGCCGCCACCGCCTCGCGCTCTTCCGTAGCGATGGCGTCGCGAACCGCGCGGCGCTCTGAAGGGGTGCCCCGGCCACTGGTCAGCGCGGCGTGGAATCCGCAATATGGCCGCCGGCTATTCAGAATCCGCGGTGCCCCGCAGAACAGCGAATTTTCGCGGTCATACTCTTCGTGATGGCCCCAAAGGGGGAACTCGCAACCGCATGAGGTGAGGCGGCCACGCGGCACGCCGTCAAAGCCCGGCGCCTTCTCGGGAAACCTGGCCTTGAATGGTTTTGGCGCCGGCCCCTCGATATGCGTTCGCGCTGTCGCCGTCTTGCGGACCCGCTTCCGCCCGTGGCCGCGAGGCCGGAACTTGTCGGGGTTGCGCCGGGCCAGGCCGTAAAGCTCTTCCGGCGTGCACTGGCAAAGCTCGGCGATTTCGGCACCGTTCATTCCGGTGGCCCAAAGGCGTGCCGCCTCGGCCTTGTTATCGACATTCCATTTCATGCGGGCATTCTCCGAATCGTTTGCGTTTTGCAAACGCTTGTTACGCGGCGACAGCCTTGCGGGCGTTGATTTCCGAGACGTGGGCGACGGTGTCGTCGCCGAAGAGAGGAAGGCCCTCGGCGGGCTCTATCTCTGTTCGCGCCCGTTTCTTTGTTTCCGGGCCGGCGAGCACAAGCGACATGCGCTTCGCAATATCGGCTTGGTATTCTTCCTCGCGCTCTATCAGGATGGCGTTGCACCCTTCCCAAAAGGCGGCCTCGCCCGTGGTGCCGGTGCCGGCGAATGGGTCGAGCACGGTTCCGCCCTTGCGGCAGATGAGACGGACAAGCCAGCGCATCAGGTCGACCGGCTTCACCGTGGGGTGTTTTGAGCCGAGGCGGTCGTCGCCGTCCGCCTTCGCCGAATAGAAGAACCTGGCCGCGCTGCCGGCACCGGCCCGAGGCGGGAACGGGTCACGCGGGCCAATCGGGTTATAGACGTTGTTCCGCTTACGCTCGCCGTGCTCGGGGCCTACGGCGCCCTTCTGGCCGGTTGCATCGGGGAACGCCGCCACAACCTCGGCGCTGCCATCGTGCAAGATGTTTGCCGGGTAGCGGCCGTCGACCGGCCGGGCGTCGCCGTCTTTGCCGAGGCCGGAATTCGCCTCATTCCATGTGTTTCCGCCGCCGGCCTTCCCGCCCCATCCCGTGGGCTTCTCGGCGTCGATGCGGCAGGCGTCCACATTGATGCCGCCGGTTCCGTGAGCCAGGGTGTTTTCCGCCACGGTGCCAATCAACGGCTTGCGGGCCAGGCATATAGGTTCCCATGCCGGTTTAAGAGCGGTGCCCCATCCGTCCCATTCGGCGGCCTCGGGCGTGCCGTGCGAATAGATATCGCGATCATAGGCGGGGCGTTCCTCGCCCTTGCCAACGTTTAGGAGCGCGCTGTTGCGCATGTCGTTCACAAGCGTTTCCGCCCCGAGGAATTCACCAAGGAAACCGCCTCTTCGGCGGAAAGCCCTGTCAATCCGGCCGCGCAATCCCTTGGACAGTTTGCGCTTGTCTCGCTCCTTCGCCCATTTTGTCAGGCGGTGGTAACGCTCTTGGATCTTTGGGTTTTCGCTAAGCCAAATGCGGAATAAGGCGTCGTCAATGCCCTTCGAAACGCTATGGTTCTTGGGGAATCCGGTGCCGTAGCACCATGCCAGCATGCCACCGAATTGGCTGTCTTCGATGCAGCGGAAGAACGCTTCAACCTGAGTCGGCGAAAGTGTTTCAAGGAACCGCACAACGGCGGTGTCACTGGCAAGCATGTTGAGAATGTTGTCGCGGACTTCGAAGCCCGCACGGGCGATAGCGGACGCCATGTCGTGATAAGTCCGGGTGCCCGAGAATGCCACCAAGTAGCCGCCGGGTTTCAGCACGCGAAGCACCTTTGCCCAAAGGTCCGAACGGAAGGCGATGTCGCCGCCGTCCCATGTCTTACCCATGAAGCCGGCGCTTGACCTGGCGAACACGCCTGCGCTGCCTTCCTTCGGTTCGGATGGCGCCGCGTCTTCGCCGCCGAAGCGGGCCACAATCGAGGTGAGGTGATAGGGCGGATCGCAGCACACCGCGTCGACGGAGGCCTCGGGGATTTCGTCAAGGCGGGTGAAGCAATCGCCGCCGAGTAGGACGACTCGGCCGTCTAAGAATTCCGTTTGGTTCTTCATGCTAGAACAAGTCCCCTTGTTGAGGTTCCGGGGGCGGTAGCTTCGGCGCCGGTGCTTCCACCGGCTCGGCCTTCCGCACCGTTTGCAATTCGTCAACGCGATGCGCGAAGCACCGCCAATTCCCGAGCCGTCCAGCCAAAAGCTTGACGTTGTAACCGAAGCTCGCGGCGCCGCCGCACACTTCGCAAACAAAATCCCCAGGGCCGGCGACTCGTGTCACGATTGATATAATCCGATAAGCGTTGACAAAATGCAAACCATGTTCGCCACCGGAAGGCAAGGCCCCAAAATGGCCCTATTGAAAAGATCAACTCGGCAACAGTTTCGCCAGGTCCACCGTTAGCCCTCGTTTTACCGCTATCTTAAGCAGTTTGGGCACATATGCGGCCGGAACGGTGCCCGCCATTCCTGGCGGTCTTCGCTTCACGTTGTCCCATCCGGCGATTGTGGAGGGGTCCAAATCGAGAAGCCGTGCCAATTCGGCACGTTTTCCGTTTGCAAACAAAAGCGTGACATATTGCAAAGGGGTGTTAACTTTCATTGGTGCTACCGTTTGCTATTTGTTAACAAGTCTGATACGGACTTGATTCGTAAGTGCATGAGGGGAGTTTAGCGTTTATGACGAAGCCCGACGTCGATTGGTTCCGCCGCAAACTGGAAGAGCACCGGCTTTCGCAGTCCGGCCTTGGGCGCATGCTTGGTATCGACAAATCGACCATGAGTTTGCTTTTGGGAGGCAAGCGCAAACTGACCCTTACCGCTGCCGCCGATATGGCGCGCATCCTGGGCGTTACCGCGACCGAGGTCATGGAGCGCTTTGGCGTCCGGGTCGACGGCATCCGGGGAGGCGACGAGGCCACCCCGCAAATGCTTCCCTTCGAAGGTTGGATCGATGAAAGCGCCTATGTCCACCCTGAGAGCACAAGCCGCCGCAAGCGAATGCTTGACGTCGGCGTGAACATGGAGGCCGGCGCCGGTGCGTTTCAGTGGCGGACGCCGCAGAGCAAAATGGACGTTCTGGACGGCTGGATAGTTGTGTCTGGCGCGAGGCGCGAGGCAGACGAAAGCATGTTCGGGCGCGGTTGCGTGGTCGGCCTCAAGGGCGGCGAAATGATGCTTCGCCTTGTCCGCCGAGGATATACGCCCGGAACACACCTTCTCTTCGGCCTCATGGGCACGCCGGACGTGACCGAAGCCGAGGTCGAGTGGTATGCGCCTGTTCTGATGATGAAGCCCGCGACGACCTGATACAACGCGCTTCTCGTTGATAAGCTCAAATTTTATCAATCTGTCGCACTTTCCCGGTTGACGCTCCCGATAGCGTGTTTGCATATTACAAACAGTTGGCAAAATGCAAACGAAGGATTCGGGGTCACATGCTGGTTTCGACAGGCGGAATTTATCGCTCCCAAGGCGGTAAAAAGGTGGGGCCGTTGCGGCCCTTTCGAGAAGGGGAAGACGGGCCGGCGCGCGATATCTTAGGCCGCCTCGCTTGGTTCGTGGCCGAGGGTATCGGTGCCTTCGATAAGTTCGGCCAGTGGCTTAGCGGCGGGCTTGAAAGCCCGAACCACCTTGTCGCCGAATGGGAAGGTGCCACCGCCATCGACGGCCATATCGAGCACGCCGCCAGCGACCGCGACCTCACCATCGGCGTAACCGTTCCCCTCGGAACCTTGCTCGCCGAGGTTCGGGTCGCGGAAAGCGACGAGGTCCGGGTCGACAAGGCGTGGCTTGAGCCCGCCGGCTTTGGCGGCGCGATGCCGCTTAGTGGACACACCATCGAAACCCTCGGCGTCTTCCACGCCGGCCGCTGGCGCAACTTCCGCGCCATCATCACGGCGGCGGCGTTGGCCGAGGTGCGCGCATGAGCAAGGCCCCTTACTCCGCCGAGGCCGAATGGTTCTGGCCGCGCAAAGAAAGCACCTGGCACAAGCTTCGCAAGCCGGACATCACCGCGACAAGCGCGGCAGCGCTGTTCGGGTGCTCGCCATACATGACGCCCTTTGACCTGTTCCACCGGATGGCAGGGAACATCACGGTCGAGTTTGAAGAAACCGAGCGCATGCTTTGGGGTAAGCGTTTGCAAAATGCAATCGCTCAAGGGGTATGCGAGGATAACGGTTGGCAGATCGTAGATGCACACCCCTTCCTCTATGCGAGGTCCAAGGCCGTGGCCGGCATGGGGGCTTCGCCCGACTACATCATCACAGACCCCGCCCGCCCGGAACTCGGCTTCGGCGTGCTTGAGATCAAGAACGTTGATTTTTTCGTGGCCGGCAAAGACTGGTCAGACGAAGAGGCGCCCCCGCATATCGAGTTTCAAGTGCAGCATCAGCTTGCCGTTACTGGTTTGCTGTGGGGTGCCGTGGCCGGTCTTATCGGCGGCAACACCGTCAAGGCATTCCGGCGCGAACGTGACGGCGAGGTGATCGCCGAAATTGTCGTCCGCGTCGAAGACATGCATAGCCGCGTGAAGCGCGCCGAAGCGCCGGCCGCCGACTACCTGGCGGACTACGAAACCATCCGCACGCTGTACCGGCACGCCACCGTGGCGAAGAGCTTCAACCTCGATATTCCCGGTGAGGAACCGGAACTTGATCCGGAAAAGCTCAAGGCCCTGATGGCCGCGAAGTTCGACGCCGACATCGTTTTCAAGGCCGCCGAGGAAGACAAAAAGCGCGCGGCGGCCGAACTGCTCGATTTCATCAAAGACACGGAAACGGTGTTCGGCGGCGGCTGGAAGCTTTCCGCCGGCACCGTCCACCGCGAAGCGTCAACCATCACCTATCCAGCAACCTCATACCGCAACCTTCGGCTTTCGAAGCCGAAGCCGAAGAAAGGCAAGTGACCTATGACCACCGTAAACAACGCCGTTGTTGTGCCGCAACCCCAGGCGCACCGGGCTATATCGGTATTTTCTAGCGAGGCCGATTTCACCTCGGGCCAGCGGCTTTGCAAGGCGCTGACAAGCTCAAACCTTGTGCCGGTGAACTACCGGGGCGAGGAAAACATGGGCAACGCCCTGGTCGCCCTCGACATGGCGAACCGGATGGGAATCCCGCCCATCATGGTGATGCAGAACCTCAACGTGATTGAGGGCCGGCCTTCCTGGGCTTCGCAATTCGTGATCGGCGCCCTGAATTCGTGCGGCCTGTTTTCGCCCATCAGGTTCCGCAAGAAGGTGCTCGGCGAACAAGAGGTCGCTTATGAGCGCTGGACCGGCCCGAAGGGCAATCGCTCCAAAGAAACCGTCAAGGCCAAGGTCCACAATATCGAGGTCACTGCCTACGCGGTCGAGAAAGCAACCGGCGAGGTGTTGGAAGGCCCGACCGTGTCCATCGCCATGGCGGTGGCGGAAGGCTGGTATTTCCGCCCCGGTTCGAAGTGGGTGACGATGCCGGACCTCATGCTGATGTACCGCGCCGCCGCGTTCTTCGGCCGCCTCTATGCCCCGCACATTCTCAACGGCATGCCGAGCGCCGACGAGGTGGCGGACCTTATGGACCTTCGGGACATCACCCCGGCGGCTTCCGAGCCCGAGACGGTGGCGGAAACGCCTGCAGCGAAGCCGAAGCCGGCGGGCAGGCCTCGGGGTGTCCACGCCGCGATGACGGCGGCGAAGGAAGCCGAGAAGGCGAAGGAAAAGAAGCCGGCCGGTCCCGTCATCGAAGCCGAGGCGGAAGAGATCCCGCACGATGAAGATGGCGTCATTCTGGAAGACGACCCGGACGGCGACGCCGAGCGCGGCGCCGGTGCCGACGATGTCTTCGGCGTTGACGAAGACGACGACGAATTCAATCCGGCTTGAGGGGCGCCACAATGACCGGAATTGAATTGGTTCGCGAATTTCAGATCGCAGCGACCGGCGCCCGCCGGGCGCTGGCGGTGGCTGAGAGGGCGGTTGCGGACCTCAACGCGAAGGCCGAGGCATTCGCCCTCGCCTTCGGCCAGCCTGGCGAGGCCTCGCCGGCCATCGCCAGCAATGGCGACGCCCTTCTCACCGCCGATGACGTCGCCGGCATCCTTCGGGTGAGCAAAGCCACGCTTGCCCGCTGGCGCGTGCTCGGCACCGGTCCCGGCTACGTCAAGAAACAGGGACGTATCCTGTACCGCGCCGAGACGGTGGAAAAGTTCGTGACCTCCAAAGAGCGCACCAAGACGCGCGACGAGGGCAGGCCATGAGCGCGGGCGCCGAGGTCTATACGCGCACCGTCAAGGTGCTTGACGCTTACGAACGGGCCGCCCTGGTCCGCGACAACGATACGGGCCGCGAGGGCTGGATTTCTCTAGCTCACGCGGACCTGTCACCCGCCGGCCCGCTTCACGTGTTGACGGTGTCGGTCGAGGTGGCCCGCGATGCGGGCTTGCTTCCAAACTGATGCGGGGAACCCCAATGAACGCGGCCGAAGACCTATCGTTGATTGACGAGTTTGATCTTAGTCAGCAACGCCGCGCGATGTCTGCTTTGCAGGCCGAGCGCCAGCGCATCGCCATGCCGGTGGCGGTGATGGAATTGAAGTCGGGCGTTTGCATGAATTCCTTTTACGCCTGGCACGGCGGCTTGAGGGAACCGACCCTTGGTTGCCTGGTCGCCGTGGCGCAAACGCTCGGCTTTGACATCATCATGAGGCGCCGGAAAAAATCGTGACAACGCTTTCAGAACTGCACGCCGCCGCCGAGCGTAAGGCGGCGGCGGCCGAGGCCATCGTTGCCAAAGAACAGGCGGCGCTAGAGGCCGACCTAACCTTCGCACGCGAGCACAAGCAAGCGATGGGTGCCGGCTACTGGCAACCCCTTCACCGGGCGAAGCTGCAGGCGAAAATCGCCCGAGCCCTCGCCGACACCTACGCCGAACTTTTTGCAGAGATAGGCAAAGCGAATGACCGGAGTAGTGGTCAATTTGAATCGGGGGTGGCCATCTCAATATCGCCGGGGCCAATACAACCGTTATAAAAATCGGGCTCCTTAACCGCTGAGCATCGGTCGGAATTCGCGCGCATTAGTTCAAAAAGATCATCCACATCCAACGAAAGGCTCGTGGCACGTTGCTTCCCATCTGAGTCGCCAAACACGAATACGATGGCAGTTTCGGGTGCTTTTTCACCCTTGAGAACCATCTTCATCATCTCCAAAGAGTTTTTATATGATTGATCTTGGCTGAGAAGCGGAACCACATCAAACATTAAAAGATTGCTTCCAGGAGCGATGATTGCCTTTTGATCGTCCCGCAGCCGTATTTTGGTGGCGGGAGCGAGATAGTCGCTCCTGGTAGTTGCACGGACGAATACCCCTGGCGCATCACCTTTGTTGACGATCATCAAACGAATCGTCGTTCCGTCAAGCGAGATAATCGGAGGAGCTAGCACCGAATGAGGCGTGTGCTGGAGGCTTACGAAGCTTGGCACGGCGAAACTGAGAACCGATATCAAAGCTGTGAGCAATGCCAGCACTGTGCTTGAAACGGCAAACCAGCGTCGCCAATCCTGATAGGAATGGCAGTGTGTGCAAACCTGAGCGCCTTCAGGAATGGATAGACGACACTGAAGGCAGTGCGTCATCCGCTGTACGTCCTCAGACAAGCCGACCCCCCTTTGCTTCGCCTGCCTACAGCAAAAGGGCACCCCGTTGCCGGGATGCCCTTCTAGTTCAGGCCATTCGTGCAAAAATCAGCATGACTGACGTCAAACTGAAACGCAGCACAAGCCGATAGCAACTGCTATCAGCTGAATGGCTGGCCTCAACGACGAAAGTGACCATGGCCACCTCCCTCATCTAGCGCGGGGCCTCCAATTGTAGCCGCCTCGCGCATGGGCCAACGCCTGGGTTTTTCTCTAATCGCTTGCCGGCTTTAGAAAACCCAAAAAAACGTCGCGGCTCTTTCCGAGTCGTATGATCAGTTGGGAAGCTCAAGTTGCTCCTGCAAGGCCTCGCCAAAAAAAGAAATCGCACTGCCGCACGCTTGAAGAATCGCGCAGGGCTCCGTGCCGCAGGCCGAAGTTTGTGCACTCGCCAGAAAAGGAAGCGACCGGCGCTTTCCCTGTCCTGCTCTCAGTTAAGCCACTTTGGTCCCATCAGCGCTGACGCCGGACACCGTCATGTGCTGGAACTTGTGCAGTCTAAAACGGATGAGAGTTCCCTAACATCCAAGCGAGCCTAGGCTCCTGAGAGTAATCTATCAACAATCGAGGGATGGGTGTCGGTCCATCCCTTTTCATTTAAGGTTGTATCCACCATGAGCATCGATCTCTCCATGGAGCGGGGTGGTGAACGATATCTATTTCTATTGGGCCCGCGGCGGCAAGGCTTTCGAGTGTTTTATTGCCCGCGACCATTACACCGTTAAACTCCGGAAGTCCGTCAAGCGCTCCATGTCTCCTTAGGTATCCTTCAGGGTCCGAAAAAAAACTCTTTACCTCTTCGTTCTTGAGCTTAATAACGCGGTCGAAAAACTGGAAGTCATCATCTTCGGTCATCGGAGGCGCCTCTATATTTGAGATCCGTTCTTGTTTGGAACTCCAGTAAACCGGGATTCCCAGATGAACCCCGACTTGGTGTGTATGTTCGCGTTTTTCTGGCTTTTCCGCAATAGCGGGGCGCGGTGTCGACCGCCGGCGCCATTCCAGGCGCCCGGACGGCCGTTGAGAGGCGTGATGTGTGCATTTTCCTTGGATTTTGACGCGCTCGTCCCGTCGGTTGAGTCTGGATTGGTCCGGATTGTGTATCATTGCTTGCAACGGTAGGATTCTGGGAGACCGAGTTGAACATCAACCTGACACAACTGACTCGGTACAACCGCTTTCGCAATGAGATAATTTATCCGGAATCCCGCGCGCTCTCACAGGAGGCCGAGGAATTCCTGTCCGCACTACATTCGGGCGCCGATCACAGAGCAGTCGCATTGAAACCGGGCGAACGGTTTTGGCGCGCGCAGATAGGAAACGATGTGGTTGAGACGGAGGATGGCCGGATCAACGTTTATGCGTTTCGTCCAGAGCGGATGAAACCCAGCGCTCAATTTGCTAAGGTCAATCGCGCTAGTCCGGCCGGCGTCCCTATCCTGTATCTTGCCACCGATGCCGAAACCGCGATGTCTGAATTACGACCGTGGTTTGGTGTTGACTTTTCGGTGGCTGAATTCAAGGTCACAAAGCCATTGCGCATCGCAAATTGCGTCAAAACCGGCGGCGGGTTTCCGCTGTATATGGGCGGAGACGACACTCCTGACTATCGATCAGAGGCAGCATGGGGGTTCGCCAGCGATGCATTTTCCAGGCCGGTTCAGAGTGGTGAAGAACAGCAATACAGAGTGACCCAATTTATTGCCGAGTCCCTGAATGGCCAGGGGTTCGATGGGATCATGTATAAGAGCCTGTGCACCTCTGGCGGTCGGAACCTGGCCCTTTTTGACCTAGGTAGTGCAGACGTTTGTTCGCTGCACCTCTTCCGTGTCAAATCGTTGAGACATGAATTCGAGCCTTCCGGCGAATCGGAAATCATATGAGGCGAGCGAGAGGCCGACGCTCTAGGACCGGTCGGGATGTTCAGCCGACGCTTGTCGAGGGCGCTGAAAAGGGTGAACAAATGAGGCTCGGCGATTGTTGGCAGACTGTTGGCAAGCGTTTTTTCGCTCTAGCTGCCAAAACCTGCAAAGCCTTGGGAAGTCTTGGTGCCGCTTGCGTGACTCGAACACGCGACCCCATCATTACGAATGATGTGCTCTACCAACTGAGCTAAAGCGGCCCGGGAAGCGTCAGGCTTCCAGAATGGGCTGGGTGATAGACTCAACTGCTCGCTAATTCAAGATGGGCAGCGGTGAATTCCGGCCTCGGCGGCGGCAATTCCGATCTACGGTTACCGCGCGACGGGCGCTAGGCGCGGCCTGTGGTGGCGCGCGGCCCGGCCGTCCTTTGTGCCCCGCTGGCCGGCGCGGCCGTGCCGGCGGTGACGAAAAATGTTGATTCTTCAACAAAAAATGCCGAAATGGCTTTGGCCGGCAAGGCAGCCGCTCGCCGTTGATTGATTGGTCGTCCGCGGCTAACGATCAGACAACCGGGAGCGAACGCGCAGAGGGAGCTCGCTTGGACCCCATCGAGAAAGCGATCCGGAATGCCTTCGAGAAAGGCAATGCCGAGGACCGTGCGTTCCGAGAGAAGGTCTATCGATCGGCCTTTGCCGCGCTCGACCGCGTCCTGCAGGCCAATCCGAACGTCACGGTCGAGGCCGCCATCAGCCGCCGAAAGGCAGTCCAGGCCAAGATCACTGAGATCGAATCGGAGTTCCTGCCGGCCGTGCCAGAGGTGACGCTGCCGCCGGAAAACGTCGCGCCCGCCGGCAATGGCGCGCCGGATCCCCACGTCGAAGCGCCGGCCGAATCGGCCGCGCCGGCGGTCGACGCGCCGCTGCCGCCGTCGCAAACCGCGCCGTCGCCATCGATCACCGTCGACGGCCCGGTGCAGCCCGATGCTTCGGACCGGCCGCGTTCGCGCGTGCTGCCGCGCGTCCCCGACATCATGCCGGATGAGACAGCGCTTCCCGATGCGCCCTCGCTCGATGATTCGCCGGGCGCCCCGGTCGGCAACGGCGCCCAGGTCGCGCCTGACCGCGACGAGCGGCGGATCAGGGGCCGGCGCCTGCCGCTGACCGCGATCTTCGTCGTCGCGACATTGCTCGCGGCCGCCGGCATCGGCCTCTATTTCGCCAAGCAGACGGGTGTCTTCAAGACCGCGGCCGAGCTCAACACTGGCCCGCCGGAGCCGACGCCGACGCTGGACGACGAGGATTCCTCGCAGCCGGCTGAGCCAGGTTCGCCGCAGAAGCCGGGCGAGGCGGACCAGTCGAAGAACTGGATCAACGTCTTCTCGCCCGCCGACCCGACCCATGTCAGCGCGCCGTCCGACGCCGCCGCGGAGGTGATGAAGGACGACACCGGCCAGTTCCTGCGCATCCGCTCGGGCGCGTCCGGTTCGGCCATTGCCTTCGATGTCGGCCAGGGCGTGCTGGAGAAGCTTGCCGGCAAGCATGCCATGTTCGACATCGTCGCCCGTTCGGAAGAAGGCAAGGAGACGCAGATCTCGATCGACTGCAATTTCGGCGATCTCGGCGATTGCGGCCGCAAGCGCTACGCAGTCGGCCACGAGCGCAACGAATATCTGTTCGACGTGCAGTTCCCGAACAAGCATCCGGGCGCCGCCGGCACCATCGCCGTCAATTCCGACTTCGACCAGAAGGGCAAGTCGGTGGATATTTACGAGATCCGCGTCTCGATCGCGCAGTGATCGCGTCGTTGTACCTGTCCACGCAAGCGCAGCACCCCATCCGGCGCTTCGCGCCGACCTCCCCATTGAGGGGAGGTAGGACATGGCGCCAACCCCTACCTCCCGTTGATGGGGAGGTCGCGCCGCAGGCGCCGGGTGAAGCGCCGGCGCCGATTTCCTAACCGTCCAGCAGCGCCTGCAGCGTCTCTATTCGGTCGGCTTCAGCCGCCGGCTTGTCCCAGCGCAGCCGCGAGATGCGGGGAAAGCGCATCGCCACGCCCGATTTGTGGCGGGTCGAGCGGTTGAGGCCTTCGAACGCCACCTCCAGCACTAGGCCGTTCCTGCGGTCGGCGCGCACCGAGCGCACCGGGCCGAAACGCTCGATGGTGTTGTCGCGCACATATTTGTCGATTTCTCTCAGCTCCTCGTCGGTGAAGCCGAAATAGGCCTTGCCGACCGGCACCAGCTCTTCCGATCCCTCCGGACCGGACCAGACGCCGAACGTGTAGTCGGAATAAAAGCTCGAGCGCTTGCCGTGGCCGCGCTGCGCATACATCAGCACCGCGTCGATAGTGTGCGGGTCGCGCTTCCACTTGAACCACGGGCCCTTCGGCCTACCGGCAAGGTAGGGCGAATCCCAGCGCTTCAGCATCACCCCTTCGATGATCGGATGCGGCGGCGCCTGGCGCAGCCGCTCCAGCGTCTCCCAATCGGAAAACGCGACCAGCGGCGAGAGATCGAAGCGGCTCGGGTCGAGGGTTTTGACGAAAGCCTCGAGTCGCTTGCGGCGTTCGGCGAAAGGCATCGCGCGCAGGTCCTCGCCGTCGATCTGCAGCGCGTCGTAGCAGCGCATGAAAGCCGGATATTGCTGCTGGATCTTTGGCGACACGCTCTTGCGGTTCAGTCGCTGCTGCAGGTCGGAGAAGGTTCCGGTCGCCTCGCGCGGGTCCCCGACCAGCAGCTCGCCGTCCAGCGCCGCCTCGAAATTCATGGCGGCGGCAAGGTCCGGGAAGGCGCCCGACACGTCGTCGCCGGTGCGCGAATAGAGCCGGCGCACACCGCCTTCGCACACCGCCTGCACGCGGATGCCGTCCCACTTCCATTCCGCCGCATAATCGGTCGGATCGAGCTTTTCGAGGTCGTTGTCGTCGACGGCGTTGGAAAGCATCACCGGCCGGAACAGTGCGAGCGCTGCGCTCCTCGGCTTTTCGGCCCGGCCCTCGAGCCAGGCGAACAGCTCGGTGTAAGGCGGCGCCAGACCGTGCCAGAGCTCCTCGATCTCGGCGACGTCGACTTGGCCGAGGTCGGCCAGCGCCTGCTTGGCGAGCCGCGCCGACACGCCGATGCGCAAGCCCCCGGTGACCAGCTTGATGATGGCGAAGCGCGCCGAGATGCTGGCGTCGTCGAGCAGCCGCGCCAGCACCCTGGGCCCGTCGGAGCGGCTTGCCGCCTGCAGTCTGGCGACCACCTCCGCGAGCGTCGGCACATGATTGGGGATGTGCCCTTGTGGTTGCGGCCAGACCAGCGACACGGTCTCGGCGAGGTCGCCGACATAGTCGTAAGAATAGCCGAACAGCACCGGGTCCATGCGCTCGACCACCAGCGCGCGCAGCATCGCCGGCTTCACCGCCGCGATGTTGAGATCGCCGGTGATGGCGGCGAGCGCCAGCCCGCGATCGGGATCCTCTACGCTGCAGAAATAATCGGTCAGCAGCGTCAGCTTGCCGTTGCGCGACGGCGTCAGCACGAGGCGGTCGAGGAGCTCGGCGAAGCGGTTCATGGGCGGCACGCCAATGACGAAGGCCGGCGCGAGGCACCCCCCTCTGTCCTGCCGGACATCTCCCCCGCAAGGGGGGAGATTGGCAGCTTCGGTGCTGTCGCATCTCCCGCGACGTTGGAAATTGGCGAAGGCCGTCGCGACATCCGATCTCCCCCCTTGCGGGGGAGATGGCCGGCAGGCCAGAGGGGGGTGTGAAGGATCGCGGCGGTGGCGATTTCTGGATCAAAAAACACCATCAATCGCCCTCGTCCTCATACCCTACGAGATGCAGCGGCCGCGCCGCGATGCCCTCCAGCTCGCACCAGCGCACCAGTGCCTCCTCGCGGCCATGGGTGACCCAGATTTCCTCCGCGCCGGTTTCCTTGATCGTGATGATCAGATCGTCCCAATCGGCGTGGTCGGAAATGATCAGCGGCAGCTCTACGCCGCCCTGCTTGGCGCGCTGGCGGATGCGCATCCATCCCGAGGCGAAGCAGGAGATCGGGTCGGGAAAACGCCGCGCCCAGCGATCGGCGAAGGCAGATGGCGGGCCGACGACGATCGCGCCGGCGAAATCGGCCTTGCCGCGGCTTTCCACCGTCGCCGGCTCGAGCCGCCCAAGATCGATGCCCTGGCTTTGATAATATTCGCTGAGCTTGGCCAGCGCGCCATGGATATAGATCGGCCGGTCGTAGCCGGCGTCGCGCAAAAGCCGCATCACGCGCTGCGCCTTGCCTAGCGCGTAGGCGCCGATCAGATGCGAGCGCTCGGGAAACTGCGCCGCCGATTTGAGCACGCGCGCGATCTCCTCATGGTCCGGCGGGTGGCGGAACACCGGCAGGCCGAAGGTCGCTTCGGTGATGTAGACATCGCACGGGATAGGCTCGAACGGCAGGCAGGTGGCGTCCTTCTGCCGCTTGTAGTCGCCGGAGGCGACGATGCGCATGCCTCCATGCTCGACGCAGATCTGCGCCGAGCCAAGCACATGTCCGGCCGGACGGAAGGTGACGGCGACGCCGTCGATGTCAAGGGTTTCGCCGAGCGCAGCCGCCTGCGTCGTTCCGGCGAAATCCTCGCCATAACGCAGCCCCATGATGTCGAGCGTCTCT
This sequence comes from Mesorhizobium sp. CA4, assembly GCF_020165075.1. Lineage (NCBI taxonomy): Bacteria > Pseudomonadati > Pseudomonadota > Alphaproteobacteria > Hyphomicrobiales > Phyllobacteriaceae > Mesorhizobium > Mesorhizobium sp. CA4. The sequence goes on from NZ_JAIUHK010000027.1 coordinate 36,300, forward strand.
TGCGTGGCCAGCACCGAGCGGTGGCCGGAGCGCGCGTGGTCGGAATGGCCATGCGTGATCAGCGCCCGCCCGACGGGCCGCACCGGATCGATGAAGAAATCGCCGGGCGGGCAGTAGAGGCCCTCCGGCCGGGGCTTGAGCAGGTCGCTGGCGCGCATGGCTTTGAACATAGTGGCTAAATTCCGCGCGGGAAGCCTGTTGCAAGAGACTGCTGACTCGTCCTACAGCCCCTTGCCGGCCCCGCCTCGCCGGTGGGATTCTTCAAAAGATGAAACCGCTCCAGGCCTCGTCGGGTGACTTGAACGCCGATCGCCGCGCCGATTTCGCCGAGATGCTGCTCGCCTCGGGCAAGCCCGCGCAGGCGGCCGAGCTTCTGCTCGACGCGATGGAACTGGCGCCGCAATGGGCTGCCGGCTGGTTTCGCCTCGGCGAGATGCAGGAGGCGGCTGGCCTGCTCGACCAGGCCGCGCAGGCCTGGGCCATGGCGCTGAAGCTGGACCTCGCGGATCGCCTTGGCGCCGCGCTCAAGCTTCAACTGATCGGCAAGGCGCCGGCCGCGGCGGCGCCGCCCAGCGCCTTCGTCGAGACCTTGTTCGATCACTATGCCGACAGTTTCGAGGACTCGCTTGTCCAGAAGCTCGGCTATGGGCTGCCGGATTTTCTCGAGCGCGCCATCCGCAAGGCAAGGCCCGGCCGGTTCCGGCTAGCCCTCGACCTCGGCTGCGGCACCGGCCTGATGGGCGAAAGGCTGCGGCCGCTCGCCGACCGGCTGGAGGGTTACGACATCTCGGCCGGCATGCTGAGGAAGGCGAAGGCCAAGGGCATCTATGACCGGCTCGCCAAGGCCGACCTGCAGCATTTCTCCCGCACCGGCGACAGGGCCGACCTCGTGGTCGCGGCCGATGTGTTCATCTATCTTGGCGCGCTCGAACGCATCGTCGGCGCGGTGGCCGGCATGCTTGCCGAGGATGGCCTGTTCGCCTTTTCGCTCGAGACGCTTGCCGGCGGCGATGATTTCGCCCTTTTGCCATCTCGGCGTTACGCCCATTCCGAGGCCTATGCGCGGCGCGTGCTTTGCGCCAACGGGCTTGCAGCCCTGTCGCTGGAAAGCATGGTTATCAGGCATGACCGGCACGATCCGGTCGAAGGCCTGGCCATCCTGGCCGGCGTCCCCGCGGCAGCCGCCGAGGTGGGGAATCCGGCAACGGCATGAGGTCGGCCTTGCTGCGAAAAAGCCTGAATGGCATGGTCCGGGTTGCGCGGGGCGGACACCATGAGGAGATATCCATGCGCTGGACCATGGTTGCATTGGCATCTTGCCTGACTGTCGCTGGCTGTGTCGGCGGCACGTCGATGGCCGAGCGTCAGGACGAGGATGTCCAATCCTCATTGCAATACGACGATGTGCCTTGCGACCAATTGCTGGCGCAGCGCAATCAACTGGCGCGGCAGAACAATCTGCCCGTCACTGCCAAGCCGAGCTTTTCCAATCCGGCCATGGGCTTCGGCCCCTTCATACCCGACACGCGCTCCAAGGCGCAGCGCGCCAGCAACAAGGCGAGCGGCGAGATCGACGCCATGAACCGCTCGATCGAACGCCGCGACTGCGGCAAGCCGAAGAAGAAGGAGACACTCGGGCTGCCCGGCTCGAAACCTTCCTGATCGTCCGATGCTCCGCCGGCGATCTACCGATCGCCGGGCTTCTTCGCCGCGCTTTCCCTTGACGCGATTGCGGACGGGGTTCGTTGCGGAGTAGTCAAAGCCGGCCGCCGAGCACTTTCTCCGGAACGGGTCCAAGGCCGTCACTCCATGAACCTCTCAGACTTTGGCGACCGCATCTGCATCCTGGGACCGTCCAACAGCGGCAAGTCCACCCTTGCCAACGCGATCGCGCGCAAGCGCGGTCTGGAAGCCGTTCACCTCGATCAGCTCTTTCACCTGCCCAATACGGATTGGCAGCAGCGTCCAAAGGACGAATTCATCACCCTGCACGATGCAGCCATCGCCAGCGAACACTGGGTGATGGACGGGAACTATTCGGTTTGCATGACGCAGCGCTTTCGACGGGCGACAGGTCTGATCCTGCTGGATATCTCCACGCCCGCAAGTCTGTTGCGTTATTTTCGGCGAACGCTGTTTGAGACCAAGCGGCATGGCGCGCTGGAAGGCGGGCGCGACAGCATCAAGTGGGACATGATCCGCCACATTGCCGTGGTGACGCCGCGAAACCGCAAGCGATACCAAGCGATGTTCGAAGAGCTCGAGCTGCCGAAGCTGCGGCTGTCTTCGCTGCGGTCGATCAAGCAATGCTTCCGCGACTGGAGTTTGTCGCTCGATTAATACCCCGCCTCTCTGTCGACCAGGTTCTCGAGCTTCTCGCCGCGCTCGTAAGCTGCCATCTGGCGCAGCATGATCGGCACCAGATGCGCCGGATCCGACGTCGCCGCCGCATGAGGCGTGACGAACACTTTCGGATGGCTCCATAGCGGGCTGGTCTTCGGCAGCGGCTCGACCTCGAACACGTCGAGGCTCGCTTCCTTCAGCGTGCCGTCGTCCAGCGCGCGCATAATGTCGGCATCCTTCTGCAGGCGGCCGCGCCCGGCATTGATCAGCACGGCGCCGCCGAGGCCGTTGCGCCGGCGCAGTTCCTTGAGCAGCCCGTAATTGACGATGCCTTGCGTTTGCGGGGTCAGCGGCAAGAGCACGACGAGGATATCGGTGGCGTTGAGGAACGGGATCAGCCCCGCCTCGCCGGAATAGGTCGAAACGCCCTGCATCGGCCGGTCGCTGCGCGACCAGCCATTGACGGCGAAGCCGAGCGACAGCAACGCCGAAGCCGCGGCGCGACCAAGACTGCCAAGTCCCATGATGCCGACGGAGATGTCGCCGGCCACCCGTTGCGGCGGATCGTGCCAGATCTTCTTTTGCTGCTGAGCCCGGTAAAGCGAGGCCTGGCGATGGTGGTCGAGCACGCGCCAGACGACATATTCGACCATGTGCTGGGTCAGGTTGTCGGCGACGATCTTGACGATCGGCACGTCGGGCAGACCGGGATCGGCAAAGACATGGTCGACGCCGGCGCCGATCGAGAAGATGGCGCGCAGATTGGGCAGCGACTTGAGAAGGTTGGGCTTCTGCTTCCAGACCACCGCATAGGTGATCGACGGATCGTCGGCGCCGTTCGGCTCCAGCACGACCTCCCGCTCGGCCGAGAGCAACTCGTGCCAGCGCTGCGGGTGGATGCCCGTAAGGGCAAGCAGGATTTTCCCTTTTTCCATTCTCGGATTTTCTTCCCTGTTTCGCCAGTGCGGGTCGGGTTACTCGCTGACCACACCGGTCGGTGCGGTCTCGATCTTGAAGGCCGCCGCCATCAGCGCCCGCGTATAGTCGGTTTGCGGGCTGCTGAAAATCTGCTCGGAAGGTCCCGCCTCGACGATCTGGCCATTGCGCATGACGATGACGTCGTTGGCAAGGGCGCGGACGACCTTGAGGTCGTGGCTGATGAAGAGATAGGCGAGATTGTGCTTGGCCTGCAGGCTGCGCAAAAGGTCGACCACCTGCGCCTGCACGCTCATGTCGAGCGCGGAGGTCGGCTCGTCGAGCATGACGAAACGCGGGTTGAGCACCATGGCGCGGGCGATGGCGACGCGCTGGCGCTGGCCGCCGGAGAACTCGTGCGGGTAGCGGTGGCGCGTTTCGGGATCGAGGCCGACCTCCTTCAGCACGGCGACCACCTTGTCGTCGCGCTGGTCGGCCGAGAGTTTCGGCTCGTGGATCTTCAGCCCTTCCTCGATGATCTCGGAGACCGAGAGGCGTGGGCTGAGCGAGCCGAACGGATCCTGGAAGACGATCTGTAATTCGCGCCGCAGCGGCCGCATGGCGCTGAAGGAGAGCTGGTTGATGTCACGTCCGTTGAAATTGATCCTGCCGCTCGAGGAGATCATCCTGGCGAGCGCCAGGCCCAGTGTCGTCTTGCCCGAACCGGACTCGCCGACCACGCCCAGTGTTTGGCCGGCCCGCACCGTGACGTCGATGCCGTCCACGGCCTTCACATGGTCGACGGTCTTGCGGAAGAAGCCCTTCTTGATGGGGAACCAGACCTTGATGTCCTTGCCCGTCATGACGGCTTTGGCGCCCGGGTTGACTGCGGGCGGCTTGCCCTTCGGCTCGGCGGCGAGCAGATGCTTGGTGTAGTCGTGCTGCGGGTTGGTGAAGATATCCTTGGTCGGGCCACTCTCGACGATCTTGCCCTTGGTCATGACGCAGACGCGGTCGGCGATCCTGCGCACGATGCCGAGATCATGCGTGATGAACAGGAGCGACATGCCCTTGCGGGCTTTCAACTTGGCCAGCAGCTCCAGGATCTGCGCCTGCACGGTGACGTCGAGCGCGGTCGTCGGCTCGTCGGCGATCAGAAGCTCCGGCTCGTTTGCCAAGGCCATGGCGATCATGACGCGCTGGCGCTGGCCCCCGGAGAGCTGGTGCGGATAGGCGTCGAGGCGTTTCTGCGGATCGCGGATGCCGACCTCGGTCAGCAGCTCCAGCGTGCGCGCGCGGGCCGGGGCGTCGCGCAGGCCCTGATGCAGTTGCAGCACCTCGACGATCTGCTGCTCGATCGTGTGCAGCGGGTTGAGCGAGGTCATCGGCTCCTGAAAAATCATGGTGATCTTGTTGCCGCGCACGCCGCGCAACGCCTTCTCGTTCATGGCGAGCAGGTCGGCGCCGCCGAACAGGATTTTGCCGGAGGGGTGGCTGGCGGCGGGATAGGGCAAGAGCTTCAGCACCGAAAGCGCCGAGACCGATTTGCCCGAGCCGGATTCGCCGACCAGGGCAAGCGTCTCCCCCTTGGCGATGTCGAATGAGATATGGTCGACAGCGATCTCCTGCTTGCCGCCCTGCGTGAAGGCGACGCTCAGATCTTGGACGGAAAGCAGGGGAGCGGTCATCCTTCGATTTCCGTAATGATTTTATCGAGAACGGAAATTTCCGGTCGGATAATCGAGATCTCGGCCGTCAATTGCGGAGGAACGAGTCTGTCCGGTGCGACAGAATAAGCGCCCTTCAATCTGGTATCGGCAGTCAGGAATTGTGCGCAGCCGAAGTGCATTGCCGTGGAGAGGTGAATCGCATCGGGTAGCCTGAGAGAAACGAATTTTGAACGAAGCTGTGCCGCGTGCCACAGGACTTCACGAGTTACCATCCCAATCGAAACAAAGGCATTACCAGTCGAGATATTGTCATAAAGCTCGATAAGCGACTCATTGCCCTTTTTCAGAGGGTCCACCATCAACTCAGCCAACACGATCTCGCTTGTCGCGATGAAAGGTTGCTTTCTGCCCTCGTTCAAAGAGACGAGCTGAAGCAGTTTTCTTGCAAGAGCGTCATTATTTTCGAAAGCGTAGATGAAAATGTTCGTATCGACGTAAAGCCGGAAGGCGGCCATCAGTCCTCCCACTCGTCACGGAGGGCACGAACACGCGCCACGGCCTCTTCGAGGCTTGTCCCTGGAGCGCTGGCCTGGGCGTTCCGCATAAGTTCAAGCAGTTGCTTGCGGTCAAGGGGCCGTTTGGCCTCCTCTTCCACAGTCACTGTGACCGAGGCATTCAAGGCTATGCCCTCTCGCAACTCGTCCGGAAGTTTCGATGCGGGATAATGCTCGAGGATGACCTTATTCATAATTCCGTCTTCTCGTGGATCGCGGCGCGGAGAACGTGCAGATATTCACCAATCATGGTCGCCAGTAGTTTTGCCAATTCACCTACGCGCACTTTAATTCGTATCGCCACACTGAGAATATAACATGCCGGGTGCCGGTCCGCATTGTAGTCATTTGAACGTCTTGCGCGGATCGAAGGCGTCGCGCGTCGCCTCGCCGATGAAGACCAGCAGCGACAGCATCAGCGAAATCACGATGAAGCCGGAGATGCCGAGCCAGGGGGCGTTGAGGTTGCGCTGCGCCTGTTTCAGCAACTCGCCGAGCGAGGCCGAGCCGGGCGGCAGGCCGAAGCCGAGATAGTCGAGCGAGGTCAGCGTCGAAATCGAGCCACTGAGAAGGAAGGGCAGGAAGGTCAGCGTCGCCACCATGGCGTTCGGCAACAGGTGGCGGAACATGATGGTGAGGTTTGGTACGCCGAGCGCGCGCGCCGCGTTGACATATTCGAAGTTGCGGGCGCGCAGGAATTCGGCCCGCACCACGCCGACCAGCGCCACCCATGAAAACAGCAGCATCAGGCCGAGCAGGATGAAGAAGCCGGGCGGCAGGATGGCCGAGATGATAAGCAGCAGATAGAGCACCGGGATCGCCGACCAGATCTCGATGAAACGCTGGAAGAGAAGGTCGGTCCAACCGCCGAAATAGCCTTGCACCGCGCCGGCCGCGACGCCGATCAGCGAGGAGCCAAGCGTCAGGATCAGGCCGAACAGAACCGAGATGCGGAAGCCGTAGAGCACCCGCGCCAGCACGTCGCGGGCCTGGTCGTCCGTGCCCAGCCAGTTCCAGTTGCCGACGGTGCAGTTGGCATCGGCCTCGCCTTGCGGATACTGGCTGCAGCGGGTCTTCTTGTCGTAAAGCCATGATGGTTTTGCCGGTGCCGGTTCCGGGATGGCGTTGTTGACTGTCTGATAGGAGTAACGGACCGGCGGCCAGATCATCCAGCCATTGGAGTTGATCTCGTCCTGGATCACCGGATCGCGATAGTCGGTGACGGCATAGAAACCGCCGAACTTCTCCTCCGGATAGGCAACCAGGACCGGAAACAGGATCTCGCCCTTGTAGGAGGCGATGATCGGCTTGTCGTTGGCGATCAGCTCTGAGAACAGCGACAGCACGAACAGCAACAGGAAGATCCAGAGCGACCAGTAGCCGCGCCGGTTGGCCTTGAAATTCTGCAATCGCCGCTGGTTGAGCGGCGACAGAAATGGCCTGCGAGGCCGCGTCGGCGCGCGTTCGATCGCCGCCTCGCCCATCAGATGTCTCTCCGCTCGAAGTCGATGCGCGGATCGACCCAGGTGTAGATCAGGTCGGACAAAAGGCCGACGAACAGGCCAAGCAGCGAGAAGATGTAAAGCGTGGCGAACACCACCGGATAGTCGCGATCGATCACCGACTTGAAGCCAAGCAGGCCGAGGCCGTCGAGCGAGAAGATGTTTTCGATCAGCAGCGAGCCGGTGAAGAAGGCCGAGATGAAGGCGCCGGGAAAGCCGGCGATCACGATCAGCATAGCATTGCGGAAGACGTGGCCGTAGAGCACCTTGCGCTCCGACAGGCCTTTGGCGCGCGCCGTCACGACATATTGCTTGCGGATTTCCTCAAGGAAGGAGTTCTTGGTGAGCAGGGTGGTCGTGGCGAAAGCCGAGAGCACGAGCGCCGTCAGCGGCAGCGTCATATGCCAGAAATAATCGGCGATCTTGGCGGGCCAGGACAGCTGATCCCAATTGTCCGAAACGATGCCGCGCAGCGGAAACCAGTCCCAGAACGAACCGCCCGCGAACAGCACCATGAGCAGGATGCCGAACAGGAAGCCGGGAATGGCATAGCCGACGATGACCACGCCGCTCGTCCATACATCGAAGGTCGAGCCGTCCTTCACCGCCTTGCGGATGCCGAGCGGGATCGAGATCAGGTAGGACAGAAGCGTGATCCACAGGCCGATGGAGATGGAGACGGGCATCTTCTCCAGGATCAGGTTCAGCACCGAGATATCGCGGAAATAGCTGTCGCCGAAATCGAAGCGGATATAGTTCCACAGCATCATGCCAAACCGCTCGAGCGGCGGCTTGTCGAAGCCGAACTGCTTTTCTAGTTTCTTGATGAATTCGGGATCGAGCCCCTGCGCGCCGCGATATTTCGAGCCGACGTCGCCGGCAACGTCGAAATTGGTCGCGCCTGCATCGCCGCCGCCGCTGCCGAGGCGATCGTTGCCGCCCTGATTGGTCAGCCGGGCGATCACCTGCTCGACCGGGCCGCCCGGCGCGAACTGGATGACCGCGAAGGAGATCGCCATGATGCCGAACAGCGTCGGGATCATCAGAAGAATGCGGCGCAGGATATAGGCGCCCATCAGGCGACGGGCCCCGCGCGAAGGATCATGTCAGGCTTTGCCAATCTTTGCCGCCTTGCCCTTGTCGAACCACCACAGCGCCTCGACCGGAAAGCCGAAATCGGGTTTCTGTTCCGGAAAACCGAACATGTCCCAATAGGCGCTTCGGTGATTCGCCAGATACCAACTTGGAATCCAATCGCGCCGCGCGCGCAAGGCCCGGTCCAACGCACGCATGGCGGTGGTCAGGCTTTCACGATCCTTGGCGGCGCCCACGGCATCGATTAACGCATCGATTGCCGGGCTTGCAACGCCCGGCAGGTTGCGCGAACCCGATACTGAGGCGCTGCGCGAATGGAAGAAAATCTCCAGATCGTCGCGGGTCGGCGTGGCGCTGAAATTGAAGGCGGCCGACAGCAGGTCGAAATCGAATGTCGATTGCCTGAGCTGATACTGCGCTGAATCCACCAGACGGATCGAGGCGTCGATGCCGATGGCCTTCATGTTGGCGACCCAGGGCGAATAGACCTGCACGAAGGTCTCGTCATCGACCAGAAATTCGACGGCCAGCCGCCCGCCCTTGTCATCGACCACGAAATCGCCGGAGCGTTTCCAGCCGGCCTCGGCGAGCAGCTTCAGCGCCGCGCTCAGTTGCTTGCGGTCCCGCCCGGACCCGTCCGAGGCCGGCTGCGTCACGGCCTCGCCGAAGGTCTCCGGCGGCAACTGGTCGCGCAGCGGCTCAAGCAGCGCCAACTCCTGCGGCGTCGGCATGCCCGAGGCCCGGAAGTCGGATTTCTCGAAGCAGGATTGCGAACGCTCATAGGAACCATAGAAAAAGTTGCGCCGTGTCCATTCGAAGTCGAAGCAGAGCGCGATCGCCTGCCGCACGCGCGGATCCTTGAACTGCTCACGCCGCTGGTTGACCGCGGTGGCCTGCATCGAAGGCACCGTCTCGGCCGGGAACTCATGCTTGATGACCTTGCCGGCGGTGAAGGCCGGAAAATCGTAGGCTGTCGCCCAGACGCGCGAGGTGAACTCCTCGCGGTAGAGGATCTCGCCCTTTTTGAAGGCCTCGAAGCCTGCGGTGCGATCCTGGTAGAACTCGATGCGGATGCGCCCGAAATTGTTCAGGCCGCGATTGACCGGCAGGTCGTTGCCCCAATAGTCGGCCACCCGCTCATATTCAATCCAGGCGCCGGCCGACCGGCGCCCGACCTTGTAGGCGCTTGAGCCGAGCGGCGGGTTGAGCTGCGAGGAATCGAACGGGTTGGCCGTAAAGAAGGCCTTCGAAAGGATAGGAAATCCGACCACGTTGAGGATGGTGCGGGCCGACTGCTTGCCGGAGAATTTGAGCTCTACCGTGTGGGTGTCCTTCGCTACCGCGTCATCCAGATGCGTCAGCGACAGCGCGTAGTCCGGATGCCCTTTGTCTTTCAGCAGTTTGAAGGTGAAGGCGACATCGTCGGCGGTGAGCGGGGTGCCGTTATGGAAGCGCGCCTGCGGGCGCAGCGAGAAGGTGAAGCCGTTGCGGTCGTCGGAGATCGTAACACCGTCGGCGATCAATCCATAGACCGCGTCCGGCTCGTCGAGTGCCCGTACCATCAGGGAATCGAAGCACATCTCCATGCGTTGCGGGGAATCGCCCTTGGGGACGAATGAATTCAGTGTGTTGAAGGTCTGCGGGCTCTGGTTCGCACCCCAATTGGGCGGCGAGAAGTTGAAGCTGCCGCCTTGCGGCGCATCGACATTGACATAGTCGAAATGCGTGAAATCGGCCTTGTATTTGAGGTCGCCGAAGGCCGACAGGCCATGCAATTTGACGCCGGTCGGGGTCTCGGCAAAAGCTCGGCCGGGCAGCAACGCGGCGGCCGTGGCTGCGGCGCCGAGCGCCAGGAAGTCGCGGCGAGGAAGCAAAGTCCGCCGCCCCATCAATTAACGCCCTTATATTTGGCGGCCAGCGCCTTTTCTCTCGCAGGATCGATCCACCAGGAATCGAGATCAACACCGATATAGCTGGGTTGTTTTTCGGGGAAGCCGAACTTGTTCCAATAGGCGGCGCGCACTTTTCCCAAATGCCACTGCGGCACCATATAATAGTTCCAGAGCAGCACTCGATCGAGAGCGTGCGTGGCGGCAACAAGATCATCTCGGTCGGTTGCCAAGATGACACGGTCGACCAATGCGTCGACCACCTGGTTCTTGATGCCGGCAAGGTTACGTGACCCCGGGGTATCTGCGGCCTTCGAGCTCCAGAAGTCCCGTTGCTCGTTACCAGGCGAGTTCGACTGCTGGAAGCTTGCCAGCGCCAGCACGTCGAAATCGAAGGCGCGGGTGCGATTTGTGTATTGGCTGTCATCGACGATCCGCAGGGTGGCGTCGATACCCAAACGTCGAAGGTTGTCCATGAAGGGAGCGGCTACGCGCTCGTCGACAGGATCGTTGCCAAGAAACTCGATCTTGAATTGGGTCCCCGTCTGCGCATTGACCAACTTGCCTCCTTTGTTGATCCACCCTGCCTGCTTCAGGAGATCATAGGCTTTCCGCAAATTCTCACGTGCCGATTGCGGCGTGTCGTAGACCGGCAGTTTGAACTCAGTGGTGAACAGCTCAGGGGGCAGCTTGTCCCGGTATTGCTGTAAGATCTCCAGTTCCTTGCCTTGCGGCAATCCGCGCGAAGCCAGGTCGCCGCCTTCGAAATAGCTATCGGTGCGCGTATAGGCACCGAAAAAGATCGTCCGATTCATGGACTCGAAATCGTAGGCATAGGTCAAAGCTTGACGCACCCGCACGTCTTGAAAAAGCGGCCGTCTCGTATTTATGACGTAAGCCTGCATCGGCTGTGGAGAGGTAAGAGGGAACTCCTTCTTGATGACATCCGCCGCTTTGACAGCCGGGAATGTGTACTCGACCGCCCAGCGCTGGGCACGTGCCTCTGCGCGAAAGTCCTCAAAGCCGCCCTTGGTGAACGCTTGCCACGAGGCGTTGTCATCAAGGAAGTAGCTGAAGCGCTGGGTGTCGAAATTCTCACGGCCGATCTTCACCGGCAGCTTGGCCGCCCAATAGTCGGGCACGCGCTGCCAGACGATCTCAGAGCCGGCCTTGAAGCTCGCAATCTTGTAGGCGGCGGAGCCCAGCGGCGGCTCCAGCGTCGGCCGGGTGATGTCGCGCTTCTTGCCGCTGGCGTCGGTGCCCTCCCACCAGTGCTTCGGCAGGACGACGAGATCGCCGAGGATCTTGGGCAGCTCGCGGTTGCCCTTCTGGCTGAAATGGAACTCAACCTCGCGGTCCGAGATCGCGACGGCGTCGGTCACGTTCTCGAAATAGCGGTTGTACATCGGGCTGTTCGCTTTGAGGACTTGGAACGACCAGACCACGTCGTCGGCGGTGATCGGCTGGCCGTCATGCCATTTGGCGCGCGGATCGAGCCGGTAGGTCGCCGAGGAATAGTCGGACGGATATTTGTAGGCTTCGGCGACCAAAGGGTGGCTGACGCTGCCTTCGTCCGTCGCCTGTTCCATCAGCGTGTCATAAAGCAGCCCGCCGCCAAACTGCGCAAAGCCGGCGGCTACGGAACCCTGCACGATGTAAGGATTGAAGCTGTCGAAAGTACCGATAACAACTCGGTTCAGCGTGCCGCCCTTCGGCGCATCCGGATTGACGTAGTCGTAGCGCTGAAAATTATCGCCGTATTTTGAAGGTCCGATCAGCGACGACGTCGTGCGCCACTCATCGGCGAAGCCGGCCTGCAGGCTGGCGGCGAAGGCGAACACCAATGCCGATGCGAAAAGCGTGCGGAAACGGCCAACCGTCATGCGTTCTCCTCGTCGCGAGCCCTGGAGCATTCATCGTTTCATGGGAACGACGGCCGCTCTATCGCTTGTTTCGACGCAATTCCGGACGGAAAACCCGGTTCCGCTTTCCTGGAATTGCTCTGCCACCCGCAATCTAGATCATTTGACGCCGGTGAAAACCGCAAGTGCCGCCTTTGTCGCCGTCCATGCAGCTTTCTAACAGAAAAGCCGGGACGAACCCGGCTTTTCCAAGGAAGTCTTTATGACAAATTGTTTATTGGGCGGGCGCGGCCGGCTTGGCCGGAGCGGTTCCCTCGGCCGGCTTGGCCGGAGCGGTTCCCTCGGCCGGCTTGGCCGGCGCGGCGCCTTCCGCGGGCTTCGCGGGTGCGGCACCTTCCGCCGGCTTGGCGCCTTCGGCGGGCTTGGCTTCGGCCGAAGCGCCCGGCTGCGGCAGCGGCTTCGGATTGTCCGACAGCGTGCGCAGATAGGCGATCACGTTGGCGCGGTCTTCTTCCTTCGGCAGGCCGGCAAAGCCCATCGCCGTGCCCTTCACGAACTTCTTGGGCGCGGTGATGAAGTGGTTGAGGTTCTCATAGGTCCAGTGCTCCTGGCCGCCCTTGGAGAAATCCTTCATGCCGGCCGAATAGGCGAAGCCCTCATGCTCGGCGACGGGGCGGTCGACGATGTCCCAAAGATCCGGACCGACCTTGTTCGGGCCGCCCTTTTCGCCCGAATGGCAGGCCTGGCACTTCTTGAAGATGGCGGCGCCCGCTTCGGCATTGGCGGTGGCAAGCAGGTCGGCGATCGGCTTTTCAGCCGCGGCAGGCGCGGCCGGGCCGCCTTCGGTCGGCTCCTGGGTTTCGATGGCGAAGCCGGGCTTTTCGGGCGCCGGCGAGGCGAACAGCCCGTCCGAGACGAGGCCTATTGAAAAGACGATGAAGCAGGTTCCCAGAAATCCGCCGAGCAGCTTGTTGACTTCGTTGGAATCCATACGCCCCTTGCTCCCTTTTCCGGCGGACCGTCCCGTCCACTCCGTCCGTCGGTATCGCGAACTGCCCTGAAAGGCCAGTCAAACCGGGCGGAAACTAGGTCTTTTGCTCTGGCGTTGCAACACCTATAAGGGCGCTTCCAGTGAGACCTTTTGCCACTTTCCATCCGCTTTTTTCGGCCGCCCAAAAATCCGATGTCGACGTTGATCCTGATCCCCGCCCGCATGGCCTCGACGCGTCTGCCGGGCAAGCCGCTGGCCGACATTGCGGGCGCGCCGATGATCGTCCATGTCGCCCGCCGCGCCGCCGAGGCCGGGCTTGGCCGCGTGGTGGTGGCGACCGACACCGAAGCCGTCGCGCAGGCCGTGCGGGCGCATGGCTTCGAGGCTGTCATGACCCGCGCGGATCACGAATCGGGCTCCGACCGCATCTTCGAGGCGCTGACGGCCCTCGACCCCGAAAAGCAGGTAGAAACGATCGTCAACGTTCAGGGCGATCTGCCGACCGTCGACCCCGAGATCATCGGCGCGTCGCTGCGGCCGTTCGAGGACAAATCGGTCGATATCGCCACGCTCGGCGTCGAGATCGTGCGCGACGAGGAGAAGACCAATCCCAATGTCGTCAAGATCGTCGGCTCGCCGCTATCGTCGACACGGCTGAGGGCGTTTTATTTCACCCGCGCCACCGCGCCCTGGGGCGAGGGGCCGCTCTATCACCACATCGGCCTCTATGCCTATCGCCGTGCGGCGCTCGAACGCTTCGTGGCGCTCAAGCCGTCGCCGCTCGAGCGGCGCGAGCGGCTGGAGCAGCTGCGCGCGCTGGAAGCCGGCATGCGCATCGACGCCGAGATCGTCAAATCGCTGCCGCTCGGCGTCGACACGCCGCACGATCTCGAACGCGCCAGGCAAATCCTTTCAAAATGAGACATGAGCATGCCTGAAAAGACCAACAGAATTTCCTTCCAGGGCGATCCCGGCGCCAATTCCGACACGGCCTGCCGCAACATGTTTCCCGCGATGGAGCCGTTGCCGTGCCCGACCTTCGAGGATGCCTTCAACGCGGTCGAGACCGGCAAGGCCGACCTCGCCATGATTCCGATCGAGAACACCATCGCCGGCCGCGTCGCCGACATCCACCACCTCTTGCCGGAATCGAAGCTGCACATCGTCGGCGAATATTTCCTGCCGATCCACTTTCAGCTCATGGTGCTGCCGGGCGTGAAGCGCGAAGAGATCAGGACCGTCCACAGCCACATCCACGCGCTCGGCCAGTGCCGCAAATATATCCGCAAGAACGGCTGGAAGCCTGTGGTCGCCGGCGACACGGCGGGTTCGGCCAAGATGGTGTCGGAGGTCAGGGACCGCACCATGGCCGCGCTGGCGCCGGCTTTAGCCGCCGAGCTCTATGGGCTCGACATCATCGAGAAGAATGTCGAGGACACCGACTCCAACGTCACCCGCTTCGTCGTGCTGACCAAGAACAAGCAATGGGTGGAGCGCCCCGTGCCGGACGCCAAGATGATGACCACCTTCATCTTCCGTGTCCGCAACGTGCCGGCTGCGCTCTATAAGGCGATGGGCGGCTTCGCCACCAACGGCATCAACATGACCAAGTTGGAGAGCTACCAGCTTGGCGCCTTCACCGCGACGCTGTTCTACGCCGACATCGAAGGCCACCCGGACGACCCGCTGGTCAAGCTGGCGCTGGACGAGCTGCGCTTCTTCTCGCGCGAAATGCGCATTCTCGGCGTCTATCCGGCCAGCGCCTCGCGCGAGCAGTGGAAGGTAGCGGATTAAGGCGTGTCGCCCTGTCGGGGCAAAGACATGCACGAAACGATGAGTTGAGGCCTACGCTTGGTCGTCCCATGGATTTACCAGCGTTACTCCCATTCCCTCGAAATCGCCAATGTTGCGCGTCACCAGCGTCATCCGTCGGGTGAAGGCCGTGGCCGCGATATAGGCGTTATTGATCGGTTTGGGATTGGGCACATGCCATTGTGCCGCCTGAACGGCGGCTGCCTCGTCCAGCGGCAGGATTCGACCGGAGAATGTTGTGAGAACCGCATTTTCCAACCAATTGCGCAATGCTTTGCCAGCAACGGCATCATGGCGTTCCACCAGTCTTACGCCAATCTCCAGCTCGTGCAGAACGGCGGCCGAAATGAAGGTTTCGGCAGGATCGACGGTTTCGTTCCAGAGCACGACATTGGGATGCGCCCTACCGCTCGATACCTTTCGCAATTCGGATACGACATTGGTATCGAGCAACAGCATTAGGAAAGGTCTACCGGCTGGGCGCGTTCCGTGCGAGGCGGCAGCGGCAGGTCAAAGTCACCTGCCTCCGGCGCAGCCAGCATGTCACCGAGCGACCGCGTTTTGCCGGTGAGCCGTTTATATTCATCGAACGACATGAGGACATGCACTGGCCGCCCTCTGTCGGTGATGATCACCGGACCGTTCTTGGCAGCGCGTTTTGCGCGGCCAAGATCCTGATTGAGTTCGCGACCCGAAAGCGTGGTGATCATATCAATTTCACCAAATGTGGTTACGTAACCACATCTAATGCGTTTGAGCAGAAATTGCAAGGTTGGACGAACGGATGGCAACCCATCGCAAGTGCGTGATTGATTGTGCCCCGTGCTAGGAGTGTGCCAGGCGGCTCAACCTGTTTACCACGACTGCGCTTAGATTGCCGCGCTCAGCGGCACGTAGTCGATCTCCAAAAACTTCTCGACCTCGGGCACCCAGCGGTCGCGCACGAAGGCGACATGGTCGGGATGTTCGTTGTAGCGCGTGTAGGCCGCCTGGTCGGCGAACTCCATCGAGAAGCCGAACTGGTAGTCGTTTTTCGGGCTCACCTGCCGCAGCTGCTCGAAATGCGTGACGCCCTTGATCCCGGTCAGGATTTTCTTCGCGTCGTGCAGGAAGCGCTTTGTCTCCAGCGACTGCAACGGATGTTTCAAGGTGAACACGACGGTGTGGCGGATCATTCTTCTGCTCCTATTCGCTATCGACCCAGGCGCGGATGAGGTGATGGGCGATTGCCCCTTTCGGCGGTGTAATCAGGCCGTCGGCATGCTGCCTGTCCAGCATGGTGCGCACCTCGTCCCGGAAGAACCAGCGGCAATCCTCCAGCTCGTTGAGGTCGGCCTGGATATTCTCGTTGAGCGGCTCGCCGAAGCAGCCGATCATCAGCGAGTAAGGGAACGGCCAAGGCTGGCTGGCATGGTAGACGACGCGGCCGAGCCGGATGCCGGCCTCTTCCAGCGTCTCGCGCCGCACCGCCGCCTCGATCGTCTCGCCCGGTTCGATAAACCCGGCAAGCGCCGAATACATGCCCGGCGCGAAATGCCTGCCGCGCCCCAGCAGGCATTTATCGCGCGTCACCGTCAGCATGATCGCCACCGGATCGGTGCGCGGAAAGTGGTCGGTGCTGCAGGAAGGGCAATGGCGCCGGTAGCCGCCGGCGCGCATCTCCGAGCGGTTGCCGCATTTCGAGCAGAAGGCGTGGCTGGCGTGCCAGGCAAGAAGCGCCGCCCCTTGCGCCAGCGCGCCGGCGGCGGCCTCGTCGATCAGCCCCTGCATATAGACCGACCGGTAGTCGATCGCCTTGATCGTTTCGGGCAGCTTTTCCGGCTCGACGCTGGCGGGCACCGCAAGCACAGGGCCTTCCTCTGAAAGGCCGAGCAGCACTGCTTGGCCGAGCGAAGCCTCGAAGGCCTGGCTTTCATCCGGCTTGAACCACGGGTCGAACTTGCCGCCGTCGAGTTTGAGGTAGAGCCGGCCGGCATGCATCAGCATCAGCCGCGCGGTCCGGTCGGCCAGCGCCTTCTCGACCGCATCGTCGGCCCGGTTCTCGGACTGACGGTCGATCCGGTTGCCGGCGAAACCGACGAATTGGCTCGGCTCGCGCAAGGGCGCGTCAAACAGGCGAAAGCTCATGGGGACTCGGGCAGGTGAGGGACACAAGGGGCGCTGAATGGACAATGCTCAGCTTATAGCGCCGCCTTGATCGTTTCGGCAAACCGCCTGATGTCGGAGCGCTGGTAGGGCTCGCGTATGCCGTGGCCCCAGACCGGTCCCGGCCAGCCGGGGTCGCCCTCTGAGCGGGCGACAACGTGGACATGCAGCTGGCGCACGACGTTGCCGAGCGCGCCGGTGTTGATCTTGGTGCAGCCGGTCACCCGCTTCAGCGCCTGCGCCACCATATTGGTCTCGAAGGTCAGCATCGTCTGGTCGAGCGGCGTCATTTCGTGGATTTCTTCCACGCCGGGCCGCTGCGGCACCAGCATCAGCCATGGCCAGCGGCGGTCGTTCATCAGCCTGAGCTCGCAAAGGCCAAGCCACATAAGCTGCTCGCTGTCCGCCTCCAGCCGGGCGTCCAGCGTGAATCCGGCCTCAAGGCCAGGCAGCATGGGCATTTCCTTCACTTTTGTTGTAAGCATTTTCCAAACCCGGAACGCTAGAGCGGCGGCAAGGTGGCTGCAAGCGATTCATTGACCGCTATTATCGATTTGAAGGACTTTCCGCCTCGATGCGGTTGCGGGTTCCGGCTCGGCCCTTGCATTTCGCTGCCGAATTGCCGATATGGAGCCCGGGAGGTTGGTGGTGGACGATCCACTCGCCAACCGGGTCAGGTCCGGAAGGAAGCAGCCCTAACGAGCCCGGAACGGGTCATTGTTCCAGCCTCCCACCTCTTCGCCTTTCTCCCGCGACATTGACGGCGCCAAGCCGTGCGGGCGAGACTATGCGCAGGAATCGGCCGCCTTCCGTCGCGGTCTGGGAGCTTTTGACGGCGAATGAGCGAAGTCGGAAACTTGGGGACGGAAAGCCTGGAGACCGGCAAGGCCGGCGCCTATCGCGTCCTGGCGCGCAAATACCGCCCTTCGAATTTCTCCGAGCTGATCGGCCAGGAGCCGATGGTCCGCACGTTGACCAACGCGTTCGCCACCGGCCGCATCGCCCAGGCCTGGATGCTGACCGGCGTGCGCGGTGTCGGCAAGACGACGACAGCACGCATCCTCGCGCGGGCCCTAAACTACAAGACCGCGACCGTCGACCAACCCTCCGTCGACCTTTCGATCCCCGGCGAGCATTGCCAGGCGATCATGGAAGGCCGCCATGTCGACGTCATCGAGATGGACGCCGCCTCGCACACCGGCATCGACGACATCAGGGACATCATCGACCGCGTGCGCTACGCGCCGGTCTCCGCCCGTTACAAGGTCTACATCATCGACGAAGTGCACATGCTCTCCACCCAGGCTTTCAACGGCCTGCTGAAGACGCTGGAAGAGCCGCCGCCGCACGTCAAATTCATCTTCGCCACCACCGAAATCCGTAAAGTGCCGATCACGGTCCTGTCGCGCTGCCAGCGTTTCGACCTGAGGCGCATCGATGCCGGTGCGCTGGTCGGGCATCTGGCCTCGATCGCCGCCAAGGAAGGCATTTCCGTCGATGACGAGGCCCTGGCGATGATCGCGCGGGCCGCCGAAGGCTCGGCCCGTGATTCGCTCTCCATCCTCGACCAGGCGATCGCCCATGGCAGCGGCACTGTCAGCGCCGACGCGGTGCGCGCCATGCTAGGCCTCGCCGACCGCGCCCGCATCATCGACCTGTTCGAGCATGTCATGAAGGGCGACGTGGCGGCGGCTTTGGCAGAGTTCCGCGCGCAATACGACACCGGCGCCGATCCGGCTGCGGTGCTCACCGACCTTGCCGAGTTCAATCACCTCGTCACCCGGCTGCGCTTCGTGCCGGCGGCAGCCGACGATGCTTCGCTTTCCGAAGACGAGCGCCGGCGCGGCGCCGAATTCGCCAGCACGCTTTCGGTGCGCGTGCTGTCGCGGACCTGGCAGATGCTGCTCAAGGGCATTCCCGAGGTGCAGTCGTCCAACCGCCCCGTCAGCGCCGGCGAAATGGTGCTGATCAGGCTGGCGCATGCCGCCGACCTGCCGACGCTGGACGAGGCGCTGAAATCGCTGGAAGGCGCGGGACCGCTGCCGAATGGCGCGCCGCGCGCCAATGGCGCACCGGTCGGCAATGGCGGCGGCGCAAGTGCTGTCGCGCAGACCCGGATGCCCGGTTCAAATGGCGGTGCGCAGACCATGCGCCTGGTCGAAGCGCAGCCCGCGCCGGCTGCGTTTGTCCCAGCACCGGAGCCGGTTGTCGAAACCCCTGTCGTTCCGGTCAAATCGCTGGCCGATATCGTCGCGCTTGCGGACGCCAATCGCGACATGGCCTTCAAGGTGCTCCTGAAACGTTGCGTCCGGCCGGTGCGCGTCGAGCCCGGCCGTCTCGACGTGGCGCTGACCGACGACGCGCCCAAGATGCTGCTCAACGAGCTGACCTGCAAGCTGCGCGCCTGGACCGGCCGCAACTGGCTGGTGTCGCTGTCGAAGGAGGAGGGCGGCCAGACACTGGCCGAGATGGAGACGACGAAGCGCGAGAACGCTTTCTCCGATGCCAAGAGCGACCCGACAGTCGCGGCCATCCTCGCCCGCTTCCCCGGCGCCAAGATTATCGACGTGCGCATTCCGGACGTGCCGGACGTGGAAGAGGCCGAGGCCGAAGTGCCGGTCGAGCCTGCGGCCGACGACGACGAAATCTGAAACAATTTAGAGGACCACCCGATGAAAGATCTTCTCGGCCTGATGGGCAAGGCGAAGGAAATGCAGGCCAAGTTCCAGGCCATGCAGGACGAGATCGCCACGCTTGAAGCCACCGGCCAGGCCGGCGGCGGTCTGGTCAGCATCACGCTGACCGGCAAGTTCGAAATGAAGGCGCTGAAGATCGATCCGTCTTTGATCAAGGCGGACGAAGCCGAGATCCTCGAGGACCTGATCCTTGCCGCCCACAATGACGCCAAAAATAAGGTCG
Source organism: Mesorhizobium sp. CA4 (assembly GCF_020165075.1). NCBI lineage: Bacteria > Pseudomonadati > Pseudomonadota > Alphaproteobacteria > Hyphomicrobiales > Phyllobacteriaceae > Mesorhizobium > Mesorhizobium sp. CA4. The sequence continues at coordinate 55,997 of NZ_JAIUHK010000027.1, forward strand.
AGCAGGTGATGCAGGAGAAGACCAAGGCACTCACGGCAGGCTTGCCGATCCCGCCCGGAATGAAATTGCCGTTCTGAGGCAGTGTCCGCCAGTTAATTGATTATGAACGGAAATTGAGTCCGGGCTGCAATATTAACCATTTGCCGGCAATGTTCACGGGCTCATTTCGCGGCATTCATAAAGTTTTACCCAAGTCCAGAAGTTGCTAACCTTCTAGCCATCTTTTTGCCTGAAAGAGTCTCATTCTTGCCACATCTCGGGGCGGGCTGGCATCTGGACATGAGGCTTTTTTGGTGATCGCGACGCGATGGAAGACGCCGCTGCTGCTTATCGGCATCGTCACTTCCCCCTTGCTCCTGGCCGGTTGCAGCCAGACCACTTCCTCCCATGGCATGTCGGTGTCGGGTCTGACCGACGCCCTCACGCCGAGCTTCCTCAGCTCGCGCTCCTATACGATGAAGGACAAGGAATGCCTGCAAAGGGCGATGTTCTTCGAGTCCAACCGGTCGAGCCGTGACGGCATGATCGCCGTCGGCACGGTCGTGATGAACCGGCTGCGCTCGGGCCAGCATGGCAACACCATCTGCGAGGTCGTCGGCGAGAGGGGCCAGTTCGCGCCCGGCGTGCTGACGCGGCCGATGAACTCCAGGGCGCTGCCCGACGTCGAGGAAGCCGCGAACGCGGTGCTGAAAGGCGAGCGCAAGGCCAAGCTCAAGAACACGATGTATTTCCACACCGCCGGCCTGCGCTTCCCTTACAAGAACATGCATTACACCATGGTGGCCGGCGGCAACGCCTTTTATGAGAAGCGCGGCCGCAACTGGCAGCCGCTGCCGGACGAGCCGATGGTCGCTATGGCCTCCGACAAACAGCAGAAAATCAACCTTGCCGCCCCCGTGCTGGTGGCTTCCGCCGAGCCGGTGGTCAAGACGATCGTACGCCCGGATCCGGCCAAGCAGGCCGCGATGAATGCGGCCGAACCGACGCTTCCGGCCAAGGCGGCAATCGTTCCGGCCGAAGTGACCTATGTGACGGCCGCTGCTGCTCCTTCGCAGAAATCCGGCCGCCTCGCGCAGAAGCCGATGGTCGTGGCGATGCAGGAGCCGATGGCCGAGCCGGACGCCTCGCGTTTCGGCGGCACGCTCAAGGGCCGCTACATCTCTTCGGTGCCCAGCGCGCCGCAGGAAGCGTCGATGGGCTTCCAGTCGACGCCTGAGAATACCGACGCCATCGGCGCGATGATCGCCAGCCAGGATCGGCCGCTCGAAACCAACTGAACCCGATTTCATCCAATACAGGGCCTGCCATGGCAGCATGGCAGGCCCTGTGCCCTTGCTGGCTGTTCCAAACCGCTCTGAAAAATCCTAGATCAGGGCGATGTCGAAGAGAATCGCCGGTCCGGAAATCGAACGCCTGATCCAGCTCCTGGCCAAGGTGCCGGGGCTAGGGCCGCGTTCGGCGCGGCGCGCCGCGCTTCATCTCATCAAGAAGAAGGAGCAACTGCTCGAGCCTTTGGCCGCCGCCATGGGCGAAGCGGTCGACAAGGTGCGCATCTGCTCGACCTGCGGCAACGTCGACACCTCCGATCCTTGCATGATCTGCACCGACCCGCGCCGCGACGCCGGCACGCTGATCGTCGTCGAGGACGTCTCGGACCTTTGGGCGCTCGAGCGCGCGGCGGCGATGAACGTGCGCTACCACGTGCTCGGCGGCACGCTGTCGCCGCTCGACGGCATCGGTCCCGATCAGCTCAACATCCGTTCGCTGGTCGACCGGATCGCCGGCGGCGAGGTGAAGGAAGTCATCCTTGCCGTCAACGCCACGGTCGAGGGGCAGACGACGGCGCATTATCTGACCGATCAGTTGTCGGGTTTCGAGGTGAAGATGACTAGGCTGGCGCATGGCGTGCCGGTCGGCGGCGAGCTCGATTACCTCGACGAAGGCACGCTGGCCGCGGCGCTACGGTCGAGGACGGCGTTTTGAGCGGGCTGGGGAGGGGGCGCACTGTGTCTGGAATGCGTCCTTCGAAGCCGGGGGGTGTGAAGGAACGCTACCTCCGCGTATTCGCCACTGTGCTCTTTTTGGCCGCGTTGGTTTTCTCTTTCACCACCCCCTCCCACGCCGCCCCCATCGATGACCAGTTCCAGGCCTGGCTTCAAAACGACCTCTGGCCCGAAGCCAAGTCCAAAGGCATCTCGAAAAAGACCTTCGACGAGGCCTTCCTCGGCGTGAAGCCGAACCTGAAACTGCCCGATCTCGTCCTGCCCGGCGAGAAACCGACGACGCCGCAGAAACAGCACCAGGCCGAGTTCGGCCCGCCTGCCGACTATTTCGCCGAGAAGATCATCCGTGCCGTCACCTTGGGCGGGCGCACACGCGAGGGCGCCAACGCCCGGGTGCTCGGGCTGATCGAGAAGCGTTACGGCGTGCCGGGCGAGATCGTGCTGGCGGTCTGGGGTCGCGAGACCGGCTACGGCGCGGCCAAGATGCCCTACGACGCCTTCGAGGTGCTGGGCACCAAGGCGTTCATGTCGACCAAGAAGGATTTCTTCCGCACCGAGGTGTTGGCGGCGCTCGAAATCGTCGAGCGCCGGCTGGCGCCGGTCAACGCGATGAAATCGTCCTGGGCCGGCGCGCTCGGCCAGCCGCAATTCATGCCGACCTCCTTCTTGAAGCACGCCGTCGACTTCGACGGCGACGGCCGGCCCGACATCTGGAATTCGACGCCCGACGTGCTCGCTTCGATCGCCAACTACCTCGTCCATTACGGCTGGGTGCGGGGGCGCGGCTGGGGGACCGAGGTGACGGTGCCGACCAATGTCTCCTGCTCTCTCGAAGGACCCGACCAGGGCAAGAAGATCGCCGATTGGGTGGCGATGGGCATCCGGCGCGTCGATCGTAAGGCGTTTGCAGCGAGCGAATTGAAGGCCGAGGGTTTCCTGCTGATGCCGGCCGGGCGCAGCGGCCCGGCCTTCATCGTCACGCCGAACTTCTATGTGCTGAAGCAATACAACAACAGCGATCTCTACGGCTTGTTCATCGGCCATGCCGCCGACCGCATTGCCAAAGGCGACGCCAACTTCGTCGGTGCCTGGGGCGCGGTCGGCGATCTCCACCGCTCCGATATCGCCGCTCTGCAGCGGGCACTGGAGGACAAGGGCTACGATGTCGGCAGCGCCGACGGCCTGCCCGGCTTCAAGACCCGCCGCTCGATCGGCATCTGGCAGGCAAAGAAAGGCAAGTCCGCCACCTGCTTTCCCGATGCCGCGCTGGTCGCCCAGCTAAAATAGCTGCCCGCTAGAGACCGATCCTGGTAGATTTTTGCGGATCGGCGGTTCAATTAGCCGGCGCATGGGCCGACTCATCGCGATCCGTTTGGTTCGATACAGTGTCTCGCAAAATGCGCGTTGCCGGTTCGAAAACCGCTGAATAGGGTGTTGACCAACTGGACAAAAAACACGACGGTAAGCGGTCAAAGCCGCAGCCGGCTTGCAAGAATAATACAGCCCTGAGCCGGGAACTCAGGTCAAACAAAACAGGGAACGATCACCATGATGCTGGAAAAGTTTGCTCTCCGCTCTCGCGCCTTGCTGGCGGGCGCCGCGCTGTCCGCGCTGCTCGTCGCGCCCGCCTTCGCGGTCACGCCCGCCGACACGCTGGTCGAGGGCTTTGCCATCGACGACATCATCTCGATGGACCCTGGCGAAGCGTTCGAGCTGTCGACGGCCGAAGTCACCGGCAACACCTATGATCTGCTGGTCCGGCTCGACCTCAGCGACACCTCGAAGGTCAAGGGCGACCTTGCCGAGAGCTGGACCGTTTCCGATGACGGCCTGACCTACACTTTCAAGCTGAAGCCCGGCATGAAATTCGCATCCGGCAATCCGATCACCGCAGCGGACGTCGCCTATTCCTTCGAACGCGCCATCAAGCTCGACAAGAGCCCGGCTTTCATCATCAACCAATTCGGTATCACCGGCGACAACGTTACCGAAAAGGCCAAGGCCGTCGACGACACCACCTTCCAGTTCGTCGTCGACAAGGCCTATGCGCCGAGCTTCGTGCTCAACTGCCTGTCGGCCACCGTTGCTTCGGTCGTCGATGCGAAGCTGGTCAAGGAGCATGTCGCCGCCGTCGCGCCGAGCGCCGACTACAAATGGGACAACGATTTCGGCAATGCCTGGCTGAAGACCGGCTATGCCGGCTCGGGACCGTACAAGCTGCGCGAATGGCGCGCCAACGAGGCCGTCGTGCTGGAGCGCAACGACAATTACAATGGCGAGAAGGCCAAGCTCGCCCGCGTCATCTACCGCAACATGAAGGAAAGCTCGGCGCAGCGCCTGGCGCTTGAAGCCGGCGATATCGATGTTGCCCGCAATCTCGAGCCGAACGATCTCGACGCCATTGCCAAGAACGCCGATCTCACCACCACCAGCGCGCCGAAGGGCACGGTCTACTACATCAGCCTCAACCAGAAGAACCCAACGCTCGCCAAACCCGAGGTTCGGCAGGCGTTCAAATATCTGGTCGATTACGACGCGTTGAGCACCACTATCCTCAAAGGCATCGGCGAGATCCATCAGTCTTTCCTGCCCAAGGGCGACCTCGGCGCCATCGATGACAATCCTTTCAAGTTCGACGTCGCCAAGGCCAAGGAGCTTCTGGCCAAGGCCGGGGTGCCCGATGGCTTCAAAGTAACGATGGACGTGCGCACCGGTCAGCCGACCACCGGCATGGCGGAATCGATCCAGCAGACGCTCGGCCAGGCCGGCATCAAGCTGGAGATCATTCCGGGCGATGGTAAGCAGACGCTGACCAAATACCGTGCCCGCAACCACGACATCTATATCGGCAACTGGGGTCAGGACTATTTCGATCCGAACTCCAACGCCCAGACTTTTGCCTCCAACCCGGACAATTCCGACAACGCCAAGATCAAGACGCTGGCCTGGCGCAATGCCTGGGACATTCCGGACCTGACCAAGGAAACCGAGGCGGCATTGCTGGAGAAGGATGCGGCTAAGCGCGCCGATATGTACAAGGACCTGCAGCAGAAGATCATGGACACCAGCCCCTTCGTCATCATCCACCAGCAGCTGGAAGTGGCGGGCCTGCGCAAGAACCTCCAGGGCTTCAAGCTCGGCCCGAGCTTCGATACCAATTTCGTCTGGGCGGTCTCGAAGCAGTAACCCCGGGCGCGACGCGTGAGCGTAGCTGAAAACCAGGCGGCGGCCGGGCGCGGCAGCGCCCGCGCCGTCGCCATCCTATCGTCGCTCGGCCGCTTTCTGGTCATCGCGGTCACGACCTATCTCGGTCTGCTCGCGGTGACCTTCTTTATCGGCCGGGTCATCCCGATCGATCCGGTGCTGGCCGTTCTCGGCGATCGCGCGCCCACCGCCGTCGTCGAGCGCACGCGCCGGGAGATGGGCCTCGATCTGCCCTGGATCGAGCAGTTCTACCTCTATGTCAAAGCTGCGCTGAGGGGCGACTTCGGCACGTCGGTGCTGACCACCAATCCGGTGATGTCCGATATCCGCCGCGTTTTCCCGGCGACCATCGAACTGGCGACGCTGGGCACAATCATAGGCGCCGTCATCGGCGTGCCGCTCGGCGTGCTGGCCGCCGTCAAGCGCGGCAGCCTCATCGATCAGGTCGCCCGCATCGTCGGCCTCATCGGCTATTCCGTGCCGATCTTCTGGCTGGGGCTGCTCGGGCTGGTGCTGTTCTACGCCAAGCTGCAATGGATCGCCTTCCCGGCGCGGCTCGATGTCGTCTACGAATACACCTTCACGCCGATCACCGGCTTCTATCTGCTCGATGCCGCGATCCAGGGGCAGTGGGACGTCTTCTACGATGCCTGGCGCCACATTGTCCTGCCGGCCGCGCTGCTTGGCTATCTGTCGCTCGCCTATATCAGCCGCATGACCCGCTCCTTCATGCTGAACGAGCTGGCGCAGGAATACATCGTCGCGGCGCGCGCCAAGGGCCTGTCGGAGCGTCGCATCATCTGGGGTCACGCGCTGCGCAACGCCGCCGTGCCGATGGTGACGGTGATCGCGCTTTCATACGCCAACCTGCTCGAAGGCTCGGTGCTGACCGAGACCGTCTTTTCTTGGCCGGGCATCGGCCTCTACATCACCAATTCGCTGCAGAATGCCGACATGAACGCCGTGCTCGGCGGCACCATTGCCATCGGCTCGGTCTTCATCGCCATTAATCTTTTCTCCGATCTGCTCTACCGGCTGCTCGATCCAAGGACGAAGACCGGATGAGCGTTGCAAGCATCCAATCCCGGCGCGCGTGGCTGTTGAGCGAGCGGCCGGCCTCGCGCCTGCAGGCAAGGCTCGGCCGCGCCTATGTCGCCTGGCGCCGCTTCTCCGCCAACCGGCTGGCGCTGGTCGGCATGCTGATCATTGTCGCGCTGCTGGTGGTCGCCGCGTTTGCCGACGTGCTGGCGCCTTATTCGCCGACCGTTGGTGATCTCAAGAACGCCCGCCTGCTGCCGCCCGGCGCCGCGCACTGGTTCGGCACCGACGACCTCGGCCGCGACATCTATTCGCGCGTCGTCTACGGCGCGCGCTGGACGCTTTATGTGGTGATCCTCGTCGCCATCATCGCCGCGCCCATCGGCCTGCTGGTCGGCACGATCGCCGGTTATGCCGGCGGCTGGACCGACACGATCCTGATGCGCATCACCGATATCTTCCTCGCCTTTCCGAAGCTGGTGCTGGCGCTGGCTTTCGTGGCGGCGCTCGGCCCCGGCATCGAGAACGCCGTGCTGGCAATCGCCATCACCTCCTGGCCGCCATACGCGCGCATTGCCCGCGCCGAAACGCTGACGGTGCGCAACTCCGACTACATCAAGGCGGTGCAATTGATGGGCGCCTCGCCGTTTCGCATCGTGCTGCGCCACATCATGCCGCTCTGCATATCCTCGCTGATCATCCGCGTCACGCTCGACATGGCGGGCATCATCCTCACCGCCGCCGGCCTTGGCTTCCTCGGTCTCGGCGCGCAGCCGCCGCTGCCCGAATGGGGCGCGATGATCGCGTCCGGCCGCCGCTTCATCCTCGACCAGTGGTGGGTTGCCGCAGCCCCAGGTGCGGCCATCCTCATCGTCAGCCTCGGCTTCAACCTGCTCGGCGACGGCCTGCGCGACGCACTCGACCCCCGGAGCGGCGACCAATGAGTGGCGATCAATGAGCGACACGCTCCTCGAAGTCGACGATCTGCGCGTCACCTTTCCGACCCGTACCGGCCTCGTGCAGGCCGTGCGCGGCGTCTCCTTCTCGCTCGGACGCGAGCGTCTCGGCATTGTCGGCGAGAGCGGCTCCGGCAAATCGCAGACCGGCCGCGCCATCATGGGCGTTACCCCGCCGCAGGCCGAGGTGTCGGCGAAGAGGCTCGCCTTCGACGGCATGGACTTGCTATCCATGTCGCCGCGTGAACGCCGGGCGCTGCGGGGAAGCCGCATCGCCATGATCCTGCAGGATCCGAAATATTCGCTCGATCCGGTGATGACCATCGGCCGCCAGATCGTCGAGACGCTGCGCACGCATGAAAAAGTCTCCAAGGCCGAGGCGCGCGAGCGCGCTTTAGCCATGCTGCAGGCGGTGCAGATCCGCGATCCGGCCCGCGTCTTCGACCTTTACCCGCACGAGGTCTCGGGCGGCATGGGCCAGCGCGCCATGATTGCCATGATGCTGGTCACCGGGCCGGAGCTGATGATCGCCGACGAACCGACCTCGGCACTCGACGTCACCGTGCAGCTCGACGTGCTCAAGATCCTCGACAAGCTCGTCGCCGAGCGCGGCATGGGGCTGATCTTCATCTCGCACGATCTGCGCCTGGTTTCGTCCTTCTGCGACCGCGTCGTCGTCATGTATGCCGGCAAGGTCGTCGAGCAGATCAAGGCTTCGGAGCTGCGCGACGCTCAGCACCCTTACACGCGCGGCCTGCTCAATTGCATGCCGAGGATCGGCTTCGAGCGCCATCCGCTGCCGGTCCTCGACCGCAAGCCGGAGTGGGCGGCATGACGGCTTCCATCACTGTCGAAGGGCTGGAAGTGGTCTTCGACCGTTTTCGCGCGCTGAAGGGCGTCAGCCTCGAGGTCAGGGAAGGCGAATCCTACGGCCTCGTCGGCGAAAGCGGTTCCGGCAAGTCGACGCTGCTGAGAGCCATCACGGGCCTCGCGCCGGTTTCCGCAGGCACCATTACCGTCAACGGCAAGACGCTCGGCAAAACCCGCGACAAGGCGTTCTATCGCGAGGTGCAGATGGTCTTTCAGGATCCTTACGGCTCGCTGCATCCGCGACAGACGGTCGACCGCCTGCTGCAGGAGCCATTGGCCATCCACGGCATCGCCGACGGCGAGAAGCGCATCGAGCGCGCGCTGGACGAGGTTGGGCTTGGCAAGGGCTTCCGCTTCCGTTACGCGCACCAGCTCTCCGGCGGCCAGCGCCAGCGCGTGGCGATCGCTCGTGCGCTGATCCTGGAACCTTCGATCCTGCTGCTCGACGAGCCGACCTCGGCGCTCGACGCCTCGGTGCAGGCGGAGGTGCTGAACCTGCTCGAGGAGGTGCGGCGGCGCCGTAAGCTCACCTTCCTGATGGTCAGCCACGACCTCGCCATCATCACCCATATGTGCGAGCGGCTGATGGTGATGCAGAACGGCGAGGCGGTGGAGACGCTGACCGCGAGCCAGCTGATCGGGCATCGGGTGAGCGAGGATTATACGCGCAACCTGCTGAGGGCGAGCGAGGGATTTGTGAGGGCGTAATATTCCGCCCGAACGGTGCACGCCGACTGAGGAGGACCTCGCTCGCCGCCAGGCCCAATCGACTGGGCCAACGTGCCAACTTGAGGAAAACGTGAAATAAGGTCAGAAGGATTTCGATCAACGGAACGGGCGCGATCCCGAACAGGGATGCCCGATGAGGGACGATATGAAGAATTCAGCCATTTCCGAACGCAAGAACCAGTCGATCTCGCGCGGCGTCGGCATGACGACGCAGATTTACGCCGATCGCGCCGAGAATTCGGAAATCTGGGATGTCGAAGGCCGCCGCTACATCGACTTCTCGTCCGGCATCGCCGTCGTCAACACCGGCCATCGCCATCCGAAGGTGATCGAGGCCGTCAAGCAGCAGCTCGACCGCTTCACCCACACCTGCCATCAGGTCGTACCCTATGAGAGCTACGTGCATCTCGCCGAGCGCCTCAACGGCATGCTGCCCGGCAAGTTCGACAAGAAGACCGTGTTCGTCACCACCGGCGCCGAGGCGGTCGAGAACGCCATCAAGATCGCCCGCAACGCCACCGGCCGTCAGGCGGTCATCGCCTTTTCGGGCGGCTTCCATGGCCGCACCTTCATGGGCATGGCGCTGACCGGCAAGGTCGTGCCTTACAAGGTTGGCTTCGGCGCCATGCCGGGCGATGTCTTCCACGCGCCGTTCCCGGTCGCGCTGCATGGCGTGTCGGTCGCCGATTCGCTTGCCGCGCTCGACAAGCTGTTCAAGGCCGACGTCGATCCGGGCCGCGTTGCCGCCATCATCGTCGAGCCGGTTCAGGGCGAGGGGGGTTTCTACGAAGCGCCGCGCGATTTCATGGCAGCGCTTCGCAAGATCTGCGACCAGCACGGCATCCTGCTCGTCGCCGACGAGGTGCAGACCGGCTTTGCCCGCACCGGCAAGATGTTCGCCATGGATCACCATGATGTTGCGCCCGACCTCACCACCATGGCCAAGAGCCTCGCCGGCGGGTTCCCTCTGTCGGCCGTCACCGGCCGCGCCGAGATCATGGACGCGCCCGGCCCCGGCGGGCTCGGCGGCACCTATGGCGGCAGCCCGATCGGCGTTGCCGCTGCGCACGCCGTGCTCGACGTCATCGAAGAAGAAAAGCTCTGCGACCGCGCCAATGCGCTGGGCGCCAGGCTGAAGCAGCGGCTGGTTTCGATCCGCGAGGACGTGCCGGCGATCGTCGACATCCGCGGCCCAGGCTTCATGAACGCCGTCGAGTTCAACGACGAGAAGAAGGGGCTGCCCTCGGCGGAATTCGCCAACGCGGTCAGGCTGAAGGCGCTGGACAAGGGCCTCATCCTGCTCACCTGCGGCGTCTACGGCAACGTCATCCGCTTCCTGTCGCCGATCACCATCCAGGACGGCGTCATGACCGAGGCGCTGGATATCCTGGAGACCTCGATCCGCGAGGCGCGGGCCGCCTGAAGGGCGCGTCCTAGCCTAGCCCGTCGCCCTGGCCGGTTCGTCCTGGCTGAAGGCCGCAAGGGCTGCCTTCAGCGCATCCGACCCGCCTGCCACCGTCTGCGGCGTCGGCGAGAAGCCGGCGCCAAGCATCTTGCGGCCAAGCATATGGTCGGCCGGGCGGTTGACGGATTCGATGCCGAGCAGCCGGCTGCCCGCATAGTGGTAGATCGAGAACTTGTTCTCGGCGAGATCGCCCAGCACGACATGGTGATCGCCGCCTTGAGTCAGGCCGACCATCTGCAGCTTCATGTCGCCGATATCCGACCAGAACCATGGCACGGCCGAGAAGGGCTCGGCATGGCCGAGGACGGTGCGTGCGGCAAGCCTGGCCTGGTCAGTGGCGTTCTGCACCGATTCCAGCCGCACGTCGCCACCGGTGAACCAATGCCGGTAGGAGGCCGCGTCGCCGATGGCGAGGATTTCGCGAATAGAGCTCTGCATATGCTGGTCGACGCGGATGCCGTTGCCGGTAGGCAGGCCGGCAGCTTCCGCCAATTCGACATTGGGCACCACACCGATGCCGATGATTACCATTTGCGCCGGCAGGCGCTCGCCGCCTGACGTGATCGCGGCCGAGACGCGATCGCCTTCGCCCTCCAGGCGGGCAATGGTGGTGCCGGTCAGGATGCGCACGCCGATCGCTCCCAGGCGCTGGCGCACATGCGCGGCGATGATCGGCGCCACGGCGCGGCCGAGCAGCCGGTCGACCGCCTCGACGACGGTGACGTTGCGGCCGCCGGCCCTTAGCGTCGCCGCGATCTCCAGCCCGATGAAGCCGCCGCCGAGAATGACCACATCCTCGCTTTGTGCGCTGAGCTCGCGGATCAGGCGCGCATCGGCCAGCGAACGCAGCGAGACCACGCCGGCAAGGCCGGCGCCGTTAAGCTTGAGCAGGCGCGGCCGCGAGCCGGTCGCGAGCACCAGCCGGTCGAAGGCAAGCGTTCCGCCGCCTGCGACATTCAACTGGCCCGCGCGGGTATCGATGCTGTCGATGCGCACGCCCGGCCGGTAGTCGATGTTGTTGCCAGTGTAGAAGGCTTCGCCGCGCAAGGGCTGCGGCTTGGCCTCGGTGTCCTTGATGAAGGTCTTGGACAGCGGCGGCTTGTGATAGGGCAGGTCCTGCTCGTCGCCGACCAGGATGACCGGCCCTTCATAGCCCTCTTCGCGCAGGCTGGCGGCGGCTTGCACACCGGCATGGCCCGCACCGACAATCAAAACCCCGTTCGTCATCGCAATCCTTTTGGTCAGCAAATCTAGGCTCTTGCGCCAGGTGGCGATTGTCTGCCGCCGCCGCAAGAGCCGCGGATCGGGTCGCACCCAGAATGGCTGTCTGTCAATCGGGCCAGCGAGGCAATACCGGGTTAAAAGTTGATTGTTGTAGTTTAGAATAATTCTAAACTATTGTTTCAATTGATTTTTCTGTCTCACCAGTTGACTCCAAGCCTCTCCATCGCTTTATGGAGGGCTGCGCGCAAAGCGTATTCCTTTGATGTCTGGGCCTTGAACCCTTTCGATTGGAGGCAAGTGGGTGTCTTTTTATCGCGAACCGCGCATCGGCGCGGCCACCATTTTTCCCGGCATGCTCATGCCTCGGCGGGGGTGGACGCCTTTTATTGAATTTCCAAAGAACTGGAGAAGGATGATGACGGCACGTAATGGCGGCAGGCTGGCTGCGATCTGCGCCACGGCTGCACTGACGGCGGCGGTGTTCGTGTTGCCGGCGAAAGCCGAGGCCGACGCCAAGGCGGTGATCAAGACCTATGCCGACATCGCTTTAGCCAAATACGAGGATTCACTGACCACTGCGCAGGCGCTGGACAAGGCGGTGGATGCGCTGGTCGCCAGCCCCTCGGCCGACACGTTGAACGCCGCGCGCGAAGCCTGGAAGGCCGCGCGCATTCCTTACCAGCAGACCGAGGTCTACCGCTTCGGCAACAAGATCGTCGACGACTGGGAAGGCAAGGTGAATTCCTGGCCGCTGGATGAGGGCCTGATCGACTATGTCGCCAAGAGTTACGGCACCGAGTCGGACGAAAACGCGCTCTATACGGCCAACGTCATCGCCAACAAGGAAATCGAGATCAACGGCAAGAAGGTCGATGCCTCGAAGCTGACGCCCGCATTCCTGTCCGGCACGCTGCAGGAGGCCGGCGGCGTCGAAGCCAATGTCGCGACCGGCTATCACGCCATCGAATTCCTGCTCTGGGGGCAGGATCTGCATGGCACCGGCCCTGGCGCGGGAGAGCGGCCCTATACAGATTACGACCTCAAGAACTGCACGGGTGGCAATTGCGACCGCCGCGCCGAATATCTGAAGTCGGCAAGCGACCTTCTGGTGTCAGACCTGCGGGAAATGGTCGACAACTGGAAGGAGGACGGCGCGGCGCGCAAGAACCTCACCGACGGCGATGCGAATGCCGCCATCTCCACCATCTTCACCGGCATGGGCTCGCTCTCCTATGGCGAACTGGCCGGCGAGCGCATGAAGCTCGGCCTGTTGCTGCACGATCCGGAAGAGGAGCACGACTGCTTCTCCGACAACACCTACATCTCGCATCTTTATGACGCGGTCGGCATCCGTGACGCCTACCATGCCAGCTACAAGCGGCTCGATGGCTCCGTGGTTTCGGGTCCATCGGTCTCCGACATGGTGAAGGCAGCCGATCCGGCGATCAACAAGGAGCTGTCGGGCAAGCTCGACACCACCGTCGCCAAGATGGAGGCCATCCAGGCGCGTGCTCTCGCCGGCGAGGCCTATGACCAGCAGATCGCCGAGGGCAATGCCGAAGGCAATGCCACCGTGCAGGCGGCGATCGACGCCCTGATCGACCAGACCAAGTCGATCGAGCGCGCCGTCGGCTCGCTCAAGCTGAACCAGATCGCTTTCGAGGGTTCCGACAGCCTCGACGCGCCCGACAAGGTGTTCAAGTAAGATCGGGCATGATCCCAAAAGCCGGTTTTTGGACAAATCATGCTCAATTGAGAAACCAGCCAAGCGGCGCCGGAACGGCGCCGTCAGCCAGAGCAAGTAGATGCTGATCTGCCATTGCAACATCATCACCGAAAAGGAGATCGAGCAGACGATTGTCGGCCTGCTGGATCAGGATCCCTGGCAACTGATCGTGCCCGCGAAGGTCTACCACGCGATGGCTAAGCGCGGTCGCTGTTGCGGCTGTTTCCCAAATGTGGTGGAAACGATCATTCGGGTCACCGAGCACTACCACGCCCGCTCAGAGGTGGGGGGCGTGGACATCGTTTCACACCTGGATCGCGTGCGAGGCTTGCGCGGCCAATACGGGAGCAGAACCCATGAAAGGCGAACCGCAGGTCATCGAGCGGCTTAATGAAGCTCTGTTTCTCGAGCTTGGAGCCGTCAACCAATACTGGGTGCATTATCGTCTGCTCGAGGATTGGGGCTACACCAAGCTGGCAAAGAAGGAGCGGGCGGAATCGATCGAGGAGATGCATCACGCCGACCGGCTGATCGCGCGCATCATCTTCCTCGAAGGCCATCCCAACCTGCAGTCCGTCGCGCCGTTGCGCATCGGCCAGAACGTCAAGGAAGTGCTCGAATCCGATCTCGCCGGCGAATATGACGCGCGCACCGCCTACAAGCGCTCGCGCGAGATCTGCCAGGACGAAGGCGATTTCGTTTCGATGAAGCTGTTCGAGGATCTTTTGACCGACGAGGAAGGACATATCGACTTCCTGGAAACGCAGCTCGATCTGCTTGCCTCGATCGGCGAGGAAAAATACGGCCAGCTCAACGCCGACTCGGCCAACGAGGCGGAATAAGGACATGCGGGAATGCGGCGCCCCGTAGATTTTTCGCGCCGCGCGTGGCAGGCCGGGATTCACGGCTTGCCGTCCCAGACGACCCCGCGATACCGGATTGGTCGCGGGGCACCGCTTTTGCTGGCGATCACGCTTTCCGCATCGGCCGTAGCCGGTGAGCCCGCCGCCCTGCCGACAAGCCGCGCCGATCTGACGCCGAAGGACCAGGCGCGGGTTCTGGCCGTCACCAGGCCAACGACCAATTTCACCAGGCCGGAGCCGTTCGAGCTGATGCAGGGTGGCGCCGGCACGTCGCGCAAGGACGCCAACCGCGATGCCTTCTCGCAATCCTCCGCCAATATCACCTTCGAGGAAGAGGCAACCTTCAAGCTCGGCAACGCGCTGTTTCGCAAGACCTGGGTGTCGTCGCCGTCCTCGACCCAGGCTTCGGATGGTCTTGGCCCGCTCTTCAACGAACGCGCCTGCCAGAACTGCCATCTGAAGGATGGCCGCGGGCGTCCTCCGGAAAGCGATGCCGGATCGACATCGATGTTCCTGCGGCTGGCGCGCGACGCCGGCAGCGCCGAGGAAAAGGCAGCGCTTGCCGACCATAAGCTGCTGAATTTTCCGGACCCGGTCTATGGCGCGCAATTGCAGGACCTTGCGGTTCCCGGACTCAAGGGCGAAGGCCGGATGCGCGTCGATTACCAGGAGCAAAAGGTGACGCTCGGCGACGGCACCGTGGTTTCACTGCGCAAGCCGAGCTATACGATCGAAAATCTCGGCTACGGTCCGCTCGATCCGCGCACCACGCTGTCGCCACGCCTGACGCCGCCGATGATCGGGCTGGGCCTGATCGAGCAGATCGCACCGGCCGATATCCTCGCCAATGCCGATCCGGACGATCGCAACAGTGACGGCATTTCGGGCCGGCCGAACATCGTGCGCGACGAACTGCGCGCAGCGGTGACCTTGGGCCGCTTCGGCTGGAAGGCACAGGCCGCGTCGATCCGCCAGCAAGCGGCCGCCGCCTTTGCCGGCGATATCGGCATCTCCACGCCGGAAATGCCGAAGCATTGGGGCGATTGCACCAAGGCGCAAACGGATTGCCTCGCCATGCCGGACGGGGTGCAGCAACGCCTCGGCACGGCCGAGGCGCCACCGCCGGTGATGGACCTCGTCACCTTCTATTCGCAGAATCTGGCCGTGCCGGCGCGGCGCGATATTGGCAAGCCTGACGTGCTCGCTGGCAAAAAGCAGTTCTACGAGATGGGCTGCATCTCCTGTCACACGCCGAAATTCGTTACCATGCGCGGCACGCCCGACAAGGTGCAGGCCTTCCAGCTGATCTGGCCCTATTCCGACTTCCTGCTGCACGACATGGGCGAGGGGCTTGCCGATGGGCAGCGGGTGGGTGAAGCAAGCGGCAGCGAGTGGCGCACCCCGCCGCTCTGGGGCATCGGCCTTACCGCGACGGTCAACGGCAATGCTTTCTATCTGCATGACGGCCGCGCCCGCACGCTTGCCGAGGCGATCCTGTGGCATGGCGGCGAGAGCCAGAAGGCGCGCGACCGTTTCGCCGGCGCCGCCGCGGCTGATCGTGAGGCGCTGGTCAAATTCCTGGAGTCCTTATGATGCCGAAACGCGTCGCTCTGATGTCGAAGCGCCTTGCCCTTGCTCTTCCGTTCCTTCTGGCCGCTGTGCTGCCGGTGGCGGCCGCGGTCAAGGCTTCAGATGTCATCGGCCGCGCCATCGACGGTTTCGTCCGTCCAGCCTATGCCAGCCTCGACATGCATGCTGCGGGCCTGACCAAGGCGATGCACCAGCTTTGCGAAGCGCCGTCTGGGCAAAATCTCGAAGCGGCGCGCTCGGCGTTTTCCAGTACCGTCGAGGCCTGGTCGGTGGCCGAGATCATCGCCTTCGGACCGATCAAGGAGAACAACCGGCTGGAGCGCATGCTCTATTGGCCGGACCGCAAGAGCATCGGCCTGAGGCAAGTGCAGGCCACGCTCGCATCGAAGGATGCTTCCGCCACCGATCCGGCGCAACTGGCGCAAAAGAGCGTCGCCATGCAGGGCCTCGGCGCGCTCGAATATGTGCTTTACGGCGACGGCGCCGAAACACTTGCCGGGAAAGACAATCCTTACCGCTGCGCCTATGGCGCCGCGGTTGCCACCAACATCGAAACGATGGCGGGCGAGGTGCGTGACGCCTGGCAAAAGCCCGACGGCTTCGCGTCGCTCTGGGCCAATCCGGGGCCGAAGAACCCGCTCTACCGCGACGGCAACGAAGCGGTCACGGAACTGGTCGGCCTCTTCATCAACGAGCTGGAAATGATCCGCGACGTGCGGCTCAAGGGTTTTCTCGGCGCCAAGCCCCAGGCCGACAAGCCGAAGCAGGCGATCTATTGGCGCTCGCAGAAAGCGACGGCTTCGCTTGCCGGAAATCTCTCCGGCATCGACCAGCTGTTCCAGGCCTCCAGGCTCGGCGACGCGCTGCCCGCCGATGCGCAATGGATGGCCGAGTCCATCCACATCCAGCTCAGCAACGGCGTGACAACCGCGAAATCCGTTGCCGGCCCGATCGACAAGGTGCTCGCCGACCCTGCGCTGCGCGACAAGCTCGAGCATTTCGCGCTGATCACCTCCAGCCTGTCCACCCTGATCGGCACCAGGATGACCGCCGAATTCGGCCTGACGGCGGGCTTCTCGTCGCTGGATGGGGATTGATGCCGTGAGCACCGCCCTCATCGATCGCCGCGATTTCCTGCGGGCCGCGGGCGTGGGCTTCGCAGCCGCGATGGCGCCGCGCGCCTGGGCCGACACGCTTGCCGCGGATGCGGTGTTTGCCACTGCTTTCGTCAAGCGCGACGGCAGCTTCGGCGCCGCCGTGCTCTCCGAGGCGGGGAAAATCCTGCACACAGTCGATCTGCCCGACCGTGGCCACGACGTCACTTTCGATCCGGTGTCGAAGCGTTCGGTGATCTTTGCCCGCCAGCCCGGCACCTTTGCCGTGGTCTTCGACCATGCCGGCCGCGACAAGCCGCTGACCATCGCTAGCATCGCCGGCCGGCATTTCTTCGGCCATGGCGTGTTCTCGCCCGACGGCGCCTTGCTCTATGCGACGGAGAACGATTTCGACAACGCGGCAGGTGTCGTGGGCGTCTATGACGCGCGGGAGAAATTCAATCGCGTCGGCGAGTTCCCGACCTACGGCATGGGCCCGCATGAGCTGCTCCTGCTCGGCGACGGCCGCACTTTAGCCATCGCCAATGGCGGCATCGAGACCCATCCCGATTTCGGCCGCGCCGAACTCAACATCGCGACGATGAAGCCGTCCTACACGCTGGTCGACCGCATCACCGGCGACCTCATCGAAAAGCACGAATTGCCGCCGGCGCTGCATCAGCTTTCGATCCGACACATGGATCGCGACCAGGCGGGCACCGTCTGGTTCGGCTGCCAGTATCGCGGGCCGGCAACCGACCGCCCGGCGCTGGTCGGCCGTGCCGCACG
Source organism: Mesorhizobium sp. CA4 (assembly GCF_020165075.1). Lineage (NCBI taxonomy): Bacteria > Pseudomonadati > Pseudomonadota > Alphaproteobacteria > Hyphomicrobiales > Phyllobacteriaceae > Mesorhizobium > Mesorhizobium sp. CA4. The sequence goes on from NZ_JAIUHK010000027.1 coordinate 73,548, forward strand.
CGGCAAGGAGCTCCAGCTCTTGGAGATGCCGCAGGACGTGCTCTCAGGCTTCCGCAATTACATCGGCTCGGTCGCCGCCAACGCCGCGACAGGCACGGTCGCCGTCACCTCGCCGGAGGGCAATTCGCTTGCCGTCCTCGACGCCGCCAGCGCACGCGTGGTCGCGACCAAAGCGCTGGTCGAGGTTTGCGGCCTCGCGCCCGACCGCGCCGGCTTCATGGCGACGACCCGCGCCGGCGAAATCGTCGGCGGCGCCGGAGCTACCCGTACCGAACCGGATTATGTCTGGGACAACCACATGCTGCGCATCGCGGCGTCGGCGTGATCGCCGCGCGTGGAAGCAAAGCCGCTTAACATTTCTCGACCTGGCCCTTGCGGCGGCCGCCTATGCCGGGCAGAGGGAATTGTGTTTCGATCCAGTTCTTTAACCGGCCGTATGAAGCTGCCTAAATGAAACTGCTTGCCATCGATTGCGCTGCCAGTCTCTGCGCCGCTTGCGTCTACGACGCAGGCGCGGGGAAGGAGCTTGGCCGCGAGGTACGCGACCTCGGCAAGGGGCATGCCGAGCATCTGATGGCCGTCATCGAAACTGCCTTGCAAGCCGGCGGCATCGGCTATCCTGACCTTGACGCCCTTACCGTCTCGGTCGGGCCCGGTTCCTTCACCGGCCTGCGTGTCGGCGTCTCGGCCGCGCGCGGCCTGGCGTTGGCGCTGAAAATCCCGGCGATCGGCGTGACGACGCTGGAAGCGCTGGCGGCGGAGGGGGCGAGCGCGTTTCCCGGACGCGCGGTGTTTGCCGCGCTCGACGCCGGCCGTGAGGAAATCCATGCCGCGCTCTATGACGAAGTGTTAGCTGAAACTTACGGACCTTCCGTGGTCACGCTTTCCGGGGCGACAACCATGGCCGTCAACGCCGAAGCGGTGCTGGTCGGCACCGCCGCGCCGCAGCTTGCCGAGATGGCGGGCCGTGCCTTCGACACCGGCCCGGTCGCCGCCACCGCCGACATCGCGACCTATGCCAGGCTGGCCTCGATCAGGGAGCCGGGCGAAAAGCCCAAGCCGCTCTATCTGCGCGGCGCCGACGCCAAGCCGCAGGCAGGCTTTATTCTTCCAAGGCAGACCCCCAAGGGTTCCAAGGCAGACCATGATCCCAAAAAGGGGGACCCGGTTTTTGGAAAAGATCATGGTCCAAAGAGAAAAGACTCCTGATGCGCATACCGTTCTTTCAGCCGCGCCGCAGGGATTATGCCTTGGAACCGCTGACGGTTGCCGACAGCGCCGCCGTCTCGGAGCTGCATCGCGAGGATTTCGTGCGGCCCTGGACCGATGGCGAGTTCGCAGCACTGCTCGAACAGGACACCGTGTTCGGCTATGCGGCGCGCGAAACCGGCCAAGGCGCCAAGCCGCCGGTCGGCTTCGTGCTGGCGCGGCTCGCGGCCGGCGAGGGTGAGATCCTGACCGTGGCCGTCGCCCGTAGCCATCGCCGCCAGGGCCTCGGCTGGCAATTGATGGACGCGGTATTGCGCGAATTGCATGCACAACGCGCCGAAGCGCTCTTCCTCGAGGTCGACGAGACCAACGCGCCGGCGATCGGCCTCTACCGCAGGCTTGGCTTTGTCCAGGTCGGCCATCGCCCGAACTATTACCGTTCGACCGAGCACGGCCCGACCGGCGCGCTTGTCATGCGCCGCGATCTTCGCTAGCCACAGTCGCGCATGACCACGAAAATCGGCTCCGATTTTCGGAAAGGATCATGCGCCAAGCGAGAGTGTTACAGCGTCCTTTGCGCGCCCTAAGGCGCGCGGCGCTGTAATGTTGGGGCCGGAGCGAATGATCAAGAAATTACGGATTTTCCTGGCGCTCGGCTATGTCGTCGTCTGTTCACTGGTGCTGGTGCCACTGCAGATCCTGTCGATGAAGATGGGGCTCTGGCCCGATACCTTCATCCTCAAAATCTGGCACCGCATGATCCTGAGGGCGCTGGGCATGCGGGTGCATGTGAAGGGCGCGTTGGCCAGGGAACGTCCGCTGCTGGTCGCGGCCAACCATATCTCCTGGACCGACATCATGGTGCTCGGCTCCTTCGTCGATGTGAAGTTCATCGCCAGGGCAGACATGGAGGGCTGGCCGCTGATCGGCATGCTGTCCAAGCTGCAGCGCACCGTCTACATCGAGCGCGAGCGCAAGCGCACCTCCGGCGACCAGGCAAGCGAGATCGCCAAAAGGATGGCAAAAGGCGACGCCATGGTGCTGTTCGCCGAAGGCTCGACCGGGGACGGCAACCTCGTGCTGCCGTTCAAGAGCACGCTCTTCGGCGCGGCCTCGATGGCGATTTCGGAAGGCGCCGCGGACCAGGTCTTCATCCAACCCGTGGCGATCGCATATACGCGCCTGCACGGCATGCCGATGGGCCGCCGTCATCGGCTGATGTCCGCCTGGATCGGCGACCAGGATCTGATGCCGCATCTGAAGACCCTGCTCGCCGAAGGCGCGATCGATGCCGAGGTGTATTTCGGCGAGCCGGTGCCGTTCTCGAAGGGCTCGAACCGCAAGGAAACGGCAAGGCTGATGGAAGCCAAGGTGCGCCAGATGATGCAGGCTATCCTCGCCGAGCCGGCCAAGAGCCGGTGAGTCCGGGGCGCATGACGCGTCGCAAGGCAGAATCGGCTGTTTTTTGTCATGGAAAGGCGCTAGAAGCCGCCCGATGGAATTGAACACGATTGAAAGCCCCGACATCGGCGCTGCCGCCGAGCACTCGGCCGGCACCGACCGGACGGCGAAAAAGGTCTTCGTCAAGACCTATGGCTGCCAGATGAATGTCTACGATTCCCAGCGCATGACGGATGCGCTGGCTGCCGATGGCTATGTTGGCATCGATGCCGTCGAAGACGCCGATCTGGTGCTGCTCAACACCTGTCATATCCGCGAAAAGGCGGCGGAAAAGGTCTATTCCGAGCTTGGCCGCATCCGCGACATGAAAGCCGAGCGCGCCGAGGCGGGCCGCGAACTCCTGATCGGCGTCGCCGGCTGCGTGGCGCAGGCCGAAGGCGCCGAGATCATCCGCCGCGCCCCTGCGGTCGATCTGGTCATCGGGCCTCAGACCTATCACCGGCTGCCCGACGTGCTGGCAAGGGTCCGTGGCGGCGAGAAGGTCGTCGAGACCGAATACGCCATCGAGGACAAGTTCGAGCATCTGCCGCAGCCGAAGCGCGCCGAGCTTGCCAGGCGCGGCGTCACCGCTTTCCTCACGGTGCAGGAAGGTTGCGACAAGTTCTGCACCTTCTGCGTGGTGCCTTACACCCGCGGCTCCGAGGTTTCGCGCCCGGTGGCGCAGATCGTCGCCGAGGCCGAGCGCCTGGCCGAGGCCGGCGTGCGCGAGGTGACCCTGCTCGGCCAGAACGTCAACGCCTGGCACGGCGTCGGCGAAAACGGCAAGGAATGGGGCCTCGGCCGCCTGCTGTTCCGGCTTGCGGAAATCCCCGGCCTGGCGCGGCTGCGCTACACAACCAGCCATCCGCGCGACATGGACGACGAATTGATCGCCGCGCATCGTGACCTGCCCGCCTTGATGCCCTATCTGCATTTGCCGGTGCAGTCGGGATCCGACCGGATTTTGAAGGCAATGAACCGCAGGCACAGGGCACGTGACTACCTGGCGCTCATCGAGCGCATCCGCGCTGCGCGCCCCGACATCGCCATGTCCGGCGACTTCATCGTCGGCTTCCCCGGCGAGACGGACGAGGATTTCGAAGCGACGCTGAAGCTGGTGCGCGAGGTGAACTACGCCTCGGCCTTTTCGTTCAAATATTCGCCACGCCCCGGCACGCCGGGCGCCGAGATGGACGGGCATCTCGCCGAAGCGGTGAAGGACGAACGGCTGCAGCGCCTTCAGGCGCTGATCAACGAGCAGCAGCGGAATTTCATCGCCGGCCTGGTCGGCCGCACCGTCAGCACGCTGATTGAGAAGCCCGGCCGCCGTGCCGGCCAGATCGTCGGCCGCTCGCCATGGCTGAACCCGGTTATTGTTGACGACAAGGCCGGTGGAATCGGTGACATTATCGACGTACGAATCACGAAGACAGGCCCCAACAGCCTGTTCGCCGAACTGGCCTGACGGGCCTCGGCAGATGAGGAGAGACGGTTGAGCGCTGCTGAACTGAAGAATCCGCCCCAGAACCAGGCGTCCGGGGCTTCCGACATGGCGCACATCGTACTGACCTTCGACAACAACAAGCTTGCCAGCGCCCTTTATGGTCAGTTCGACGAGAATCTGGCCCGGCTCGAGCAGAAGCTCGGCGTGGATATACGTTCGCGCGGCAACCAGCTTGCGATCAAAGGCTCGGCTTCGGCCGCCGAACAGGCGCGCCGCGCGCTGGATACGCTCTACGGCATCCTGCAGAAGGGCGTCGACATCGGCCAGTCGGATGTCGACGGCGCCGTGCGCATGGCGATTGCCGCCGACGACCAGCTGACGCTGCCAACGCTCGAGCGCAAGGGCAAGGTTTCGGCCGCCCAGATCTCGACGCGCAAGAAGACGATCTACGCCCGTTCGCTCACCCAGGACGCCTATATGCGGGCGCTGGAGCGCTCCGAGATGGTCTTCGGCATCGGCCCGGCCGGCACCGGCAAGACCTATCTGGCGGTGGCGCATGCGGCGATGCTGCTCGAACGCGGCATGGTCGAGCGCATCGTGCTGTCGCGCCCCGCCGTCGAGGCCGGCGAGCGGCTGGGCTTCCTGCCCGGCGACATGAAGGAGAAGGTCGACCCCTATCTGCGGCCCCTCTACGACGCACTCTACGATATGATGCCGGCCGACAAGGTCGAGCGGGCGATCGCCGCCGAGGTCATCGAGATCGCGCCGCTGGCCTTCATGCGTGGCCGCACGCTGGCGCATGCGGCGGTGATCCTCGACGAGGCGCAGAACACCACGCCGATGCAGATGAAGATGTTTCTGACCCGTCTCGGCGAGAACTCGCGCATGATCGTCACCGGCGATCCGACCCAGATCGACCTGCCGCCCAACACCAAGTCGGGCCTGGTCGAGGCGCTGCGTATCCTCGACGGCGTGCCTGGCATCGTCACCGTCCGCTTCAACGAAGGGGACGTGGTGCGCCATCCGCTGGTCGCCGAAATCGTCAAGGCCTATGACCGCGACGGCAAGCTGGCGCGAGGCCTCGGCGCCGAAAGCTGATCAAGGATCCATGGCTGACGGTCCGGAATTTGGCGGCGAGACGCCGGTCGATATCGATATTTTCGTCGAGGCCGGCGACTGGCCTGCCGAAGCCGAGCTGATGCCTCTCGTCGATCGCGCCGTTGCGGCCGCCTTTGCCGAGACCGGCGCTGGCGGGGCGTCCGAGCTCAGCATCGTTTTTTCCGACGATGCCCATATCCAGACGCTCAATGCCGAGTGGCGCGGCAAGGACAAGCCCACCAACGTCTTGTCTTTCCCGGCTTTTTCCTTCCCGAAAGGCGGCCGGCTGCCGCCGATGCTGGGCGATATCGTGCTCGCCTCCGAGAGGGTGTCGCGCGAGGCCGCCCTGGAAGACAAGCCGATTGCGAACCATATCAGCCATCTCGTCATCCATGGCCTGCTGCATCTTTTGGGCTATGATCACGAGACCGACGCCGAGGCGGAGGAGATGGAAGCGATCGAGCGCGCCGCGCTTGCGAGGCTTGCCATTCCCGATCCCTACGCGTAACAAAAAAGCTCAATTGACCGATGGCGATGAACGACACCCCAGAAACTGCCGCCCGTCCGGACGCCGGCAGTGCTGCCAAGCCTTCCGAAAAGACGGAAGAGGGCTCCAGTCCGAGTATTCCCACCGGCAGCGCGGCCGCCGAGCCGACGCATGCCGGTCCTTCCCTCTTCGATCGCGTGCTTGGCCTGTTCCGGCACCGCAACGGCACCAGCCTGCGCGAGGAGATCGCCGGCGCGCTTGCCGAAACGGCGACCGATGCCGAATCCTTCTCGCCTGGCGAGCGCGCCATGCTCAACAACATCCTGCGCCTGCGCGAAGTGCGGGTCGAGGACGTCATGGTGCCGCGCGCCGATATCGAGGCGGTCGAGATCAACACGACACTTGGCGACCTGCTCGGCCTTTTCGAGCAATCCGGCCATTCGCGCATGCCGGTCTATTCCGAGACGTTGGACGATCCGCGCGGCATGGTCCACATTCGCGACGTGCTCGCCCACATCACCAAGGTCGCCCGCGTCAAGAAGGGCCGCACCAGAGCGAAGGCGCCGGTGACGACGGCGCTCGACCTCGCGCAGGTCGATCTCGCGCGCACCATCGGCGATCTCAATCTGATCCGCCAGGTGCTGTTCGTGCCGCCCTCGATGCTCGCCTCCGACCTGATGGGCCGCATGCAGACGACGCGCACGCAGATGGCGCTGGTCATCGACGAATATGGCGGCACCGACGGCCTCGCCTCGCTGGAAGACATCGTCGAAATGGTGGTCGGCGACATCGAGGACGAGCATGACGACGACGAGCCGATGATCACGCAGACCGGTGACGGCGTCTTCGTCGTCGACGGCAAGGCCGAGATCGACGAGGTCGCCAAGATGATCGGCGAGGATTTCGCCGCCGGCGAGCATGGCGAATATGTCGACACCATCGGCGGCATGATCTTCAACACGCTGGGACGTGTCCCGGCCAGGGGCGAGGTCGTGCAGGCCATCCCCGGCTTCGAGTTCCATGTGCTCGATGCCGACCCGCGCCGCGTCAAGCGCGTACGGATCGTGCAGAGCCAGAAGGGCGAGCGGCAGCGCCGCCGCGCGGCTCGCACGGAGCAGGCCTGACACAGTCGCGACATGTCCGTCGACGATCCATTCAAGCATTCCGTTCTCGGCTCAGGCGTTTTCTATAAAGATCCGCGCGCTGCATTGACCTGGCTGCGGGCGGCCTTCGGCTTCGAGCCGAGCATGCTGGTGAGCGACGCCGAGGGCCGGCTTGTCCATGCCGAAATGCGTTTCGGCGATGGTTACATCATCGTCGATTCCGAATGGGCCGAGCATATCGCCAGCCCGGCCTCGGTCGGCGGCAAGAACACCCAAGCAGTCTATGTCCGTCTGCGGCAAGATGTCGACGCTCATTGCGAAAAGGCGCGTGCGGCCGGCGCGGAAATTCTTCAAGAACCGACGGATCATTTTTTACGGCGAGCGCCAATACCGCGCCCGCGATCCCGAGGGTCATGTCTGGACGTTCAGCCAGACCGTGCGCGTTGTCCCGAAGGACGAGGCCGAGCGGCTGAGCGGGCTGCGGATCAAGGGCTGGCACAGATAGCGCGACCGTGTATCAGGCTGCGGTTATCCGGGTTTGGATCGGGCGGCGCAGCCTGTTAAACCTCTAGCTCCCTGATTCGCGCGACTTGGGAAGCTTGATGCAGCGCTTTGCCGGCCGGATAATTCTGCTGTGGGGGTGGCGGCGGGCGCTGATGGCCTTTGCCGCCGGGGCGCTGGCGGTGCTCGCCCAGGCGCCTTACGACTTCTTCGCCGTCTGCTTCGTCTCGTTCCCGGTCCTGGTCTGGCTGTTGGATGGCGCCACGGGTGAGGCATCGGATGGCTGGCTCCAGCGCCTAAGGCCGGCTTTCGCCACCGGCTGGTGGTTCGGTTTCGGTTATTTCCTCGCCGGCCTGTGGTGGATCGGCCAGGCATTGCTGGTCGAGGCCGACAACTTCGCTTGGGCCTTGCCCTTCGCCGTTGTCGGCATCCCCTTCGCGCTGGCCTTCTTCTATGGCTTTGCCACCATTGTGGCGCGCCTGTTCTGGAGCAGCGATATCGGCCGCATCGCCGCCCTTGCCTTCGGCTTCGGCCTCACCGAATGGCTGCGCGACTTCCTCTTCACCGGCTTTCCCTGGAATGCCGTCGGCTACGCGGCGATGCCGGTGCCGCTCCTGATGCAGAGTGTATCGGTGACCGGGATGATCGGCATGAATGCGCTCGCCGTCTTCCTGTTTTCGCTTCCCGCGCTGGTCGCGGCGCGCCGGCATCTGAGGCTGGGTATCGCGCTGTTTATCATCCTCGTCGCCGCCCATGTCGGCTTCGGCTATTTCAGGCTCGTCACCCCGGTTGAGACGACACGCTCGATCGATGTCCGCATCGTCCAGCCCGCGGTCGATCTCAGCGAGAAATGGGATACTTCGGTGCGCGACCGCATCTTCGCAACTTTGCTGGGGATATCCGGGAAAGCGCCGGAGGATGGGCATGCCAAGCCGCAGCTCATCCTGTGGCCGGAAACGTCGGTGCCGTTCCTCTTCACCGAGCGTCCAGACGCGCTGACGGCGCTGGGCGACATGCTGGCCGACGGCCAGATGCTGATTGCCGGCGTCGTGCGCGAGGAGGGCGGATCGGCGAGTGCCGGCAGCCGCTATTACAATTCCGTGGTGGCGATCAACGACAAGGGCGAGATCGTCGATGCCGTCGACAAGGTGCATCTGGTGCCCTTCGGCGAGTATCTGCCATTCGCCGAGCTTTTCGAACGTTTCGGCATCGGCCGGCTCGTTGCCGGACCAATGAATTTCGCACCCGGCAACGAGCGGCATCCGATCGGTCTGCCGGGCGGCCTGCGCGCTGCTCCGTTCATCTGCTACGAGGTGATCTTTCCCGATCTCGTCGGCGTCGACTCCGCGTCGTCTGACGTGATTGTGAACGTCACCAACGACGCGTGGTTTGGCGACACGCCGGGCCCGTATCAGCACTTCAGGCAGGCTCAGATTCGCGCGGTGGAGAATGGATTGCCGCTGTTGCGCGCTGCCAACAACGGCATCTCCGCAGTCGTCGATTCGCGCGGCCGCATCGTCGATGCGCTTGCCGTCGACGCGCGCGGCGCCATCGACGCGCATGTGCCGGTTTCTGGGCGCGCTTTCCTGTCTCCCGACCAGCGGCGCATTAACGGATTACTGATCATGTTGGTGTTTGCGCTGGCGGCCTTCACATGGAATGTAAGGCAGCGGCTACGGGTGAATTGACAGTCGGCACATTAGAAACTCATACTGTAACGCCTAAAATTTTCTCGAAGTCGGTTGGAGGGTTCTGTTGGGGCAGGTGGCTCCGGCTTCATATGGGCGGAACATAATAGAAAAAGCCGGAAAAATTCGGCGAGGAAAAAATGACAGAAGAGAACAAGAAGAAGCCGAATCCGATCGACATCCATGTCGGGAGCCGCATCCGGCTGCGTCGCAATATGCTTGGAATGAGCCAGGAAAAGCTGGGCGAAAATCTCGGAATCACCTTTCAGCAGATACAGAAGTACGAAAAGGGCACGAACAGGGTTGGCGCCAGTCGTCTGCAGGCGATCGCCTCCATCCTGAGCGTTCCTGTCGCCTTCTTTTTCGAGGATGCCCCGGGCGAGGAGCCCGCCGGCGGCGCCAGGGGATTTGCTGAAGACTCGTCGATGGCCTTCGCCATCGAATTCTGCGGCAGTCCCGAAGGGCTTCAGCTCAACCGGGCTTTCGTCAAAATCGGCGACGTCAAGGTGCGCCGCCGCATTATCGATCTGGTGAAGGCGCTCTCCGCCGAAGACGCCGATTGATTTTTACCTGTGCTGCCGGCGGCGCCCCGCCGCTGGTGGCATAGCCGGCCTTGCCTACATTCATGCCAGAACTGTCGCGCCGCTTGACGAGCGCCGCCCGGCACCGCTAACACGTGGCGCCAAAATCGGCAGCCCTGCCGATCTTTTTTCAAGAGGGGACACCCGTGACGCGGCAGAATTATCTCTTCACCTCGGAATCCGTCTCCGAGGGTCATCCCGACAAAGTCTGCGACCGTATCTCCGATGAGATCGTCGATCTGGTCTATCGCGAAGCCAAGAAGACGGGCATGGATCCGTGGAAGGTCCGCGTCGCCTGCGAGACGCTGGCCACCACCAACCGCGTCGTCATCGCCGGCGAGGTCCGCGTCCCCGACACGCTTTTGAAGAAGGACAAGGCGGGCAACGTCCTCAAGGATGCGTCCGGCCACCCCGTGGTCAACCCGACCAAGTTCAAGTCTGTTGCCCGCAAGGCGATCCGCGAGATCGGCTACGAGCAGTCCGGCTTCCACTGGAAGACAGCCAAGATCGACGTGCTGCTGCATGGCCAGTCGCCCGACATCGGCCAAGGCGTCGACAACGCCGCCGACCGCCAGGGCGAGGAAGGTGCCGGCGATCAGGGCATCATGTTCGGCTACGCCTGCCGCGAGACGCCCGATTTGATGCCGGCGCCGATCTATTACAGCCACAAGATTCTCGAATTGCTGGCCGCGGCGCGCCATGAAGGCGATGGCGAGGCCGGCAAGCTCGGCCCGGACGCCAAGAGCCAGGTCACCGTGCGCTATGCCGACGGCAAGGCGGCGGAGGTCACGCAGATCGTGCTCTCCACCCAGCATCTCGATGCAAGCTGGGACTCCAAGAAGGTCCGCAAGGTGGTCGAGCCCTATATCCGCGAGGCGCTTGGCGACTTGAAGATCGCCGAGGACTGCAACTGGTACATCAACCCGACCGGTAAGTTCGTCATCGGCGGGCCTGACGGCGATGCCGGCCTCACCGGCCGCAAGATCATCGTCGACACCTATGGCGGTGCGGCACCGCATGGCGGCGGCGCGTTCTCGGGCAAGGACACCACCAAGGTCGACCGTTCGGCGGCCTATGCTGCCCGCTACCTCGCCAAGAACGTCGTGGCGGCCAAGCTTGCCGACCGCTGCACTATCCAGCTCTCCTACGCCATCGGCGTCGCCCAGCCGCTGTCGGTCTATGTCGACCTGCACGGCACCGGCAAGGTCGAGGAATCGAAGCTCGAAGAGGCGCTGCGCAAGGTGATGGACCTGTCGCCGTCGGGCATCCGCCGTCATCTCGATTTGAACAAGCCGATCTACGCAAAAACTTCGTCCTACGGCCATTTCGGCCGCAAGGCCGGCCGCGACGGCTCCTTCTCCTGGGAGAAGACCGATCTCGCCAAGGCGCTCAAGGACGCCGTCGCCGCCTGACGCCAGCGCACGCAAAGGACAGGCCGAGCCGGGCGACCGAAGGATTCTTCGGTCGCCGGCATGGCAAAACTATACGCCCACAGCAGGCGATTGCCCTCGAAAGCGGCTTGCGCGAATACCGGATCGACCTGACGGCGGAAGCCCCGGCTGACCTCAAGACCTTGTTCAAGGCAGAGGTTTCGGCGCTCCAGCTGGAAATCGGCTTCGGCGGCGGCGAGCATCTTCTGCATCGCGCCACGGAAGCGCCGCAGACCGGTTTCATCGGCGTCGAGCCCTTCGTCAACGGCATGGCCAAGATGATGACGGCGCTCGGCAAGTCGCCGCTTGCCAATCTCAGGGTCTATGACGACGATGCCACGCGCCTGCTCGACTGGCTGCCGTCAGGCTCGCTCGACGGCATCGACCTGCTCTATCCCGATCCGTGGGCGAAGAAGAAGCACTGGAAGCGGCGCTTTGTCAGCGCCGCCAATCTGGGCCGCTTTGCCCGGGTGCTGAAAGCCGGCGGCAGATTCCGCTTCGCCTCCGATATCGACAGCTACGTCAACTGGACGCTGCTTGCCTGCCGGGATCACGGCGCCTTCGCATGGCAGGCCGAAGACGCTGCCGCCTGGCACCGGCCCTATGAAGGCTGGCCCGGCACACGCTATGAGGCCAAGGCCATCCGCGAGGGACGGCGGCCTGCTTACTTGACCTTTATTCGGAAATAGGCCGGCGTGTCCTGTATTGCATAGCGCTACAACCGTTACATTGCCGGTGAGGAGACGGTTATGGCCGCCACTGTCGAACGCAAGGAATATCCGATCTCTATGCGCCTGCCGGAAGCGGACGTGGCGATGATCGATCGTGCCGCCAGTCTGCGCGGCCGGTCCCGCACGGATTTCGTCCGCGATGCCGCCGTGCGCGCGGCCGAGGATGTGCTGATGGACAACCGTCTTGTCCGCATGAGCCCGGAAGGTTTCGCGGAGTTCATGGAGGTTCTGTCAGCTCCGGCTGCCCCCGTTCCTGATATGGTCGAACTGGCAAAGCGGCCCGCTCCCTGGGAGGCTGGTTACTCCACGAAGCGCTGACCCGTGGCCTTGTCGGCTCCCGAACCGCTCGCAGCGGTCCACGATGTGTCGGAATTTTCCTGCGGGAAGCCTGCGCTTGATCACTGGCTGAAAACCCGCGCGCTCTCCAATCGGGAGAAGGGTTCTACGGCCGTTCTCGTTATCCACGAAGCCGGCCGCGTGGTTGGATATTGCGGTTTGGCGCCGACCGCCGTGGTGCCGTCGATCTTGCCCCGGTCGATCCACACCGGGCAACCGCCCGACCCGGTGCCATGCCTGCTCCTTGGCCAGCTTGCGACCGATGCCGGATGGGCCGGGCGCGGCATCGGCACGGGCTTGGTGAAACATGCACTTCAGTGGTGTGTTCAAGCGGCGGACCTGATCGGCGGGCGCGCTCTGATGGTCAACGCAGTCGACGCGGAAGCGGCGCAATTCTGGCAACGGCGAGGATTTCTCCCGACGAAGGACGATCCGCTTGTCCTGTTTCGTTCGATCGCAGCAATCGCCGCTTCGCTCGTGGAGGCTCAAAGGTAAGGTGAGGCACCGCTTGTGCCTGAAGGCTGTCGGTAGCTAATCAAGTTGTCCGGTTTGGTAGCACATCATTTGTCCGCTTCAGTTTGCGTCGAAGCGGTTCACGC